>CAYUEI010000019.1:0-21069 GCA_964443445.1 uncultured Prolixibacteraceae bacterium | reverse complement strand
TGGTACTGCTGTGAATTTTATTTTTGATATGCACCGCAGTAAACAAATTGCTACTAACCCAAGATGGGGTGCTAACAATGCTTATTGGATTAAATTCAATCCTATTAATGGTATGAACAATTTACCAAGTTCAGGAAATTGTACTTATCCATCAACAGCGATTCCATTTAAAGCTATACTAACAAAAGATAATACAGCTCCTGTAATTACTGCTATGATCCCTCATGATATTCCGGGACCTATCGATAAAGAAACAGTTGCTGAAATTATCTATCATCCTTCTACAACAAATTTGTTAGATCTTGATACAACTGACATTATTATTGTATTCGATGAGAATGTTAAATTGCAAAAAGGAAAATTACTTGAAATTTGGAGAAAGACTACAGGAAGCTCAAACACAAGAATTTGTGCGATTGATGCTTCTCTTGGTAATGACTCAAGAGGTGATACAATTGTTTTTGCAAGAAATTTATTTGCATCTTATTTAGCTTACAATTCGGCTTATTATATTAACATACCTGAAGGTTTTGTAAAGAATAATGCCGATATAGCTAATGTAGAAGTTAAAGATGAAACTACTTACACATTCGGTACCGGAACTAATCCTCCTCCAACTTTTAAGTGTGGAAAGTTTAGTCCATATTATGAACTGACTGGTGGAGTTGAAATCGGGAAATATGAAAATTCTGTTACACCGGTATTAGTTATTGAATTTTCTGAAGATGTTGATCCGGTAGCTAATAAGTATGTACAAATTGTAATTACAAGCGAAACTAGTGCATCTCCTATTAAGTTATCAGTAGCAGCAGATCAGTTTAAATCTTCCGGAACAAAAAGTATATATAAATTAACCACAAAAGACGGTATAATCAATCAAGCCGATGGTAAAACTTTTGACGGTTTTAAATGGAATGGTAGTTATGCTGTAAACATTGAAGACGGAGCTTTCCAGGAATTAAACGGTTCAGGCACTACTCCTGCATTGGTAACTCCTACTGTTCCTCCTATACTTACTTATCCAGAAAATGATGCATCTTGTAACTGGACTTTCAGTATTGGTGATAAAACAGCACCAAAGATTGCTTTCTGGCCTAAAGATAAGGCTGTACATGTAGCTACTACTTCTTATTTGTATGCTTATATTGATGAGAAACCTACAAGAAAAGATGGTGAAGATTTAACTTCTCAGAATTTAAGTGGATATTTCACATTAACAAGAGGTACTACTCCTGTTGATTTTGATGTTGAATTTGTAGGTTCTACTATTCAAGATGTTGAAAACCAACAAAAGATTCGCATTGTTCCTCGTGACGTTGATGGTTCTGCCTGGAGTTTGACTGATAATACTAGATCATTGAAAGATTCAACCTTGTATAAATTGAGTTTTGTAAATGCTGCTAGTGGTTCTAATGCAGAATTAATGGATGCTAATTCGAATGTGATTAAAAATTTCTCTGTTGAATTCATGACAGAAGATATTTCTAATCCAGCATTTGATGTTGCTCCAACTGTTGATGGTACAAAAACAACAGGTAAGAGCATTACAGTAACAGGATCATTGGATGAACCGGGCACAATACGCTACTTAGTTGTTGCGCATGACGGAAGTTATCCAAAGGAAACTGCTTATAATAATGTAATTTGGGGTAAGGATTATAAGACTCTTGGTATTGCAGCAGGTGAAGCAGCAACAGACAAAACACCTTTTGATTTCACTTTCACAGTCCAGCTTGATCGCGATCAAACAACTGGTTACGAAGTAGATATTATTGTTTATGCACAAGACAAAGAAAGTGACATATATGCTAAGGAAGAAGATATCTTGAAACAAGAGCCATATAAAGCTCCTTGGTCAATTGAAACTGAATTATACCGTATAAAGGATATACGTCCTTCACCAAACGGTACAATAATTTCATCTGTTATTCATGGTAAGTTCTGTGATAATGATGTTCCTACATTAACTGAGCAATATCCTTCGCGTGATACTATTAACATGAGTTTCCCTGTAGCGGACAGCATAATGTTAGTATTCAACGAAGATATCACTCTTACTGATGATATTACTACTTCATCCAGGATTGTACTGCGTGATGCAGACAACAACTTAGGTATTCCTTTGGCTTATGATATTTCAAGAGGTGATACTTTAGTGTTGTATCCACTTGATTCAACAAAAGTTTCAACTGCTGCTGATGCATTAATGCCAATAGCAGCTGCAAAAGCGCTTGGTTATAAAAAGGCACTTGCTGATCAGAAACGTTATTATCTTGAAATTGATCGTTTTGCAATTAAGGATGTTTCTACATGTTCTGCTAATTACTTTAATGAATGGGTTGGTAAGGGTAATATGCTATTCCTTACTGAAGATAAAACTTCTCCTTCATTAGTTAATTGGTCTCCTGGTCCTTGTGCATTTGAAGAAGATAGTATTAAAATTACATTTAAAGATCCTAATGGTGTTAAACCAAATCCAAAGGCTACAGCTTTAGAAGCTTTTGTCCGTATCTTTAAGGTAAATAAAGGAACTGGAGCTTTAGATATTCATGAAAATATACCAGTTCAATCTAGTACATTTGCGACAAATGCTAAGGGTGAAATTGTAGTTACTATACCTACAAGTTATGCATTACTAAGTGATTCAACTTATAAAGTAGAAGTATCTGCTAATGCATACATTGATAATTACAATAATGGAACTTTACCATTGACTTGGTTCTTTACTGTTAGCGATCACCAGGCTCCTAATGCAACATTGTCTATTGTTGAAGATTTAACTTATTTAGGAATTGTATATGGAGATCCAGATTATAAACCTAGTGCACCTATAACATTGAATGAAGGTGAAGGTAAAACTGGTATTGCTACTACATCAGTATTGAAGGTTCAGTTTGATGAACCTGTTTATCTGAAAAATGTTAGTGGATCAGATAAAGATGATAAATTATATGCAATAACTAATATTAAAGTTAGAGATGAACTTATTGCTGCTATTACTATAAAGAATAAAACTGACAATAAAGATCTTTATTTTGTAGCAAATAGTGCGAAAGTCTTTTCAGCTAAAGATTCAGTATGTGTATTCAGGACAGTAGGCGCTGACAATTTCGTAATTGAAATTTATCAGGCTAGAGACCATTGGACTCCTAAATTGGCTCCTGCTTTTTCTGATAGTTTAGGATTAAGAAGCAATACTGAATATGAAATTTCACTTAAGGATCTATTTTATGATGATGTAGATGCTTGTTCTAAGGATACTAACCAATATAATGGTACATATAAACCTTGGACAATTGGCACAAGGGATGATACTCCTCCTACATTGACAATTACTGACTCTAAGGGTGATACAATCTGTGGTAAAAAATGTGTAAGTGAATTAGCTCCATTAAGGTTATCATTTAGTGTACCTGTTGTTAAAACACCTCAAGATTATTCACAGGTTGCTTGGTGGACTCATGCGAACCTACCGTTAACTGAAGCTGATCTTCTTAATACTTCTTCAGGTGATTTCCTCAATATCTTTGATCTTGGGACATCTGATAAGTCTGTTGCAGGACCAGCTGTTAAGCTTTCAAAAGCTGTTGTTAATGCAAACGGGAAAGATATTGATATATATCCTAGCGCTCCATTGCTTTCAGAACACTATTACAAAATAGTATTCAAAGCGGGTTCTGTAAAAGATACAATTCGTATTCCAAAAGGAAATGAATTCCTTGGAAGTGAATGTATTTTTAGAGTTAAAGACACCCAAAATCCTAAAGCGTTAGCGTTCTATCCTGCTAACGATGCTGATGGTGTTGATAATCAATTAAATACAGGAACCACGACTATTAAATATACCAAAAACACAACTACTAGGAATGTGGATGTTACTGTTGGTAAAGATTCTATAGCAATATATTTCAATGAGCAAATTGCTGTTGGAAAAGATTCTCTTATTATTTACAGTTTGAACGGTAAAGTATATAAAAGGATTGGTGCCAGCCAGTGTAAAGTTGATGAGAAGAACGATTCAGTTCTTGTTATTCCGGTTAATGAACTTGACAAATTTACTACTTACTATGTAGAAGTACCTCAAGGTTTTGTTACAGATTATGATGCAATGAAATGTGTTGCAAATCCGAACGATGCAATTGATCCGGAAAAGGCTACTGATCCAGCAAACGATAAATTCCAATGGAGTTTTAAAACTGCTGATTCTGATGCACCGATTGCAAAAGGATATTCTCCTACCGGTATAAATGCACCACGTAACAGTGAATTATCTATTACATTTGATGAAAATATCAATGTAAGTGCTTCTACAGATTGTGAATTATATATCTATCAAAAAGCGGATATAGATAATCCTGGAGAAGACTTTGGTAACATCGTTGAAGTAATTGAATTCAACATAGGTGGTAAACCAAATTACGAACTTTCAGGTGCTAATCTACTTGACGAAAATGTAATTTCTTTCAAGCCGGTAAATCCTTTTACCAGCAATGGTCAATATTACATAAGAGTTGATGGAAACTGTATTTCTGATAAGAATATTTCAACACCACAATTCTGGGTAGGAGTTCATGACTCAACTTCTTGGGCATTTACTGTAACTAATGATGCAAAACCAAAGCTTGCTTCTAAAGATCCTAAATATAATCATATCGGTGCTGAAAAATGGGTTTATGACACATTAGCAGCTAATGATAAAGGTTATGTAATTGCTGATCTTTCAATGACTTTCGATGATGGAAATAAAAATCCTATAAATGTTGCTGCCAATATTAAAGATGGTGGAATGATTAGGATTTACGAATATCATTACGATCCTGCAACATCTTTAGAATCACAAATTCTTTGGGATTCATTAGATATCAATGATGAATCTGTAATATTCGACGGAACAAATAAAGTCACAATTAAGGGTGTTACACTTCGTGATTGCATTAATAAAAAGACAGGTTCTCCTGACTATGCAGAATGTTACTATGTATTGATAGAACAACGTGCGATAGTTAATGCAAATCCTGGAAGCACTTCTTACTTTGATGGTATTCTTAATCCATTTGTATGGAGATTCCAGACAGGTTGTGACGATACATTCGTTTGCGAATCAGAAATTGTTAGTCCTAACAAAGTTGATGGAACTGAACAAGGTCTTAACCTTACAATTGAAGAAGCTAGTACATTGGTAGTTAAATTTGGTGAACCAATTCAGGCTACTGGTGGTAAGATTCAATTGTCATATTTAGATGCTTCAGGAACATTAGTGACAGAGAATATAACTGTCGTAGATACAATGTGTGAAGGAAATACATTGACTGTAGACATCAGCAAATTCATGTTAGATGAAACTGATTATACTGTAAATGTATTACCAAATGCAATTGGTGATAAATCAAACGGATCTACCGGCATTCCTGGTGACTGCGTAGGCACATGGAAATTCCAGACAGGTGACAATACAAATCCATTACCGGATTCAGTTTCATTGTCATTTAATGGTCAAGAATGTGTTGAAGCTACACCGATTCTTACAATGTTATTTAAAGAATCAAAGGGTGTTGTTTTAAAGGAAGGTACAATTAAGATTTATAATAACACGTTAGGTAAAGATATAGCTGAAGTTCCAATGGAAAATGTAGCTGTTGATTCTGTAAATATTAATAAAGTTACAATTTCATTACCTGAAGGAATCATATTACCTGACACAACAGTTATAAAAGTAACAGTACCTGCACGTTTCTTAGCAGACGGTGATGTATCTCCGCTTGAAAATGAAGAATTCTCATGGACATTCAAGACAGGTGATAATACCGCTCCAACAGTTAAAGCTATAACTCCGGAAATGGCAGTAACTGCTGACACAGTATTAACAATCGAATTCAGTGAATTTGTTAATATTGTAAAGGGTAAGAAAATCACTATTAATGAAGTACCAGTACTTGTTGACAGTTTGGCAACTTTAGATAGTATTACTTATACATATCCATTAAAAGCTCTTGTAAGCGAAGCTACTTATGCAGTAGTTATCGAAGAAGGTGCATTTGTGGATGTTAACGAAGGTTGTAGTACTTCTAATATGATTGATTCAACAGAATTATCATTCCAGGTTGATGATATCTCAGCTCCAATAGCAACTGGATCACCAACATCTGCTCCTGATTATTTAGGATTAGAAATATTTATCAACTTTGATGATGCAGTAAAACCTGCAACTGGAAATGTTGTAATCTATGACAAAGACAATGATTCAATTGTTGAAACTATATCTGCAGATAAATTTACTGCAGCTTCAGGCGATTCAATTTACACTTATGCTCCAAAGAAATTAGGATTTGGTGAATACTACATCTTAATCGATGAAGGTGCATTTGTAGATGCAACTGCTGCTGAAGTTGGTAAGAAATGTATCCAAGATACAGCAGGTTGGATATTATCAATCTATGATGGTGAATTCTTACCATGTGCGAACCTGATTTCTCCTCAAAGAGCTGAAAAGGGCGTTACTTTAGATACAAAAATTGTTATAGATTTCTGTGATGAAAGGATAATCAAAGCTGGTACAAGTAAAGACGCATTCCTTACTGTTGCTGACCAGTGGGATGGCCCTCGTGAAGAAGGTGAAGGAATTCATTACTTCTATTACTTAATCGCTGATTCTATGATCAATGGTAATAAGTTAGAAGTATCTGTAAGCGGCTTGCAAGAAAATACTACATATAGTATCACTGTTGCTACAGGTGCTGTAATTGACGAAGCTGGAAATGAATTCGCAGGTGTAACTGATGCTAACCAATGGATTTTCACAACTGGTGATTTCAGTAAACCTGTTGTAAGTGTTGTCGCTGACACATTATTCAATATTGCAGGGAATACAGTAGAAATTACAAGCAATGAACTTGGAACTGTATATCTTGCTGAAGAAGGTGTACCGGCTAATACAGCAGCATTACTTTCAGCTATTTCTCAGAAAAAAGCCGTTGCAGCTACAGTTGTAACTGCCGGAACTGCAGTATCTGTTAGTGTTGAAGGTCTTGAACCAGGTACTTATAAAGCTTATGGATTTGATATTTCAGGTGTTGACTTCGGTGTTGCAACTAACGTTGTACTTATTGAAGAAGTTCCTGTTATGGATTTCACAGCTATCAGTGCTATTCAGGGTTCAGCTGATGCTTCACCACTTGATGGTCAGAAAATACGTACTAAGGGTGTTGTAACTGCAATTGATAAGAACGGATTCTATATCCAGGATGCTGTTGCTGCATGGAGTGGTGTATATGTATACAGTACTCAGTTTGTAGGCGATGTCAACATTGGAGGTTCATTCGAACTTATCGGTACAGTTGATGAATACAATGGCTTAACTGAAATAGTAAGTGTTGAAACTCTTGTTCCAATCGCTAAGCTCTTAACAGTTACTCCAATAGAAGTAGCAGCTACTGAAGCTGTTGCTGAAAAATACGAAAGTGTTCTTGTAAAAGTAATTGGTCGCGCAACTTCAAGTTACGCAGGTTCAGCAGACTGGGCTGTTAAAACTGATAAAAACATTACAATTGCTGTAAGTAATTATATCTATGGAACATACAGTTCAATCTTAGATCATAAATACGCAGTAATAGGTGTTGTTTACCAGCGTAATGCAGATTACAAAGTTGAACCACGTATGGAAGGTGACATTACTGACTTGTCAGTTCTTAACGGTGTTGACAACAATGCACTTTCAATGAAAGTTTATCCGAACCCATTCGATAAATACATTTCTTTAAACGTTTCTAACGATGTTAAGATAACTAAGGCTGTTATCACTAATATTGCAGGACAATTAGTTAAAGAAATTATTAATCCTAACAATACAATTTCTACAAGTGAATTGCGTAGTGGCGTTTATTTCATCTCATTGCACACTGAAGATGGAGTAGCCAAAACTGAAAGGATTATTAAGAGGTAATACCGAATTGATTGATTAAAAAAGGGAGGTCGTAGATCTCCCTTTTTTATTTTTATGTATTTGTATATATTGCCAGAAAATTGAAACAATTACAAAAATGATTGATATATTACTTAAGCATAAATCTATAAGAAGATATACAAACGAGCCTATTTCTGAAGAGCTATTAGATGAAATAGTTGAAGCTGGATGCAGAGCATCAACAACAGGAAATATGCAGTTATATTCTTTGATAAGTACAAGCGATGTTCAAATAAAAAAACTGCTTTCTCCTTTTCATTTTAATCAAAAGATGATTGAAAATGCGCCTAATGTTCTTACAATATGTGCAGATTTTAACCGTTTTAAAAAGTGGTGTTTTATTAATAATGCTCAACCCGGGTATGATAATTTTTTATCTTTTCTAACTGCAATGACAGATGCCTTGTTATTCGCACAGAATATTGCAATTGCTGCAGAATCAAAGGGTTTAGGGATTTGTTATCTGGGCACTACAATTTATAATGCTAAAGGAATAATTGATGTTTTAAATTTACCTAAAGGTGTTGTTCCAATTACTACATTAACAATTGGATGGCCTGACGAAGATCTGAAGCAGGTTGAAAGATTACCATTAAAATCAATAATTCACAAGGAGAAATATTCAGATTATTCAGATAATGATATCAGAAGCTATTATCAGGAAAAAGAATTGCTGGAAGAAAATTTGAAATACATTGCAGAAAATGATAAGAATTCATTAGCTCAGGTATTTACAGATGTAAGATATAAGAAAGCAGACAATGAGTATTTTTCAATAAAAATTCTCGAAGTATTGAAGGAACAAGGTTTTATGTAGTTAAATTCTTTATTGATTTCTGATTGTATCTCTTGCTGAGCCTTGAGCAGAAGGCATTATAAAAATATCGTCTATGTTGACATGAGGAGGTCTTGTAACCATAAATAAAATGGCTTCTGCAATATCTTCCGCATATAGAGGGGTAAGCCCATTATAAACAGAAGATGCTTTTTCAGCATCACCATGAAAACGGACTAAAGAAAATTCTGTTTCTACCATACCGGGACTAACGGAACCAACTTTGATATTATGTTTTAGTAAATCAATTCGTAATCCTTTTGTCAAAGCTTCAACAGCATGTTTTGTTGCACAATAAACATTTCCGTTTGGGTACACTTCTTTTCCAGCAACAGAAGAAATATTTATTATATGACCTCTATTTCGCGGAATCATGAGGTTTGCAACCTTTCTTGACATAAAAAGCAATCCCTTAATGTTTGTATCGATCATTGTTTCCCAGTCATCGATTGAACCTTCATTCAGAGGCTCAAGACCTAATGATAAACCGGCATTATTAATAAGTAAATCTATATTCTTCCATTTTTCCGGAAGATTGTCAATTTGATTTTCGACTTGATTTTTATCACGTACATCAAAACTAAGTGAAATTACTTGTGAGTTTGAAGTAGTTTTTATTTCATTCTCGAGTGAAGCGAGTAGCTTTATTCTTCTACCTGTTATGATTATATCATATCCGTTTTTTGATAATATTAAAGCTGTTGCCTTGCCTATTCCTGATGTAGCTCCTGTTATTAACGCAATTTTATTCATCAACAAAAAGTATTAAAAAACAAATCTATTAAAAAAGTAAATAAAAAGATTATGACTTGCAAATCATTTTATTTACTTTCACCAATATACAAAGCTTTGATTAAATTTGTCAAAAATTTCAGATATGAATACAGAAGAAACAAATATCGAATTTGATATCGAACAAATTCCTGAACCGGAAAACATAAACGAGGTGATTTTTAATTTAATGGTAAATCCCAATCTTTCACCTTTAAATTATTTTAACGATTTTACTGATATGGTCCCTGATCCTGTTAAAATGGCTGGTGAAGGAAATGATGAATCAGGTATTTTTGAATTAGGAGATGACAATAAGATAATGTCCTTAACTGCTCATGCGATGCATCGGCATTTAGAAACTGATCCTCAAAAAGCTGCCGAAATATTGGTTTCACGAGCTGCAAGAAAAATGGTTTGCATGGGTGCAAAACCGATTGCAATAACAGCTATGCTTTATCATATAAATTATAGTGACCCTAATGGTCAATTTATTGCCTCAGGAGCAAAAGCAGGTCTCGAAAATGCTGCTGCTGCTTATAATCTTAAAATTTCAAATAAGAAAATAAGGTTTGATTTCTTTGATGAGCCTGAAAATCAACAACCAACAATGTTTGTAACCTTGTTAGGCGTTTTCCCGGTTAGTAAAGAGAAATCAATTAAGACTATGAGTCAGAATTTTAAGAATAAAGGAAACAATATTTTTATGATTGGAAATGTTGCAAATGATATAGCCGGTTCAGATTATCTTGAATTTTTCCATGGTGTTACTGAATCCCCACTGCCGGAATTTGATTTAAGATTTGAATCAAAAATCTTGAAGATTACTTCTAAACTAATTGAAAAAGATTTAATTGATAGTGCTTCTCCTGTAGCAAAAGGAGGATTATTTTTTACATTGATGAGAGCCGGTTGGGTAAACGGTTTAGGATTTGATATAACAACTGCAGCTGAAACCAGAATTGATTCCTTCCTTTTTGGAGAATCTATGGGTAGAATTGTTGTAGGAGTCTCAAAAAATAAGGAAGATGAATTTGTTGATTTCATGTTTGAATCAGGTATTCCTTTCTTCACACTGGGTCATGTAACTAAAGGCGAAATCAGAATTGATGATGAATCTTTTGGGTTTATTGATAAGATGTCTGAAACGTTTTAAGAGAATAAAGTTGAAAGAAAATTTTATTGAAAATAAAAGCAAAAATAATGTGCGGGCGATGTTTAATAGCATTGCCCGCAATTATGATTTTTTGAATCATTTCTTATCAATGGGTATTGATGTATATTGGAGGAGAAAGTTGATAAATGAGCTTAAAAAGTATCAACCAGGGAAAATTATTGATATTGCTACGGGGACTGCAGATTTATCTATTATGGCTGCTAAGAATGGATTTAAAGACATTACCGGTGTTGACCTATCTTCTGAGATGATTAAGATTGGAACGATTAAAGTAGATAAGTCTAATTTTAAAAAGGAAATCTCACTTCTTGAAGGAGATGCTGAAAATTTAGTATTTGAAAATGAAAGTTTTGATGCTGCAACCATAGCCTACGGTGTTAGAAATTTTGAGAATCTTCAGAAAGGATTAACAGAGATTGCACGAATTCTTAAAAAAGGGAAGCCCTTACTAATACTTGAGTTTTCCAAGCCGGAAAACAATTTTGTGAGGTGGTGTTATAATATATATTCAAGATTTTTTATACCCGCTGCTGGAAAACTAATTTCCGGGAATTCTAAAGCGTACAATTATTTACCTGAATCTATTAAAGAGTTTCCATCAGGGAGCGAATTTTTAAAGATATTAGAGAATTGCGAATTTACAGCTACAAGAATGTATAAGCTTACTTTTGGAATTTCAACATTATATATTGGTGAAAAGGTTTGAATTTTATTATAATATGTAATTGCGTTTTAAAATTTCATTTATAACACATTGTAATGCAATAAAATTCATATTTTTTTGTTTTTTTCTAAAATTTGATGATGAAAAGAATACTGACAATACTATTGTTTATTTTAATATTCTTTAGGGTTAATGCTCAATGGTTTGAAATACCAAATCTGACAACATTCGATGACAGGAAAATTCATTTTGGATTTACCTTAGCCTTAAATACTACAGATTTTGCTTTTGAACATTATAATACTATAAAAGATAATCCATTGTTTTCTGAACCAAGTTCTATGTTTTCTAATCTTCTTGATTCAGTTGGATATAAGTTAAGAGCTGATGTTGCTACGCTGACTCCTGGTTTTACCGTTGGAATTGTTTCAAATTTAAGGTTGGCCGAGAATCTTGATTTAAGGTTTCTTCCCGGGTTATCATTTGTAGAACGAAAAGTAGTGTATAATATTCCTATTTATGACGCGAATGTTTTAGGAATAACGAATGAACATATTGTAAGATCTACATATCTTGATTTTGCACTGTTGTTGAAATATAAATCAAAGCGAATGATTAATCATCGACCTTATATGATAGGCGGAATATCACTCAGACAAGATATTTCAAAATCTGCAACAGAAGATCTTCTACAGCTCCGAAAATCAAATTATTATATAGAAGCAGGTGTGGGATGGGATTTATATTTACAGTTCTTTCGATTATCGACTGAATTAAAGTATTGCTTCGGAATAGGAAATATTCTTTCTAAAGGATTGCCTGAAGATCCTCAAAATCAATTTTATCAATTAGCTTTAAAAAGCTTAAATTCGCACATGATAGTATTAAGTTTTCATTTTGAATAGCTTTTTTAAAAATTACTTCTATTGAAATACTCATTAAATATCGAATTTTCGCCTGAACAGGCTGCTGATGATGCCTGTATTAAAAAGGAGATTGCCAACAAGTTGAATGTAAGATCTACTGATATAGATTATTTCAGGATTGTGCGTAAATCATCAGATGCCCGTAATAGGAATATTAAGATTAATCTGGGTATTGAAGCATATATAGGAGAGGTTCCTGTAATTCTAAAGCCTGATTTTAAATATCAAAATGTTGGAAGTAGCAAAGAGGTTATTATTATTGGGGCAGGACCTGCAGGACTGTTTGCTGCACTTAAGTTGATTGAATCAGGGATTAAACCGATTATATTTGAAAGAGGAAAGGATGTTAGCAGCAGGAAAAAAGATATTGCCGCAATTCACCGCAATGAAGGGGTAAATCCTGATTCTAACTATGGTTTTGGTGAAGGTGGAGCCGGTACTTTTTCAGATGGTAAGTTATTTACAAGGTCAAAGAAGAAAGGTGATATCAGAAGAATACTTGAAATATTTTATTACCATGGTGCTCAGGAAGAAATTTTAATTGATGCTCATCCTCATATTGGAACAAATGTATTACCGGGAGTTATAAAAAGGATTAGAGAAACAATTATTAATTCCGGAGGAGAGATTTATTTTAATTCCAGAGTAGTTGATATTGAAGTTTCTGGGGATTCAGTAAAGGGCATTAAGCTTTTGAACGGAGAAACATTTAAATCTGACAATATCATTCTTTCAGCTGGCCACTCTGCTAAGGAATTGTATTATATGCTTCATGAGAAAGGAATAAAGCTTGAAGCTAAAAGTTTTGCTGTAGGATTCAGGGTAGAACATCCACAAAGTTTGATTGACTCAATTCAATATCATCGTGATGAACGAGGCCCATATCTTCCGGCTGCTACATATAGTTATGCAGAACAAGCAAACGGAAGGGGAGTTTATTCTTTTTGTATGTGTCCGGGAGGAATTATAGTACCGGCATCGACAAGTGATAATGAACTGGTAGTAAATGGCATGTCTTCTTCATTCAGAAATGGCAGGTTTGCCAATTCCGGTATTGTAACCGAGGTCAGAGTAGGCGACCTAAAGAACTATGAAAAATATGGAGATCTGGCTTGTTTGAAATTTCAGGAAGAGTTAGAAGAAAAGAGCTTCAAGCTGGGAGGATTAACACAAAATGCTCCTGCTCAGCGGCTGACAGATTTTTTAAGCAACAGGATGTCATCTGTCTTACCGGAAACATCTTATCATCCGGGATTAGTGAGCGCTGATTTGAATTTGTTGTTTCCCGGTTTTATAAAGGAAAGCCTGAAAACAGGATTAAAGCTAATTGGAAATAAAGCCCGGGGCTTTGTAACCGAAGAAGCAATTGTTGTAGGACTTGAATCCAGAACATCATCTCCGGTAAGAATTCCAAGAGATAAAGACACAAATGAACATATACAGATTAAAGGCTTATATCCTTGCGGAGAAGGTGCAGGCTATGCCGGAGGAATTATATCTTCAGCTATAGATGGTGAAGTTTGCGCTTCAAAAATATGTGAAAAACTAAATATCAGATAGATCTTCGTTTAAACTCGGAGATTGCTATAGCAGCTGCCATAGAAACGTTTAAAGATTCAACAGTTTCATTATTATTGAAAGGAGGAATTAACAATTTTGTTTCAACTACCCTTTCTATTTCTTTAGAAACGCCATTCCCTTCATTACCAAAAACGAGAATTCCATTTTTAAGTTCATTTGATTTATAGATGTTTATTCCATCGAGGAATGTTCCGTATATATGAATTCCCTTTGAACGGGCTTCTGTTAAAAAGATGAAAAGGTCAGTATAAATTATATCTACATGAGCTACAGCACCCATGGTTGATTGAATAACTTTTGGATTATAGCAGTCAACAGTATTCAGTGAGCAGATTATACTATCTATTCCAAACCATGAAGCTAATCTTATTATAGTTCCTAAATTTCCGGGATCCTGAATATCGTCAAGGGCTATAACTAATTTATTATTAATGTTTGACAATGAAAATTGAGTTTGCTTTTTCTTGCAAATAGCAATAATTCCCTGAGGAGCTTCCCGCGAACTTATTTTCTTTATTTCAGAATCGGAAGCAATTATCTTATCACAATTAACAGATCCAAATACAGAAAGATAGTTTTCAGTAAGAATTAAAGTTTCTATCGAAAACCCTGCTGAGATTAATTCTTGAATTAATTTCTCACCTTCTGCTATGAATAATCCACTTTCATCCCTATATTTCTTAAGGCTTAATGAATTAATAAATTTTATCTTATTTTTACTAAGCATATACTGTTTTTTCAAACATCTAAATTATAGTTGCCTGTATTCATATCAAAACAATAGGTTTATTATTTTTGTACAAAAGTGAAATTGGTAAACAACAATATTACATTTTTAAAGCTGACAATTATTCTGGCAGTTCTGCTTCTCAATGGATGCCGCTCTACCCGTTATGTTCCGGATGACAGGTATTTGTTGAGTGATATCGATATCAAGATTGATAATAAGCAGGTTGATAAAAATGAAGTTGCTAATTATCTGCGGCAAAAAGAGAATTTAAAAATTCTGGGGTTTATTAAATTCCATTTATGGTTGTATAATATTTCAGATAAGAATAAAGAAAAAAGTATGCTGCGCGAAATAGGTGAACCTCCTGTGATTTATGATCCGGGGTTACATGAAAAATCGATGGAGCAAATTACTCAATATCTTTATAATAAAGGCTATTACCAGTCAAAAGTAAGTGATGAAGTTGAACTGAAAAATAAACGGGCATATTTAACTTACAAAATTCAAACAGGAGATCCTTATTTAATCCGAAATATCAATTATGAATTCAAAGACCCGGCTATTGAAAAATACATAGAACAAGCTAACAGCGAGACCTTAATAAAAAGCGGTGAGATATTCGATGTTGATATTCTTGATAAAGAAAGATCCAGAATTAGGAGGATATTGAATGACGAAGGATTTTACAAATTTGTGGAAGACTATATTCATTTTCGTATTGATTCATCGTTGAACAGTAAATTGACAGATATTAATCTGATTGTCGAGAATCCGGGATTTAGTATTGATGGAAAAGAGAAATTTCACCAAAAATATAAGATAAAGGATTATGAGATAAGTATATATAGTCCCGATAAAAATAATTCTTCAGGATTGATGAGAGAGTACAGTGATACAACAAGAATTGAAAATTATACTTTTTATCACAATGGAAAATTACCTCTGAATAAAAATGTTTTGATTAAAACGATAGAAAATTTTCCTGGTGAATTATATAACAAGACTGAAGAAGAACGACTTTACAACAATCTCTTTTCTTTACGGCAGTTTAAATATGTGAATATTCAGTTTCAGGAAAATCAGGGTTACAAGGATAGTGTTAACGGATATCTGACAGGCAAGATATATCTTCCAATGCAGGTAAAGCAAAACTATTCAATCGATATTGAAGGTACAAATACATCAGGAAATCTTGGCATAGCAGGAAACCTTAATTATCAGCACCGTAATTTGTTCGGAGGGGCTCAGATATTTGATTTTAAGCTGCGTGGAGCTACAGAGCGACAGGTTTCTATTTCCGGTGGAAATTCCAGTATTTATAATATGAATGAAATTGGAGGTGAAGCAAAATTATCTTTCCCGGGGTTCATCTTTCCGGTTGATGAGCATAAATTGAAATTGTATTCTATGCCTTTTACTTATTTTTCAACTGCTTATAATTATCAGGACAGGCAAAATTATACCCGTACTATTGTTAACGCTACTTTCGGATATCAATGGAGATCTACTTCCAATATAAATCATTATTTCAATCTCCTTGATCTTAATGCAGTAAGGATATTCAGGTTTGACTCTACTTTCTTCAATTCGATTCAGGATTTATACATAAAATACAGTTACACAAATCATATCGTATCTGCTACAAATTATAGTTTCATTTATAATGACCAGAACTTAAAGAAAAAACCAGGATACAATTATGTAAGGGTTAATCTGGAAGCTGCCGGAAATACTTTGTGGTTATTTAACAGAATTACCGGACAACAGAGTTTTAATCTTGACGGTACTGAAGCTACATCTGAAATTCCGGGATACTATAAAATTTTTGATACCCGATTTGCACAATATCTTAAAGGTGATATTGAGTATCGTTATGGTTATCGCTTCGATAAATATAATTCATTTGCGTCGAGGGTATTTCTGGGGGTTGCCTTCCCCTATGGTAATTTTGATGTTATTCCATTTGAAAAAATGTATTTTACCGGAGGAGCTAATGGCATTAGAGCCTGGCAAGTTCGATCGTTAGGTCCGGGTAGTTACGTTCCAGGTAAGGATGAATATCCAAACCAATCATCTGATATAAAGATTGAAGCAAATATTGAATACAGGTTTAACATTGTCTGGAATCTTGAAGGTGCATTATTCGTTGATGCAGGTAATATCTGGGCAATTAACAATTCCGACAATAGGGAAGGGGCAGTATTTAGTTTCAACCGGTTTTATAAGGAGTTTGCAATTGGAACCGGAGCAGGTTTGCGATTGGTAACAAATTATTTTATTATAAGGGCAGATATTGGGATGAAGCTGAGAGATCCTTCAAGGCCCGACGGCTCACGATGGATACCAGGAGGAAGGTCATATCAGGGGTCTGATTTTAATTTGAATATTGGTATCGGATATCCGTTCTGAAAAATGAAAATAAAAAAACAGGCTGTCTTTATAGGCAGCCTGTTTTTATGGTTATTATGCTTTTTGAGCTGATCCCAAAACATTGATATTTTTGTGCATATACAATTTTTTGAGTTCGTCACGAGCAGGACCTAAATATTTACGTGGATCGAATTCAGAAGGGTTTTCAGCAAGAACCTTGCGGATTGCTGCAGTCATAGCAAGACGGCCGTCTGAATCGATATTGATTTTACATACTGCTGATGAAGCAGCTTTTCTTAATTGTTCTTCCGGAATACCAACAGCAGCTTTTAATGCGCCACCGAACTGATTTATAATATCTACGTATTCAACCGGAACAGAAGAAGAACCATGAAGAACGATTGGGAATCCCGGAATACGTTTTTCAATTTCTTCCAATATGTCAAATTTCAATGGTGGTGGAACTAAAACACCCTTTTCATTTACAGTACATTGGGCAGGAGTGAATTTATGTGCTCCGTGTGAAGTGCCGATTGAAATTGCAAGTGAATCAACACCTGTACGTTTTACGAAATCTTCAACTTCTGAAGGTTTAGTATAAGATGAATGATCTGAAGAAACTTCATCTTCTACACCTGCAAGAACTCCAAGTTCACCTTCTACAGTAACATCAAACTGATGAGCATATTCTACAACTTTCTTTGTAAGAGCAATATTATCCTCATAAGAATGGTGTGAACCATCAATCATTACTGAAGAAAAGCCATTGTCGATACATTCTTTGCAAATTTCAAAAGTATCACCATGGTCAAGATGAAGAACGATAGGAATTTCGAAACCTAATTCTTTTACGTATTCAACAGCACCACGAGCCATATTTCTTAATAGAGTTCCATTTGCATATTTACGTGCACCTGAAGAAACCTGAAGAATAACAGGTGATTTTGTTTCAACACATGCCTGAAGAATAGCCTGAAGCTGTTCAAGGTTGTTGAAGTTATAAGCTGGTATTGCATATCCGCCGGCGACTGCTTTTTTAAACATATCCCTGGTATTTACCAGACCGAGTTCTTTGTAACTTACTGTCATTTTTATAAAATTTATTTGTTTATGTATTCTATTTGCTTAATTATTAATAATAACAAAGGATTAGTAAAAAGAGTTTCAAAAATATAAATTCGATTTGTTTAATCCAATCAATATATAAATTTTAAGAAAGTACAATTTTAATATAAATAGGCTGAATAAAAGAGGATTGTCTTAAAGCCGGTGATATTTTAAAGAAACCTTAACGAATATCTTTCAAATTCTGTGTTTTTAAAGGCTTGTTCTTTAAAAGGCAAGTAGGTTGACAAGAAATATCTTTCTTTATAGAATCAGAGTTCAACGCCAATTGTCGGTCAGGATGAAGAGCCAACTGATTAAGGCCAAAGACCTATCAAACACCATAACAAACCGCATTTTATGGTATTTGATAGGTCTTTGGTATGAATGAGGTACTAAAAAAACAGGGTGTGCGTGAGAATATTTTCTTCAGGGTAATAGGATTGAGAATATTTGTTTTTCATTCAACATGAAGAGACAAATAAATGGATTAATGCTTAAATCCCTTTTCAGTAAAAAAAAGTATCAAAAGGCTAATATTCGTAAAATTGTTTTTTCTATTATAGATCAGAATTTTGAGAAATTGCATTTATTTTCTCATAATTATATGAAAATTTATTATGGGAAAGAACAGTTTTTTCGACTTTTTATTTCTTATGACATCAAGAGAACGAAATGGCGCGATTGTGCTATTGATTTTGATTTTCATAATGATAGGGGTAAGATTTTCAATGAATGCGATGAGCAATGAAAATGAAAGCATTCCGGAGAGTGTAATTGAAAAGATTAAAATGCTTGAAAAAGAAAAATGTATAGGGAATGAGAAAGCGCATAATATTGATAAGGGTGATTCTTTAATTAATCATGAGTTATTCAGGTTTGATCCTAATTTAGCGGGTAAAGACGAACTTTTAAAATTAGGATTTAGTAGCAGAATTGCCAACAACATTATAAACTACAGGGATAAAGGAGGAAAATTCAGGGTTAAGGAAGATTTGAAAAAGATATATGGGTTTGATACAGTTTTTTATAAAAGAATAGAAGAATTTATATACATAAAAGGCAGGCCTGTTAAGAAGGCAGATAAAATTGAGATAAACAGTACTGATTCAGCAGGATGGACTTCACTTAAAGGTATAGGGCCTTATTTTGCAGGGAAGATATGTAATTACAGGAAAATGTTGGGAGGATTTTACAAAATTGAGCAATTAAAAGAGGTGTATAACTTTAAAGAAGAGACATATGACAAAATAAAAGGAGAATTACGAGTAGATACAGGATTAGTAAAAAAGATAAATATTAACTTTTCGGATGTAACTGAATTGAAGCGACATCCTTATTGCAGATATGAAAATGCAAAAAAGATAGTTGATAATAGGTCTTTGAAAGGTAATTACAGTTCAGTAAATCAGTTACTGAAAGATTCAGTATTAAGAGCAGAGGTTTATTATAAATTAGAGCCATATTTAACTATTGAACAGGAATAAAATCAAAGTAATCAAATTTTAAAGGAAAATATTTCAAAATAAATTTGAATATAAATGAATCATTTCTAAATTTGCACACCATTTTAAGAATAAGTTATTAATTAATAAAGAATATGATTGTAATTCCTGTAAAAGAAGGCGAGAATGTAGAAAGAGCTTTAAAGCGCTTCAAACGTAAATTCGAAAAAACCG
Organism: uncultured Prolixibacteraceae bacterium; assembly: GCA_964443445.1. GTDB lineage: Bacteria > Bacteroidota > Bacteroidia > Bacteroidales > Prolixibacteraceae > CAYMTR01. The sequence goes on along the minus strand of CAYUEI010000019.1, from coordinate 1,272 downwards.
GTGTAATTAAAGAATTACGCGGAAGGCAAGCGTTTGAAAAGCCATCAGTAATAAAAAGGGCTGAAATTAAAAAAGCTATTTACGTTCAGCAGTTACAACGCGAAGAAGATTAATATTGGCGGGGGTGTCAGAACATATTTCTGACTAATATGTTTATATAAAAACCCTTTGTTGATGTCTCTTCAGGAAGAATTTTTAAAAGAACTTCAGTTCGATAAGCGCTACTCGCCCAATACGCTAGTAGCTTATAAGAAAGACCTCGCTCAGTTTGTTCAGTATATGAATGAATTGGTCGGGGATTTTGAATTTAAGGAGGTTGACAGAAAGCAAATAAGATCCTGGGTTGTGCTTTTGATGAAAAGCGGTGTGATGCCAACAACTGTTAGAAGGAAACTGGCGACATTAAAATCATTTTATAAGTTTTTAATGAAATATGGGCATGTAGTTTCAAGTCCTGCCCAGTTAGTAGCAGTACCCAAGATTGGAAAGAAGCTGCCGATTTTTGTTCAGGAGGAGAATATGAATAATCTTTTAGACTTTGACATGTTTGAAAAAGATTATGAAGGGACAAGGGATAAAGCAATAATATCGTTGTTATATGGAGCCGGTGTTCGTCTTTCGGAGTTAAAGAACCTTGAGATTTTTAATTTGGACATGACAGAACATACGATAAAGGTTCTTGGAAAGAGGAATAAGGAAAGGATAATTCCTTATCCTCCAAGCATTGAGCAGCCGATAAAAGAATATTTAAAATTTCGTGAAGAAATTGGTGGGAAAAGTGTTTTTCTTTTACTAACTTCTGACGGGAAACAGTTATACGACAAACTTATATACAGAGTAGTGAAAAAGTATCTGTCGATGGTTACAACGGTATCAAAAAGAAGTCCGCATGTACTTCGTCACAGTTATGCTTCACATCTTTTAAATAGGGGAGCTGATATAAATGCTGTTAAGGAGCTATTAGGACATTCAAATTTGTCCGCGACTCAGATATATACGCATACAACTTTTGAGAAATTAAAAGAGATTTACAAACAATCCCATCCAAGGGATTAAATAAGGAGGAAAAGTTATGAATATTCAAATCAATGACGTTCATTTTAACGCTGATCAGAGGTTAATTGATTTTATCTACAAGAAAGTAAGCAAATTAGAGACTTACTTTGATGGGATAATTACAACGGAAGTAATACTAAAAGTTATTAAACCGGAGACCGCCATGAATAAAGAAGTTGAGTTGAAACTTTCAATTCCGTCGAAGGATTCTTTATT
>CAYUEI010000018.1:0-23955 GCA_964443445.1 uncultured Prolixibacteraceae bacterium | reverse complement strand
TTGAGTCTTTGGCATCGTAATTAATGGGAGATTCAAATATTTGTTTGTTTTTGCCAACAGAATCCGTTTGCTGAGCAGTTTCAGGTACAATATTTGCGTTACCGGCAGTGTCGGGCACAGATATTACCTCCTGGGCTAAAGACCTGAGGAAAACGCCTGTAAACATTAAAAAAACGAATATGTATTTAAAGCGAATCAAATTATAAAAATTAGTGGCTCAAAAATAATTTAAAAAACCGTTTTGCAGTTATTAACAAAGAGGTTTTATGTATTATTATGGTTGCAACATTAATATTTTACATTTTATTTTATACCATTAATAAATTAACTTTAAACCGCGGAGTTTATTATAAAAAGAAACAAAAATGTCAGGGAACAAATTTTTAAATATTTCATTAGTAATTCTACTACTTGCCGCAAATACATCTTTTTCACAAAATGCCGATTATAAATTCGACAAGGTAGTAATAGATGCAGGGCACGGAGGCAAGGATCCGGGGGCTACCTTTTCAGGAATTCACGAGAAGGATATTGTATTGGATGTAGCATTGAGGACAGGGAATCTGCTAAAAAAGAAGAGTCCTGAAGTTGCAGTAGTATATATCAGGGACAAAGATGTATTTCCTGAGTTGTCATACAGGGCAGAAAAGGCAAATAAGAGTAGGGCTGATCTTTTCATATCGATACATGCCAATTCAACAAAAAGCAAAGGAGTAACCGGCGTTGAAACATTTATTTTGGGATTGAGGAGGAGTAATGAAAATCTTGAGGTAACCAAGGCAGAGAACTCAGTTATTTTGCTTGAAGAAGACTACACTACTAAATATGAAGGTTTTGACCCCAATATTGCTGAATCATATATAATGTTTGAGATGATGCAAAATGAATATATGGAGCAGAGTATGATATTTGCTGAGGCAGTACAAAGAAATATCATTTCTTCGACAGGACAGAAGGATAGGGGAGTGAAGCAAGAGCCCTTGCTGGTATTGAGGATGACGGCAATGCCGAGTGTTTTGATTGAAATTGGATTTATGAGTACAGAAAGCGAAAGGAATTTCTTGTTGACTGATAAGGCAAAGGATCAAATGGCTTCGGCGATAGTAGATGGGATTTTAGAATACAAGCACAGGTTTGAGGAACGAAATCCTGCTTCAGCATCGAATGGTAAAAAGGCTGATCCCGGAAGGACAGAAAAAAAGATAAAAGAAAAATCAGACACAATAAAGGGTTCAGTAAAACAAGAATCAGGTGAATTGACAAAAGTAGCCGGGAACGATTCTGTAAAAATTGAAAAAGCAGACAGTCTGATAGTAAATGTTGAATCATTGAAGGGGAAATGGTTTGGAGTACAGATCATGGCAGCAAATGAAAAGTATATATATGGGGATCCTATATTTAAGGGTCAGGATTCATTGTATTACCTATATGAAGGAGGTTTTCATAAGTTCTTCACAGGATTGAGCCGGGTACCTGAAGAAACCTTACGATTTAATTCAAAAGTAAAAAACCTATTTCCCGGGGCCTTTCCTGTTGCGTTCATAGAAGGGAAGAAAGTTTCCTTTTCTCAGGGGAGGTAATTTTTAAAATTATGTTATTTTATTTTATAAAACACATAAGCATAGATGTTATATATGTGTAAATATTTTTTTTAACTGTACGTTATTTTTCATTAAATTTTTATTTTTTGAGTTATTTAGAATTCTTTATAAAGAGGGATAATGATTTTTCGCTGTAAAAATTCAATAAAAAATGTATTAATAAAATGTTGCATAAATATTACTAGAGCATAAAAGGACAATCGATTACGAAGGCTTTAATACTGTCAAAACAGGGTATTTATTTTTGGTAATACATAGAAATTAAAAGTAAATACTTTCCCCAAATAAACATAACAATATTTAAAAATCCACTTTATATTTTACATATTACAGACATGATTATAACGACTTGAAAACTAAAGCTATCACGCTTATGGTTAATTGTTATGTATTTGATATAAAGCGTTGTACGTATTGTTAGTGAGCTTGAATTTTTATTTTTGTGAAATACAAACATTTAAGAAAATAATTAAAAAACAAATGAAAAAAGGTTTTTTTTTCAGATAATTTTTTCACATTTTTGTATTCAGTAATTGAAATTAGCGCAACCTAAAAATCTAAAATTAAATTTTAAATAAACCGCCAATAATGTTGAAGAATCACCACCAGATATGGAATGATTGCCTCTTGGTTATTAAAGATAATGTTCAACCGACAAGTTTTAGGACTTGGTTCGAGCCAATCAAGCCTCTTAAGATAGAAAATGAGATTCTCACCATACAGGTTCCCAGTCCGTTTTTTTATGAATATTTAGAAGAGCAATATATTGATATTCTCAGAAAGACTTTAAGGAAGGTTATTGGTCAGAATGCAAAGCTTGAGTATAATGTAGTGATGAGCAACACTCAGCAGAAGAGTGGTTCGCTAACCGTAAACTATCCGGCGAATAATAATTCAAAGTTGAATAATCGGCCTGTTTCTATTCCAATTGGTACAGATACTGGAGTTATAAAGAATCCATTTGTAATACCGGGAATACAAAAATTACATATAGATCCCCAATTAAAGAAAGAAAATACATTTGATAATTTTATAGAAGGTGAATGTAACAGGCTTGCAAGGTCAGCCGGCTATGCAGTAGCACAAAATCCGGGTGGAACAGCTTTCAATCCTCTTATGATATATGGTGACAGTGGTTTGGGGAAGACCCATCTGGCTCATGCGATTGGGATTGAAGTTAAAGATAAATTTCCGGATAAGGTGATATTATATGTGACAGCTAATAAGTTTGCAACCCAATACGCTGAAGCTTCAATCTCAAATACAAGAAATGATTTCATGCATTTTTATCAGATGATTGATGTACTTATCATTGATGATGTACAGGAATTTTCTGGTAAAGAAAAATCACAGGAATCGTTCTTTCATATATTCAACCATTTACATCAGTCCGGTAAGCAATTGATACTGACTTCTGATAAGGCCCCAACAGAAATAAGCGGAATACAGGAGAGGCTTTTATCCAGATTTAAATGGGGTTTAACAACAGATCTTCAGATACCTGATTATGAAACCCGTCTTTCGATATTGAAAAAGAAGACGTATAAGGATGGATTGACGATGCCTGATCAGGTGCTGGAATATATTGCCCAGAATATTTACACCAACGTTAGAGAGTTGGAGGGGGCACTGATTTCATTGCTTGCACAATCAACACTTAACAGGAAAGCCATTACTGTAGATTTGGCTGTTGAGATGATAAACAAGATTGTGAAGCAAAACAAACATGAAATCACCATTGATTATATTCAGAAAATAGTGTGCGATTATTTCAATATGCCTGTAGATTCATTGCAGTCGAAGACAAGGAAACGGGAAGTGGTTCAGGCAAGGCAAATTGCAATGTTTTTTTCAAAAAACCTGACTAAATCATCATTAGCATCAATCGGATCACAGATTGGACGTAAAGACCATGCAACAGTATTACATGCCTGTAAGACTGTAAATAATCTGATTGACACTGATAAACAATTTAAGATTGACGTAGAAGAAATTGAAAAAAGATTGAAGGTATAATTTGAAAGTGAAGCAGATTGAGAAATCTGCTTTTTTTATGATTATATGGATGCTTACGATGATACATATAAGACAATAGAAAAACCATCTGAGGGATTGTTTAAAGATAAGGGAAGTAAATTCATTTCTTATGCATATCCTGTATCTGAAGAAGAGTCAGTTAAATCGATTATTCAATCACTAAAGAAAGAACATTACAGTGCGCGACATCATTGTTATGCCTACAGGTTTGGATACAAAGGACAGATTTACAGGGTTAACGATGATGGAGAGCCTTCTGGAACTGCCGGCCGGCCTATTTACGGACAGATTCTGAGTAATAATCTAACGAACATACTTATAGTAGTTGTAAGATATTTTGGAGGGACTCTTCTTGGAGTAAGCGGCCTGATTAATGCTTATAAGAGTGCTTCAGCAGATGTGATTTCAAATTCAAAAATTATTACAGAAATTGTAAAAGAGAAGTTAAGTCTTGAGTTTGACTATGTGATTCAGAATCAGGTGATGAAGGTGGTAAAGGATCATCATATAGAAACGGAAAACCTTAAATACGGATTGCTTTGCAATTTAGAAATTTATGTAAGGGAAGGGGAGTTGGAGCAGGTAACGGAAAAGCTCTGTAAAATTGAAGGTCTTAAAATAAGTTATTTGTGATTAACAAAAATATTGAAATGGTATGGATATACTTGGGAAAAGTTTTTAATTTTATGCTTTAATGAATTATACAGAGAAATATAACATTAGCTTGGTGGGGTTTAATAGTTCAATCCAAGTAACAAGATTTGTGAAATTGCTTTTGGAACCAATAGATATTCTATTGGTTTTTTTTTATAAAAACATAAAAGGCTGATTAATGCCGATAAAATATAAAGAGAGATGCAAAAAAGAGATTTGATTTCAATTACAGATTTTAACAAAGCCGATTATTTGCGGATAATGGAGCTGGCATCAGAGTTTGAAAGTAATCCCAATCAGGACTTACTAAAGGGAAAGGTTGTTGCAACCTTATTCTTTGAGCCTTCGACAAGGACAAGGTTAAGCTTTGAAACTGCAATCAACAGGCTTGGAGGTAAGGTTATTGGTTTTTCAGATTCCTCATCATCGAGTGTTTCTAAAGGAGAAACCCTTCACGATACAATCAGAATGGTTAGCAACTATGCTGATTTGATAGTAATGAGGCATCCTTTGGAAGGCAGCGCCCGATACGCAAGTGAAGTATCTTCAGTGCCGGTAATTAATGCCGGTGATGGTGCTAATCAGCATCCTTCCCAGACTCTTCTTGACATGTTTTCAATAATGAAAACCCAGGGAAGGCTTGATAATATCAATATCTTCATGGTTGGTGATCTTAAATACGGAAGAACGGTTCATTCGTTGCTAATGGCAATGTCAGAATTTGAAAGCCCGGTGTTTAATTTTATAGCTCCCCCGGAATTGAAGATGCCGGTAGAGTACAAGCGTTTTCTCCATAGTAAGGGTATTAAATATTTCGAGCATTCTGAGTTTACTGACATTATTTCGGAGGCTGATATTATTTACATGACCCGGGTTCAGAAAGAAAGGTTTACTGATCCTATTGAATATGAAAAGGTAAAAAACATCTATATTCTCAAAAACAAGATGTTGAAAAATACAAAACCAACAGTGAAAATACTTCATCCACTACCAAGGGTTAATGAGATACATACCGACGTAGACTCAAATCCGAAGGCTTATTACTTTACACAAGCCTTGAACGGAGTTTATACCCGTCAGGCAATAATTTCACATATTATGGGGTTAAAATAAAAAAAAAGAGCAATGAATAAAGCATTACAAGTAAGCGCGATAAAAGAAGGTACTGTAATTGATCATATTCCGGCAGACAGGCTATTTGACGTAATCAATATATTGGGTTTGTTTAATATTCAGGAGATGATAACTTTCGGGACTAACCTGGATAGCAAACAGCTTGGTAAAAAGGGAATAATAAAAGTGGCAAATCGTTTTTTTGAAGGTGCTGAAGTTGATAAAATAGCATTGGTTGCACCACATGCCAAGTTGAATACCATAAGAAATTTTGAAGTAGTTGAAAAGAGGGTAGTAGAGCTGCCAGAAGAGATTATTAATATCGTTAAATGTTTCAATCCAAAATGTATTACAAATAATGAAAAGATAAAAACAAGATTTTCAGTTATTTCAGAACGTCCGGTAGAGTTAAAGTGTAAATATTGTGAAAAAATAACGTACGAGGATCAAGTAATAATTAAATGATGGAGAATTTTGAGGCAAGGGGGATAATACATGAAATACGGAATATATTGTGTTGTAATTCCGACAGGGAAGAAACTCTTAAAGAAATTACTGTTGTATTGAAGGAGAGAGTTTTTCATTACGATTGGGTTGGTTTTTATATCATGGGAGATGAAGATAGCGGTTTATATCTTGGTCCTTATTCCGGAAAATCAACAATTCATTCATTTATCCCTTTAGGGAAAGGAATATGCGGGCAGGTAGCTGAGAATAAAGAGACAATGATTGTTCAGGATGTAAATAGTATTGAAAACTATTTATCGTGCAGTATAGATGTCAAATCAGAAATAGTAGTGCCAATATTGAAAGATGGCAGGTTTGTTGCTGAACTTGATATAGATTCACATTCTCCTTCGCCTTTTTCTGAGGCAGACAAGAGTATGCTTGAAGAAATATGCGGGGATCTTGCTGTTTTATTTTAATTAAATAAGCTAAGATGATACTGGTTGCTGAAAGTGGTTCTACTAAAACTCAATGGTGTATTGTTGGGGTTGAAAAAATTGAGTTTCTTGTAAATACACAGGGAATAAATCCATTGTTTTTGAGTTCTGACGAAATAGAAGTAATAATCAGGCCTGTTAGTGCCGGTGTAGATTTAGGCGAGATACATGCAGTATATTTCTTTGGGGCAGGGTGTTCAACTTTACTTTCAAAAGAGAAGATTGGGAAAGCTATTTTCGACATATTTAAGTGCGGAGAAATATTTGTTGACAGTGATCTTATAGCTGCGTGTCTGGCTTTGGCCGGAGACAGGCCAGCAATTATGGGTTTATTGGGGACTGGTTCAAATTCTTGTTTATGGAATGGAAGAGAAATTGAGCAGAAAGTTCCATCATTGGGGTATATACTTGGAGATGAAGGAGGGGGTGTTTCAATTGGCAAACAGCTGGTGTCAGATTTTCTTAAAAATCAGATGCCCTTAGACTTAAGGGTAAAATTTCATGAGAAGTATGATGTTTCTGTTGATATCGCAATAGAAAGAGTATACCAAATGCCAATGCCCAATAAGTTTCTGGCAGGTTTTGCACCCTTTGCTGAGATTTTCATCAAAGAAGAATACTGTAGAACCCTTGTTAGAAATCAATTTGAAACTTTTATTAAAAGAAATATTCTTCAGTATATGAGGTATTCTGACCTTGAGATTTTATTTTGCGGTTCTATTGCCTTTTCGCATTACGATATATTGCAGGAAGTTTGTTCAGAGCTTGGATTAAGAATAGGGAAGGTAGTAAAAGAACCAATCAATGATTTGGCATTATATCTTCAAAAGAAGGTTTTGTTTTCCTGAGATAAAATTATTTAGAATTTTGTGATTCTCTGTATTCATAATCAATTTTCATTATTATATGCTCTATCATAGGGTTTTTCTCAGGTTTATATTCTGATTTGAGCGAGGCCATAAAAAAACTGGCAGTTACATTCCAAAGAGCTGCACGGAAACCATTTCTATATTCTTTAATTAAGTCATAGGGAGTTTTTTCAAATTCACGATCAATAAGCTTTAAAAGGAGTCTGCCTTGTGAAGGTGTTAATCCGATAAGAGAGTTAAAATATTTATCTTTGATATATCCCTCGCACCACTTTAAGTAGTTTTTTCTGTTTTCACCTTCGTAAAAAACTATTTCAGAATTAATTCTGTCATATTCTTTTCTAATAACCATTAAAAGAGGGTAAACTTTTCTTACATCTTTTTCCAGAACCTGATACTTCTTCTCTTCTCGTTTATTTTTGAAATTAAAATCCTGAATTATTTTTATTTCCTTCATTTCAAAAGAAGGAATATTTTGATACAACGAATCTTGAGCCTTAGAAGTAAGATTTAATGCGAGTAATATAAAAAGTAATTTGAGTTGTTTCATACTGTTTCCAAAGATAGTAACTTTTTAGAAAGAGGAGTCGTTCATTATAAAAGTGAAAAGATTTAGAAAAGATTGACGAACGGATGATTATTTGGGATGAGTCAGTAATATGTTTACACGAAACATTATTTAGAATTGTTATGAATTGCTTGAAAAAGAAAAAAAATATTAAATTATTAAGTTCCTGATTTAATTGACATTTAATTTGGCGAAAGTAGGCTAAAGTGTGACGAATGTATTATAGTCTTACATGAAAGTAGTGTTTTATATGATTTTTGTTATTAAATTTATGAAGAGAGTAAAACATATTTGTAATTGAGAGTATAAATAGTTAATGGGAGTAAGATGGTTAGGATGGTTTTGATAATGTTGCTTCTCGTAGCTTGTTTTTGGGGTAATGCAAGCACTAATAACAGCGAAACAGAATTGGAGAATGCCAGTCCTTCGGTAAGGAACAGCATTAAATTCAGTTATGATCAGTTATTTGTAGGTGAGAATGGCAATGGGGTTGAATATTCCGATGATTTTAATTTGCCAAAGCTTCGTTCTTTTTGGGGTGAAGAAAAAGGAAACATTACTTGTACTCTCACTGATCGTCCCGGTTTTCTAAGGTTAAAATCAATTAGTGGCAATTCGGTTAGAAATTTAAAAATAAACAATACTTTAAATAAGAAGTTAACCCGAAATACAGAAGGAGAAATTGTTGCTTATTTCGATTTCAGGAATATGAAAGAAGGGAACATGACCGGCATTTATTTTTTTGAAAGGGATGTTAATTTTATTGGGGTTGAAGTTGTTGATGGGAAGAAAATATTAGAGGCTGAGATAAATGGAGAGGTAATTGGGAGACAAGAGTTATCAGCTGAAGGATTAATGATGAGAGTAAGACTTGAAAAGTCAAGAGGATATTTGGAATATAGTACAGATGGTTTGAATTTCTCTCAGTTTGGCTATGATTTTTGTATTGAAACGATGGAGGATGCTGCTAACTACGTAGGTATTTTTTGTTTGAATAAATTAGGAGAAGTAGGAAGTGTGGATATTGATTGGTTTTATTTCAAGCCTATGGAAAATTCAACCGTGCAATTTGCTGAAACAAGGGATAATAAAAATATTCCTATTTTTTAAAGAGAGGAATTTTAAAGGGGACAGGCTATTCAGATGAATAGCCTTTTTTATTTCCAATTCTTAAGTTTTAATGTTTAAATAAAATACTTACTTTTAAAATTGGATGATTTTAATGTCAGATGAATAAAGAGAAAAGTATACCTATATATAGTCTTCAAACATTCAGCAGTCCGGAGCGAAGGAGTCAACAATTTCAGGTAGAAATATTTAACGCAAACCGGCACTACGAAGTAAAATATCCTCATAGGCATGATTTCTTTGAAGTTTTGTACTTAGCTGAAGGTTCAGGTTTTATTGTAATAGATAACAATAAATATGAGATAACCCCGCCTTGTGTTTTTTTTCTTTCTCCGGGTCAGGCCCATAAACTTGAATTGTCTGAAGATATAGGAGGTTATATTTTTATTTTCACATCTGAATTTTATCTGATTAACAGGTCTGATCAAAACAGGTTGATAGAATTCCCTTTTTTCTATACAATACTTCAGAACAATCCACCTTTGCTTTTAAATAAAGATAGCGATAAAGTTTTTATTGAAGGGCTGTTTAAAAGAGCATTAAATGAAATATCAGGTGGTAATGGAAGTTATATAGAATTTATGAGATCGGTTCTTGATTTGATACTTACCTTTTGTTCTGTATTATATCCTTCCGACCATGGTTTTAAGACTATAGGTAATGGGCATCTTCTGGTAAAGAAATTCTACAGGTTAGTCGAAGAAAATTTTCATAAAAACTTATTGGTAAATCAATATGCCGACAGGTTGGCAGTGACTCCCAATCACTTGACACAGACGTTGAAACATTTAACAGGAAAAACTTCGAATAATATAATTAAAGAAAAGCAAATTCTGGAAATTAAAAGATTGTTGGTTCACACAAATCTTAATGTAACAGAGATCGCAGCTCAGTTTAACTTTACAGATCAGTCATATTTTTCTAAATTTTTTAAAAGGGAAACCGGACTCTCGCCCAATGCTTACAGGACAGGAAATCAGAACTGATTTCTTTTGTCTCCTATTTAAATATATAATAGTTTATTAATTGTATTTATGAAAATGGCATTGCAATAGCATCTATTTTAATATATATAAATGATTGAAATATAAGGTACTTATGTTTTTATAAAAATATTCATTATTTCTGCACCCATGAAAATTACCTAAAAAAGCTGTTTTTTTACTCGTTTAAGATAGAATTATTTAGTTTTTTTGTATTCTCAAATAATTCGAAATTGACCACTAGGTATTAAGAGATGAATTTTAAAAAAAAGTATAGAATTTAAAAGATAGAATTATGGCAAATTATTTTAATTCAATTCCTCTACGTATTCAGCTAGAACAGTTGGGGAAATGTGATTTTATGGATGATTCGGAATTTGTAAATGGAGTTGAAAAACTCAAAGGCAAAAAAGTTGTCATCCTTGGTTGTGGTGCTCAGGGCTTTGCCCAGGGAATGAACATGAGAGACAGCGGACTAGATGTTTCATATGCTCTCAGGAAAGTAGAAATTGATGAAAAGCAGATTTCATATATAAATGCATCAGAAAACGGATTTAAGGTTGGCACTTTCGAAGAAATAGTACCTACTGCTGATCTAGTATTGAATCTGACTCCTGACAAGTATCACACATCAGTTGTAAATGCTGTGATGCCATTGATGAAGAAAGGTTCTTGTTTGTCTTATTCACATGGATTTAATATTGTAGAAGAAGGGATACAGATTCGTCCTGATATTACAGTAATAATGGTTGCTCCAAAATCACCTGCTTCGGAAGTAAGGGCAGAGTATCTTCGTGGATTTGGTGTTCCTACATTGATTGCGGTTCATAGGGAAAATGATCCTAATGGTGATGGTTTTGAAATAGCCAAAGCATATTGTGTAGCAACGGGAGGCCATAAAGCAGGTGTATTACATTCTTCATTTGTAGCAGAAGTAAAGTCTGACCTTATGGGTGAGCAAACAATACTTTGTGGAGTTTTACAAACAGCTTCACTTCTTTGCTTCGACAAAATGATTGAAAAAGGTATAAATCCCGGATATGCTTCAAAATTCGTACAGTACGGTTGGGAGGTAATAACAGAAGCGTTGAAGCTTGGTGGTATTACCCATATGATGGATCGTTTAAGCAATCCAGCAAAAATTGAAGCATATAAACTTTCTGATGAATTGAAAAGTATAATGCGCCCGCTATATGAAAAACATATGGACAACATTATGAGTGGTGTATTTTCATCGACTATGATGGAAGACTGGAAAGCCGGGGATAAAGATCTTCTTAGATGGAGAGCAGCAACAGCAGAAACTGCTTTTGAAAAAACACCTGCGGGAGATGTTAAAATATCTGAACAGGAATATTTTGACAACGGAGTATTGATGGTTGCATTTATTAAAGCCGGAGTAGAACTTGCTTTTGAAGTAATGACAGAAACAGGTATTAAAGCTGAGTCGGCATATTATGAATCGCTACATGAAACCCCATTGATTGCAAATACAATTGCTCGCAAGAAATTGTATGAAATGAATAGGGTGATTTCTGATACCGCTGAATATGGTTGTTATTTATTTGACCATGCATGCAGACCTTTATTAGCTGATTTCATGAGTAAAATTGATACTAATGTAATAGGTAAAAACTACAATCAGGGTAAAGATGGTCATGTTGATAATCTTGAGCTCATTGCAATTAATGAAGAAATCCGTTATCATGAAGTTGAGATAGTAGGAGCTGAATTAAGAAGTGCGATGGAAGCAATGAAGGCTATCATTAACTAAGTAATTTGAATTCAGACATATAAAAAAGCTTCATCTATTTAGATGAAGCTTTTTTTTTGGTATTATTTGCATTTGTAAACTAAATTGCTGACTTCAAATAATTATAATCAAAATGACAGTTTGTTTAAACAAGTTTGCCGATTAAAGTAGTTTGAGTGCATCTTTCAATAATGACATTCACATAATCTCCGACGTTATGGCTTAAAGCAGGAAAAACGACTACTTTATTTTGTTGAGTTCTTCCAAAAAGTTCGGTTTGAGATTTCTTAGAAGTTCCTTCAATAAGTACCTGAAAAGTTTTACCGATATCGTATTTATTGCTATTAAGAGAAATAGTATTTTGTAGTTTAATAATTCTTTCCAGTCTTTCTGATTTAACAGTTTCTGGCACATCATCAGGAATATTCTTTGCAGCGTAAGTACCCGGTCTTTCAGAATATTTAAACATAAAAGCAGAATCAAATTTCACCAGTTCCATTAATGAGAGAGTTTCAATAAAATCTTCTTCAGTTTCAGTACAAAAACCGCAAAAGACATCAGTACTCAAGCCACAATCAGGAATAAATTTTTTAATTGTTTCAATTCTTTTAATATACCAATCTCTGTCGTATTTGCGATTCATGAGGTTTAAAATCCTTGTGCTTCCTGATTGAAATGGAAGATGGATATGATTACAAATGTTGGGAGTATCAGCTATTATTTTAATTAATTTATCCGTTAAGTCTTTTGGGTGAGAAGTTGTAAACCTGATTCTTAAATCAGGTTGACTATCTGCAACCATTTTTATCAAGTCGGGGAATCTGACTATTTTATTATCATTTTCCCATTTGTAAGAATTAACATTCTGTCCTAACAGAGTTACCTCTTTATAACCTTTCGCTGCAAGATCAGCAACTTCATTTAAAATATCCTTGAAATCACGGCTTCTTTCTCTACCTCTTGTATAAGGGACAATACAATAAGTGCAGAAATTGTTACATCCTCTGGTAATTGAAACAAAACCTGAAATTGAATCATTTGTTATTCGGTATGGAATAAGATTATCATAGGTTTCAGTAGTTGTAAGATCTACGTTTATGGCTTCCTGGCCGGCATTAGCCTTGTCAATGAGGTAAGGAAGATCGCGATATGCATCAGGTCCGGCAACTATATCAACAATTTTTTTTTCAATTAATTCATGGGCAAGTCTTTCAGCCATGCATCCAATCATTCCAATAATGAGGTTCTTATTTTTCTTTTTATAAGAATTGAAAAGATTGAGTCTTCCCCATATTCTTTGTTCCGCATTGTCTCTCACCGAACAAGTATTTAAAAGAATAATATCTGCATTTTTATTATCAGAAGTAAGAGAATATCCTTTTTCTGACAATACAGCTGCAACAACTTCGCTGTCTGCTACATTCATCTGGCAGCCGTAAGTTTCTATGTATAATTTCCTTGTCATTATATTTGAAAAATGAGATGCAAATTTAATCCAGAAATTTTAATTGAGTGATTTTTATTTTAAAAGGATTGTAATAAATCAGAGAATTTAAAATAAATATGTAAATATCAGTTATATATCAGAGCTTAATAACATTTTATTGTGAGAAAGTACTTTTAATATATAAAAAGTTGTAAATTAAAAATCATTAACAATTTTTTCTTAAAAGAAGGTAATGATCAGAGATGTAACAATTGAAGATGTATTTGAAATTGATGGTATTCAAAAGATGCAAGACATTTTTTCTGAGGCAACGGGTGTGGCTTCATTAATTACTTTACCAGACGGTACACCGTATACTAAGCCCAGTAAGTTTTATAAACTTTTTACAAATATTATATTAGGAACGGAGAATGGATTAAAAAACTCTATGTCTTCATCTATTGAGCTTGGAGAACAAAGTTTTTTAAGGCCAACAATAAGAACCTGTCATTGTGAAGGATTATTGGAAGCAGTTGTATGTATAAATGTTAATGAAATTCATGTTGCAAACTGGTTGATAGGGCAGGTGAGAGATGAAGATGTCAGTGATGAAGTTCTTATGGATTATGCTGTCCAGATAGGTGCTGATAAGGATGATTTTAAGGAAGCTTTAAAAGAAATTCCCTCTATGTCCAGGGATAGATTTGGAATGATTGCAAATATGTTATTTGAATTTGTGAGTGTTTTTTCGGATAGAGTTTATTACAATTATCTTTTAAAACAATTAATTGAAGATTATAGAAAGAAAGATGATGAACTTGCCAGTGAAAGATCTTCCCTTCAGGCTTTGATGGATACCTTTACGGATTTAATATATTTCAAAGACCGGAAAAGCAGATTTATCAGAGTGAGTAAATCTCATTGGGAATATTTTGGATTAAAATCTGAATCTGAGATATTGGGAAAAACAGATTTTGATTTCTTTTCTGATGAACATGCATTGCAAGCGTATGAAGATGAACAGAATATTATAAAAACTAAGCAGCCGATTTCAAAAGAAGAAAAAGAAACATGGGCTGATCGTCCTGATGCTTGGAAATCAACAGTTAAATTGCCTCTTTATGATAAAGATGGAAGAGTAATAGGAACATTTGGGATTTCCAGAGATATTACTCAAAGAAAAAATAATGAGTTGATAATAAAAAAACAAAACGATGAATTGTTAGATCTTGTTTCTCAAAAGGATAAATTATTTTCAATTATTGCACATGATTTAAGGTCTCCGTTTAATACATTCATGGGAATGACAGAATGGCTGGATCAGGAATTTTCGAATATGAGCCCCGATCAGGTTAGGCTGATAATAAGTGATTTAAAGAATTCTGCGAATAAAATTTACAACTTACTAAGCAACCTGCTTGAGTGGTCTAAGGTTCAGAGGGGATTGATAAAAATGACGCCACAGTGTTTTCTTTTGAACGATTTAGTAAATCAATCCATAGAAGCTCTTTCAGGAATGGCATTAAATAAAAAAATTGGCATAATTGACAATATTGCTGATGATTATGAGATGACTGCTGATCCTAATATGATTCAGGTGATTTTTCATAATTTGTTGACTAATGCAATAAAATTCACACCTAAAGGAGGGGAAGTTATTATAAATGCAAGATATTTGAATCAGTATGAATCAGAAATATCTGTATCAGATTCCGGAATCGGAATTGACAAGAGAATGATTGATAAATTATTCAGGATTGATTCTGATGTTGGTCGTTCGGGAACTCAAGGAGAGGTTAGTAGTGGTTTGGGTTTGGTTTTATGTAAAGAGTTCGTAGAAGAACATAAAGGCAAAATTTGGGTGGAAAGTGAACCGGGAAAGGGGAGTACTTTTTATTTTACAATTACAAATTGTAAGGAGTATCAATAATCATTTGTAAACTTAATTAGAAGGAGAAATATGAAGTTAAATATTTCAGGTTTTGATTGTGCAATCAGATAGCATAAGATAATAAAGAATAACAAAAAAAGAGGCTCTTTAGGAGCCTCTTCATTCGTTGGTCATATAGTTATTCCTTTTTCTTAGGTTGATCACCCGCGATGGAATCTCTCATATTTGTATCAGATTCAATATTTTTAAATTTCATATAATCCATAATTCCCAGATTTCCGGAACGAAAAGCTTCTGATATGGCAAGAGGTATCTGAGCTTCTGCTTCAATAACTTTAGCTCTTGCTTCCTGGGCTTTAGCTTTCATTTCCTGTTCAACGGCAACAGCCATAGCTCTTCTTTCTTCTGCCTTTGCCTGAGCTATGTTTTTATCAGCTTCAGCCTGGTCCATTTGTAAATAAGCTCCTATATTCTTTCCTATATCAATATCTGCAATATCAATTGAAAGAATTTCAAAAGCAGTACCTGCATCGAGACCCTTTTCCAGTACTACTTTAGAAATAGAATCTGGATTTTCGAGTACTGATTTATGGGATTGAGAGGACCCAATTGAAGACACTATGCCTTCGCCAACACGAGCAAGAACAGTTTCTTCGCCAGCGCCTCCTACTAATTGTTTGATGCTTGCACGAACAGTAACTCTGGCTTTACAAATAAGCTGGATACCATCTTTTGCGACAGCAGAAACGGGAGGAGTGTTTATTACTTTTGGATTAACTGACATTCGAACGGCTTCAAGAACATCTCTTCCTGCTAGATCTATGGCAGTTGCCATTTTGAAAGAAAGGTCTATGTTAGCTTTTTCAGCTGACACTAAAGCATGTACGACATTTTCAACATGACCTCCAGCCAGATAATGGGCTTCAAGCTCATCTCTTTTAACGAAGCCTAAACCTGCTTTGTGTGCTTCAATCATAGCACGAACAATTGTTCCCGGGGGAACCTTTCTGAAACGCATCAGGAATAATTGCAATAAAGAAATTCTAACTCCTGACACTAATGCTGAAAACCATATCCCGATTGGAACAAAATAGAGTAGGATAAACAGCAAAATAATTGCACCGATAATAATCAGCAATGATGTTAATTGAATCATGATTTATTATTTAATTGGTTCTATAAATACATTGTTTCCTTCGATTTTCAAAACTTTTATTTTAGTCTTTGGGTCAACAAAGATACCAGTTGTTCTGACTTCAAGAGTAATGCCATTTATTTTAGCTTTACCGGCTGGAGCTAATCTGCCAATTGTTTCTCCAATATCTCCGGGCTTAATTATATTCTCATCAACATTTTTCACCTTCCCGTCAATGTCCGTTTCAAGCATCATAGGTTTTACGGCTTTACTTTTAAAAATTAAGTAAAGAAAAAGGGGTACTAAAATTAAAATGATAGATAAAGTCAGTATCCCAACGAGAGTTCCATAAAATTTGAATGCAAGGATTACACAAATTACAAATGAAATAAGACATCCTATACCAGCAACTGAGATCCCTGGTATTAGGAGAAATTCAACTATAAGGAGAACAATTCCGAGAATAAATAACAATAAAAGAGTAATAATTTTCATTTGCTATTGATTTATTGTTGAGTTTAGTTCTTTTTTAACCAAAGCATTACGCAAAGGTACTAAATCTTTATATTTTCCGATTTTGATATCACATTGGCCTTTATAATGAACAATTAAAGTACATTGAGAAGCTTGTATGTTAGTGTGATGACAGATTTCCATCAGAGCATCTATAACATAATCAAATGAATGTATTTCATCGTTGAAGAGTATTAGATGATAATTATTATCTGAATCAGTTATGTTTTCAGGAAAGGGATCGGATTTATATTTTTCTTTAGTCATTATTTCAAAAACTGCTTTGCCTCAATAAATGATAATTTTTTTCCATCCTTAAAGATAATAATAAAAGCGTCTTTTATACTTTCTTTTCTAATTTGGTCTTGTAGTTTTACAGCATCTTTAAAATTATCGACTTCTCCTATAGTATAGAATGTAACTCCTTTTTCATCAGTATAACTATCAATTTTTCTTAAGACGGATAATTTTTTAAACAAAGCTTTTGATGCAGGTGGAAGTTCAGTTTTAAAAGCTCCTATTTGTATTTTGTATTTAATTTCATTAGTAGGTTTCTTTTCTTCTTTATTCAGACTATGGTGAGTGGTTATAGTCGAGTCTTTATTGATTGTTTCGCCAAATGTTGAATTTTCCATAGTTTCAAGTTCTTCTATTTCAGACTTGGCTGCATTCCTAATTCTATCTATCTCTAAATTTATGATAGAATCATTTTCATTTTTCAACTTAATTATATCAGAAAAATCCTTATCTAACCAATAATTACTCTCGGCTTCTCTGGCTTTATTGAATTTTAAATCTGTAGCGTTCTTCAGTTCGTATATTTCTTTTTCCAAATTAAGAACTTTAGTAGATATTTCAGATTTTTCTTCATACGATTTAGCATTTTCATAATTTTTTCTAAGGTCGTCAGTCATTTTAATTTTTTCAGAAAGTTCAATGGAATATTTCCACCCTTCAAAGAAATTTATTACTCCGGTTTTAGTTTTAAATTGTTTAGCATTCATGTATGAAATATCTGATGCGATGTTAAAGTTAATTATGGAATCCTTAAGAGCATCTGGAATTAAGAATGATACAGAATCAATATTTGGAGTAGGATTAAAGGGAATAGTGTTTTTATCATCAACGGGTACAGATGAAGTGGTGTTGCTGTCTGGAATATAATCTGAATTTAAAATGGGTTTAGCATTTTGACTATTTTCTGAATTAATTGAGTCTTGAATATTGTTTTCCTGTTGAGAACTTTTGTTGTCTAAAGAATTTCTTTTTTCAAAAGGATTTATTCTTTTGGATGCCATAGAAATGAGATCCTTAACCTTTGTTTCTTTTATTTCTTTTGGTTTTCCATTATTTCTAAACATTTGGTAAAATGCTGATGCCAGTTCGAATTTATTCAAGGCATGATAGTTTTTTGCCAAATAAAAATTTACATTAAAAGGTACGTCTCCCTTTGATGCATTTAGAAGTAATCGGGTAACTTCGGTTCCGTAATTTTCTGTTTCAACAAGGCAAACTCCTAGAAAATAGGAAAGATTTTTGTTCTCAGGGAATTTTTCAAAAGATTCCTTGAATAAAGGTAATGCTTCAGAATAGTTTTTAGATTCAAAAAGAATTAAAGCTTTTTCGTTATCATTTTGACCTGAAATATTGATAGTAAATAAAATGAAAACAATTAAGTATATGTATCTGTTTATTAGGTTTAATATGAGTTTTGCCATTATATATTATATATGATTTGTTAAATTTAGTAAATGTATTTTGTAATTGTAATCTTTTTAATAATGCTTTTGGTTAAATTTAATCCATTTATAAATTTTCATTTAAAATTATAAAATATGAATAAACTTAAAATAGGTGACTTAGCACCGGATTTTTCTTGTGTTAATCAAAAAGAAATTGAAATTTCGCTTTCAGACTTCAAAGGAAAGAAAGTTATTTTATACTTTTATCCCAAGGATAATACCTCTGGTTGTACTGCAGAAGCCTGTAATTTAAATGATAATTATCAGATGTGGATCAATAAAGGATTCGAAGTAATTGGAGTGAGCCCGGATAGTAGTTCTTCTCATAAAAAGTTTGCTGACAAATATAAGCTTGGATTTAATCTTATTGCTGATACAGAAAAGAAGATTTTAGAATTATATGGAGTGTGGGGTGAGAAAAAGATGTATGGAAAACCTTACATGGGAGTTTTGAGGACTACGTTTATTATAGATGAAAAAGGTTATATAGTAGAAATATTTGACAAAGTTGATACTAAAAACCACACTGAGCAAATTCTAAATAAAATATAAATCATGGACGAAGAAAAATCAAAAATCAACAAGGAAAAGCTCAAGGCGCTTCAGCTTACCATGGAAAAAATTGACAAATCTTATGGTAAGGGTTCTATTATGAGAATGGGGGATAAACCTATTGAAGATGTGCCTACTATTTCTTCAGGTTCTATTGGGTTGGATGTTGCCATGGGTGTTGGAGGATACCCAAAAGGCAGAATAATCGAAATATTTGGCCCTGAATCATCAGGTAAAACTACCCTTGCAATACATGCAATTGCCGAAGCACAAAAATCCGGAGGCATAGCTGCAATTATTGATGCTGAACATGCCTTTGACCCTACATATGCTAAAAAACTGGGTGTTGATACTGATGAATTGTTGATTTCGCAACCGGATAACGGAGAGCAGGCTCTTGAAATAGCCGATAACCTTATTCGTTCAGGTGCTATTGATATAATAGTTATTGATTCTGTTGCTGCATTAACTCCGAAAGCTGAAATTGAGGGTGATATGGGTGATTCCAAAATGGGATTACAGGCAAGACTTATGTCGCAGGCTCTGCGAAAACTAACAGCCAATATTAATAAAACCAGGACTTGTTGTATTTTCATAAATCAACTTCGGGAGAAAATTGGAGTAATGTTTGGTAATCCTGAGACCACAACAGGTGGTAATGCACTTAAGTTTTATGCATCTGTAAGATTGGATATCAGAAGAATCGGACAGGTAAAAGATGGTGAAGAAGCCCTTGGAAATCATACAAGAGTTAAAGTAGTTAAAAATAAAGTTGCTCCTCCATTCAAAAAGGCTGAATTTGATATAATGTTCGGAGAAGGAATTTCAAAAACAGGTGAGATTGTTGATCTTGGTGTTGAAATGAATATTATTAAAAAGAGTGGCTCTTGGTTTAGTTATGGAGACACAAAACTTGGACAGGGAAGAGAAGCTGTTAAAAACCTGATGAGGGATAATCCTGAGTTGGCTAGTGAACTTGAGGTGAAAATATTTGAATCATTGAAGACGACAGGATTAGCTACGGAATCGTAGTTGATTAATAAAATATTATTACTTAACTATCTTTCCGGGTAAAATTATAGAATCCGGAAAGATTTTTTTTTATTAGTAGAAATCATTAAAACAATTTAAAATGAAGGTATTAAAATTTGGCGGGACTTCAGTAGGTAGTGTTAAAAACCTCCTGAATGTTAAAGAGATTATTGATAGTCAAAAAGATGACTTAGTTATAATAGTTTCTGCTTTTGGTGGAATAACTGACAAGATTCTAACAATGGCAAAAACGGCAGCTGCTACAAATACCTTCACTGAAAGTGATATGATAGAAGTCACAACCCGCCATTTGACTGCTATTGATGAACTTATAACACCAGAATTAAAAGAGGAAGTAAAAAATAAAGTAAAGGGAAAATTAGATGAACTAAGTGGGTTAATAAAAGGAGTTTCACTTATTGGTGAACTAACTGACAAAACCTTGGATAGAATAGGAGGTATGGGGGAAATTCTTTCTTCTACAATAATTGCTCCCTTTCTTAATGCTAAATGGATTGATAGCAGTAAGTTGATAAAGACAGATAGTGTTTTTTTAAAAGCAACAGTTGATTTTAACACTACTAATAAACTAATTGATGAAATGTTTTCAGATTTTCATGGGTTAGCTGTAGCTCCCGGGTTCATTTCCTCTAATATGAAAGGTGAATTGACTACTTTAGGAAGAGGAGGATCTGATTACTCTGCTGCGATTTTTGCAGCCGCACTAAATGCTGATTCTCTTGAAATATGGACTGATGTTGATGGTTTCATGACTGCTGATCCACGAGTAATTCGTAAAGCATACACTATTGATTATTTGACATATTCTGAGGCAATGGAATTATCTCATTTTGGGGCTAAAGTTATATATCCACCTACTATTTTACCAGTATGCAGGAAAAAAATTCCAATTTGGATTAAGAATACTACACGTCCTTTTGAAGCAGGTACCCTAATTGGATATGAAAAAAGGAACGGTGCAAAAAATATTATAAAAGGGATTTCATCGATTTCTGATATTTCGCTGTTGACGTTACAAGGTGCGGGAATGGTAGGTGTGACAGGTATTTCAATGAGATTATTTACATCTCTGGCAAAAGAAAATATTAATGTGATTCTGATTTCTCAGGCTTCTTCCGAAAATTCAATTTCTATAGCTATTCACGGACCTTTTGCTGAAAAAGCGGAGAGAGCTATTAATAGGGATTTTCATTTTGAAATTGAAAATGGGTTAGTTAATGGAGTTAAAGTTGAGTCTGACCTTTCGATAGTAGCTGTTGTTGGTGAAAACATGAAAGAGAGTGCTGGTATAGCTGGAAAACTTTTCAATATTATTGGCAAAAATGGCATCAATGTAAGAGCAATCGCACAAGGTGCATCAGAATTAAACATCTCGTGGGTAGTAAAGACTTCTGACCTTAGAAAGACTTTGAATGTTGTTCATGAAGGATTTTTCCTTACTTCTTATAAAGAGTTAAACCTTTTCCTGATAGGTATTGGTACTGTTGGTAGTAATTTTATTAGTCAGCTAAAACAACAACAAGAGAAATTATTTGAAAATAAGAGGTTAAAATTAAAACTCGTAGGAGTTGCCAACAGCAAAAGAATGATTTTCAACAGGGATGGAATTGATCTTGATAACTATAAAAACATACTTAAAGAATCCGAGTTGATTTCTGATTTTAAAGAATATATTGATACAATGATAAAAATGAATATTTTTAATTCTGTTTTTATTGATTGTACAGCAAATGAGAACTTAGCTGATTTTTATCAAGAAATACTTGAGTCTAGTATTTCTATTGTTGCAGCCAATAAAGTTGCAGCTTCTTCAGCTTATTCAAATTATAAAATTTTAAAAGATACTGCTGTAAAAAAAGGTATAAAGTTTTATTTTGAAACAAATGTGGGTGCTGGATTACCAATTTTATCAACAATAAAAGATTTAATAAATAGTGGAGATCAGGTACTAAAGATTGAAGCTGTTTTATCAGGAACAATTAATTTTATATTCAATTCTTTAAGTAGAGACATTCCTTTTAGCAAGGCAGTTGAGATGGCTAGAGATAAAGGATTTTCAGAGCCTGATCCAAGGATAGATTTAAGCGGGAAGGATGTTGTTCGTAAAATATTAATATTAGCACGAGAAGCTGGTTATGAAATTGAAGAAGATCAGGTAAAGGTTGAGAAGTTTATACCGGAAAAATTGTTTGAAGGATCTGTTGATGATTTCTGGAGTGGAATTAATAAGCTTGATTGCAGTTTTGAAGAAGAAAGGGAAAAAATAGAAGGGGAGAAAAAGAGATTTAGGTTTATTGCTACTTTTAAGCCACAAGATTCTCATGTTTCCCTTAAAACCGTTGATCGTAGTTCTCCATTCTTTGATTTGGAAGGGAGTAATAATGTTATACTTATTACAACAGAAAGATATAATGAATATCCTATGCAAATAAAAGGCTATGGTGCAGGAGCAGATGTAACAGCTGCAGGTGTTTTTGCAGATATTATCAGAATAGCTAATATTTAAATCTAATGATATGAAACAAATATTCAAAGAAAATAGAATTCTGGTCATCCTGATAATGCTCTTTTTATTTTCGGGAGCTTGTACAAAAGATGACAAGACCGAAAATGAAAATGAAAATTCGTCAGTTTTAGTTCAGGTGTCAGTAATTGATGCATTGTTGCAAGGTATTTTTGAGGGAATTATCCCAATTGGAGATCTTAAAGAACTTGGAGATATAGGGATAGGTACTTTTGATAAACTTGATGGAGAAATGATAATGTATAATGATACTATTTATCAGGTTGTTTACTCTGGAGAAGTTAAAATTCCTTCTGATGATATAAAAACACCATTTGCATCAGTTTGTAAATGGGAGACAAACAGGGACTTCTTTTTAGAGGGATTCAATTACGATTCTCTGAAAGCGAATTTTGATGATTTTTTTCCAACGGCGAACATCTTTTATGGGATAAAGATGAAAGGGAAATTCAATTATATGAAGACTAGAATTGTCGAACCTAATAAGCCGTTAGGTGAAGCAGCAGCAAATCAACATGAGTTTGAATTCAAAAACATTGATGGAATTATTGTGGGCTTTTTCTGTCCTGATTATGTTAATGGAATTAATGCAACAGGGTTTCATCTTCATTTTTTGAGTGGAGACAGAAAAAGTGGGGGACATATTCTATCTTTTGAAATTGACAAGGTTGATGTTGAATTGTGTTATTTATATGATTTTCAGTTGATATTGCCTGAAGAGGGGAGTTTCTTTAATGGTGATTTTACTGTTGATAGGCAAGAAGAACTTGAAGATGCAGAAGGTGATAATTAAAAAAAACTAAAATGAAATATATAATTATATTAGGCGATGGAATGGCAGATATGCCTGTTGAAATTTTAGGTGGAAAAACACCTTTAATGGCAGCTGATAAACCAACGATAGATAAGCTGGCATGTTTGGGGAGAAATGGGCTCCTAATTACTGTCCCTGAGGATATGCCTGCCGGAAGTGAGATCGCAAATATGGGTGTACTTGGATACGATGTCAGGGATGTATACGAAGGCAGAGGTGTGCTTGAAGCTGCCAGTATGGGTGTCGATATTCATGATGGAGATTTGGGATTGCGTTGTAATCTTATCTGTATTGAAAATGAAAAAATAAAGAACCATTCTGCCGGTCATATTAGTAACGATGAAGCTGCTGAATTAATTAAAGTTCTTGATGAAAAATTAGGAAATGAATTTATTAAATTTTACCCAGGTGTATCTTACAGACATTTAATGGTTATTAAAGGGGGTAACAAAATGTTAAATTGCACTCCTCCTCACGATGTTCCGGGTACACCTTTTAAGAATGTTATGGTTCAATCCATGAATCTGGAAGCTACCAAAACTGCAGAAATTCTTAATGATCTTATTTTAAAATCAATGGAAATTCTTAAAGAACATCCTATTAATTTAAAAAGAATTTCTGAAGGTAAAGATCCGGCTAATTCAATCTGGCCTTG
>CAYUEI010000017.1:0-24151 GCA_964443445.1 uncultured Prolixibacteraceae bacterium | reverse complement strand
CTCTGGCCTCAAGCGTTGGTTCGCAGAAAGTTATTTCAGCGCCATATCCTTTTACGGCATTTTTCTTAATATCAGGTGCATTTTCAGGCATAACAACATACGAAGGGATACCCCTCATTGAAGCTGCTAAAGCCAGAGCAGCAGCATGATTGCCTGAAGAATGGGTAGCAACTCCTCTTTTAGCTTCGGAATCTGACAAAGAAAATACTGCATTGGAAGCTCCTCTGAATTTGAAAGCACCTACTTTTTGAAAGTTCTCACATTTGAAAAATAAATTACATGAAAAGATATTGTTAATACTTGCTGATGTTAAAACAGGTGTATAATGAATAAAATTCCTAATTCTTTCTGAAGCAATTATAACATCCGAATAATCAGGAATTTTCATTAATAATTTATTTAAAAAAGTGAAAAAATCAATAATTTGTGAATCTCAGCATAGCTTCTGAAATCATAGGTAAAACAGCATTTTCATGAGCCACGTTGTCAATTGCATTGATTTTAATTCTTTCAGTTGGATATTGTTTTTTGAACTTGATATAAGTTTCAAGAGTTAACTGACCGGGAGCCCATATGTCATTTTTCCCGTAATGTAAAGTGACGTCTGACTTTAAATTCCATATTGGGATAGAGTTTTTCTCAAGAATCTGATGCAACTGAGCATATTGGGATTCATTGTTAAAAATCAGAGTATCCTCAAAATTATCATTAAAAAGTTCGCCCACATGGTATGTTCCGAAAGAAGAATTAATTTGTTCACTGGTCTTAGTCCCATCAATAATACCATTAATTGAAGATGCAAACTCATTGCTAAAGATCAAAGAATAATCAATATTCAGGTTTTGGTATTTAGAAAAAGATTCAAGCATATATATAATAAACAAAGGCTGTTCGTATCTAGGTTGCTGAACCAACCAGTTTTGAAAATCAACTAAATTATAAATTCCACCGCAGCATGCGGTAGCTGCTACAGTCAGGTCGCTATATTTGGAGTTATTTTCGATAGCATTTAGGGTTGCCAAAGTTATATTAGCGCCTTCGGAATGTCCTACGAGAAACAGGTTGTCATTATATTTACACAGCTTCTCAGAGATTACAAATTCCTTTGCAGCTTTTATCATATCTATTACAGTCACCACATTCTCATCTTTCATCATAAACGGATGAAATGTATCGTTTGTAACGCCAAATCCAATATAATCAGGAATTACTATTATCATACCGGTTGAAGCCAGGTATGTTAGTTCTGAAACCGGAGATCTGTAAATATTGGAAGTAGGAGCATCTTCATTACGGGTTAATACTCCATGCTGGAAGCTCATAATAGGAAATTCTTCATTGTTTTCCAAAGGCACAGGAATAGCAATAAGACCAGATGCTTCGATTGTTTTTCCGTCAAATGTGGTTTTGTATTTTAAGGTATAAATCTTAACTTCATATGCAGCACGTTCAGATTGTTGACTCAAACCTGAATTAGAAAGAAGTTGTTTCACATAGTCAGGCGTATAAGGTGTAGTTAACACTGATTCAGTAAAACTATTGAGCACGACTGGTGTTATCTCCGGGAAATCCTCTCCACAACTAGTAAATAGTAATGATATCCATACTATTAATATTGAAAAATACCTTTTCTTCATTTTAAAATAATTTTCTCTAAACCTTCTCTAAAGTACGAATAACTCGTTAAATATCAAAAGCTATTTATATGATATCAAACTGGTTTTTAATATTTATTTCCTTTTAGAATTGAATCAATCTCAAGAATCTCTTCATTTGAGAATAATCTGAATTCCAATGCTCCAATATTATCCTCAAGTTGTTTTACAGAGCTGGCGCCAACTAAAACAGACGTAACACGATAATCCTTTAAAATCCAGGATAATGCCATTTGAGCTAATGATTGACCTCTTGTCTCAGCTATTAAATTCAAATATCTGACTTTTTCGATAGCAGAATTCACTTCATTAGGTTTTAAAAAACCCCATGATTTTGATGCTCTGGAATTTTCAGGTATTCCATTAAGATATTTATCTGTAAGAAGTCCTTGTGCCAAAGGTGAAAAAGCGATTATTCCAATTCCGCTTTCTTCAGCAACATCAAGCAGTTGATCTTCAACCCACCTTTCAAACATAGAATATTTTACCTGATTTATAAGGCAAGGGGTTCCAAGCTCATTCAATATTTTAACAGCTTCCAATGTTTCTTCAGCTGAATAATTTGAAATACCAACATAAAGAGCCTTGCCTTGTCTAACAATATGGTCAAGTGCCATCATTGTTTCTTCGAGAGGAGTTTCAGGATCGGGACGATGATGATAAAAAATATCGACATAGTCCAGTCCCATCCGCTTAAGGCTTTGATCAAGACTAGCTATCAAATACTTACGTGACCCCCATTCACCATAAGGGCCATCCCACATCCAATAACCTGCTTTAGTAGAAATAATCATTTCATCGCGATAATTCTTGAAATCAAGCTTCATTGCCTTTCCAAAGTTTTCTTCAGCTGATCCGGGAGGAGGGCCATAATTATTAGCAAGATCAAAGTGAGTTATACCTGAATCAAAAGCCGCCCTGAGTATTTCTCTTCCATTTTCGAAAGAATCGACATCTCCGAAATTATGCCATAAACCAAGAGAAATTAATGGCAATTTCAACCCTGAATTACCACATCTTTTATATTCAAGTTTCTTGTATCTTTTTGAACAGGGAGTATAATTATCCATGAGAATAAATTTTAAAGATTACAATAAACATCAATACTTTTCATAGTGTTAATGAAAAAAGTTAAATGTTTATACACAATTATCACTTATATTTGTGAATAAGGCTATTAATATTTAGCTTATAAATATATCTATTTTTTTAATTCTTTGAACTTCAAATTTTTTTCGTATGTCAAAAATAGATTTCAAGCCCGGAAACATGTTATATCCAATTCCGGCGGTTATGGTTAGTTGTGGTTCAACACCTGAAGAGTATAATATCATAACAATAGCATGGACAGGTACAATATGCAGTGAACCTCCAATGTGTTATATTTCAGTAAGGCCGGGACGACACTCATATAATATCATTAAAAAGAATATGGAGTTTGTAATAAATCTCACGACTGAAGATTTAGCATGGGAAACAGATTGGTGTGGTTGCCAAAGTGGAAGAAAATATAACAAATGGAAAAAGACAAATTTAACACCTGAAAAAGCAAAAGTTGTAAATGCCCCAATAATAAAAGAATCACCCGTAAACATTGAATGTAAGGTAAAAGAAATAATAAGTCTGGGTACTCATGATATGTTTATATCTGAAGTTGTTAATATCAATGTAGATGAAAATTTAATTGACAAAGAAACCGGAAAATTCGATCTCGCATCAGTAAATCCACTTGTTTACAACCATGGAAAATATTTCAGATTAGGTAAAAAGATTGGCAAATTTGGTTGGACTGTTGAAAAAAAATCTAAAAAAAGTAATCCCTCAAAATAAAACCATGAAGCCTGTCATAGTACTTATTCTTTTCTTCTTTTTCCCTTTTGTAATATTTGCAGATATGAATAAAAAGCAGAATCCACTATTAATGCCGTTTGACACACCCCATCAGACTGCTCCGTTTGACAAAATAAAAACTGAACATTTTGAACCTGCTTTTAAGGTAAAAATTGCTGAATCACGAAATAAATTCAAAAAAATACTGGCATCTAATGAGGAGCCTTCATTCCAAAATACAATTATTCCTTTGGAACTAGCTTCTAATGAATTATCTGAAATTGGATCTATCCTTTTTAATTTAAATTCCGCTGAAACAAATCCTGAGCTACAGGCAGTTACTCAAAAGATTTCTCCTATGTTAACTAATTTTTTGGGGAAGGTAATGCTTAATAAAAGGTTATTTGAAAAAGTACAGAAAATATATAAAAATAGATTTACCTCAGGATTAACTCAAGAAGAGATCAGGCTTTTGGAAATTACACACGATGAGATGAAAAAAAATGGAGCAGCATTAAATTCTGCCAAAAAGATTCAGCTCATTTTAATCGAAATGAAATTATCAAAACTCAACTTGAAGTTTAAAGAAAATGTTTTAGCTGAAACCAATAGCTTCACATTGCATATTTCTGATAAATCAGATCTCTCGGGACTACCGGAATCAGTTATTGAATCTGCTGCAATGAATGCTAAAATGAAGAATCTTGAAGGGTGGGTATTTACTTTACAGGCGCCAAGCTACATTGCCTTTTTAAAGTATTCTGATAACAGAGCCTTACGGGAGAAAATGTATAACGAATATAATTCCCGTTGTAACCATGGCAATAATCGAGATAATAATAAATTGATTAAAGAGATAGTAAACCTAAGATTAAAATACGCTAATATTCTGGGATATGAAAAATATTCTCAATACGCTCTCTCAGACAGAATGGCTAAAAATCCAAATAATGTTTTAGATTTTTTAAACAAAATTCATACAGCTTCTTCAGTTCACGCAATAAAGGAAATTCAAGAGCTCAAATCTTATGCTACTAAAAATGGTTTTAAAGAAGAATTAATGCCCTGGGATTTTAGTTATTACAGCGAAAAACTTAAAAATGAAAAGTTTGGTTTTGAAGAGGAAATGTTAAAGCCATATTTTAAACTTGAAAATGTGATAACAGGAATATTCAATCTGGCATCAAGTTTATATGGGATTAAATTTGTCGAGGTAAACAATATTCCAGTTTATCAAAAGGACGTAAAAACATACGAAGTTTTTGATGAAAACGGAAAATTCTTATCAGTTTTATATGCGGACCTTCATCCGAGGGAAAGTAAACAAGGTGGAGCATGGATGACAGATTTCAGGCCTCAGTCCAATATTAATGGAAATATGATTAGACCACACATTTCTGTTTGCTGTAATTTCCCTAAACCTACAGAAAATAAACCTTCATTACTCACATTCAATGATGTAAATACTTTTCTCCATGAATTTGGACATGCCTTACATGGTATGTTTGCAAATACAGTCTATCCATCTTTGTCAGGAACAAATGTTTACAGAGATTTTGTTGAATTGCCTTCTCAAATAATGGAAAACTGGGCAACTGAAAACGATTGGCTAAAAACATTTGCATTCCACTATGAAAATAGTGAACCTATGCCTCAGGAACTAATAGATAAATTAATAAATGCTAGAAACTTCCAATCCGGGTATTTATCAGAACGTCAGCTCACCTTTGGCTATCTTGATATGGCATGGCATTCATTAAAAAAACCTTTTAGTGAAAATATAAGTGAATTCGAATTGGCTGAAATCAAACGTACTCAATATTTTCCTGTTATAGAAGGCAATACAATAAGTAATGCATTCTCTCATATCTTTGCCGGAGGTTATGCAGCAGGATATTATGGATATAAATGGGCTGAAGTTCTTGATGCTGATGCTTTCTCACTTTTTAATGAAAAAGGGATATTTAATAAAGATGTATCATTTAAATTCAGAAAGTATATCCTGGAGAAAGGAGGGACAAAAGATCCAATGGAATTATATATTGATTTTAAAGGAGAAGAACCGTCTGTTGATGCACTTCTGATCAGAAGTGGTCTTAATTAGATTTACTTACTACGATCGTCTTTTATTGCATTCATAACACAACGGAAACCAATAAAACTTTTCGACGAATCTTGATATTCATAATCTCTTGTTGATACTTGAATATAATATGAAACATCTTTCCACGACCCACCTCTAATAACTTTTCTCTTCAAAGCGGGAGAATCGTTATTCCTGGCATTGAATTGATATTCCGGGTTCAAATCATGGATAATATCATAACCGGCAATATCATAAGCAGTGCTGGTCCATTCAGCTACATTTCCTGCCATATCATATAGCCCGTAAGCATTAGGATCAAAACTTCCAACTTTCATTGTTTTTGCGGAGTAATCACTATCTGAAACATAATTTCCCCTCTTAGGCTTAAAATTAGCTA
The DNA here is from genome assembly GCA_964443445.1 of uncultured Prolixibacteraceae bacterium. Classification (GTDB taxonomy): domain Bacteria; phylum Bacteroidota; class Bacteroidia; order Bacteroidales; family Prolixibacteraceae; genus CAYMTR01. The sequence goes on along the minus strand of CAYUEI010000017.1, from coordinate 18,183 downwards.
AATAACAACCTTTCTGAGAACTTGTATAATAGCTTCCCCATGGATACTTATTATTTGTTTTTCCACCCCTTGCAGCGTACTCCCATTCAGCTTCAGTAGGTAATCGGTAAGGATGAATCGGCAGAAATTTATTTTTATTTAAGAAGTCTTCTCTGAAAGTAGTTCTCCAGTTACAAAAAGCATTAGCTTGCTCCCAACTTATTCCAACAACCGGATAATCTTTAAAAGCAGGATGAAAAAAATATTTTAATGTCCACGGTTCATTATATGAATAAGTAAAATCGCGAATCCATACAAGTGTATCAGGATAAACAGGAATCATTTTTTCAACAATAAAATCTGAGCGGTCTTTTATACCACCTCCATAACTTTGGGTTTCGTAATTATAACTATTTGAACTTTGCGCAGCTTGCTTTAAATCCAAATAATAATATTTATAATATATCTTCCTGTAATCTACCTCTTTTTTACCTATAAATCTCTCATCTCCTTTATAGTATATATCAGCTAAAGCTTCAGTGATTTCTTTTTTATCATCATTCCAAATTTCATGGATTTTACTCCAATCAATCTGATCTGGTTCAATAATTTGCTTATCTCTGTCAGTTGCTTTATAGTCATCAATACCTAATTTAAATGTCAAAGATGCAGCGACCGAATCTCTTACCCAATTAACAAATTGTCGATATTCGTCATTCGTAATTTCCGTTTCATCTATCCAGAATGAGTTGACCGACACATTTTTTGTTGTTGCTAATTTATTCTCAATATCCTGATCTCCTCCACCCATTTGAAAATGTCCCTGATTAATATATACCATTCCGTAAGGTATTGGTTCAAACCATACCATACTTCTTCCACCTCTCAATTCATGGTAAAGAGTATTCGTTTTACAACCAGAAAGTAAAATGATAAATAATAATAATATCCAAAAATATCTTTTATATACAGAAATCACTAATACTTTATTTTTAAAACAAACGAATAATTTCCATAACTATTGCTTGACAATTTAAAAGCCTTATGGTTATCCATAAGGCTTTTAAATATAGAATGATTATTTATTCAAATTAATTCTCCCATAAATCTTGTTCAAAATCGAATATTTCCTGTTTGATACGATCAGATTCAATTTGAGCCTCTCGACCAGTAACATAGTCAGTTATTAAACGATCATTATAAACATTCGCTTCCTGAACAAAATATGATTGGAAATGTCTGAAAACAAAAACGTCATCATAAGAATACAAAGGTTTATCACTTTCAATACTATAATTTGGTATAGTAGCCAGATATGGACGTGTATCAGGATAATAAACCCAAAACATGCGTTGCCTTCTCAATAAACCATTAAACATGTATTCTCTTATAGGACATATTCCAATAACTTCATTCTTCAGTCTAGAGTCTTTTTTATCGAAATACCAAACTTCTTTTATCAGAATTTGTTTTATTTCTTCAGGTCTCCACCTTATCACTACAAGTGAATCCGTAGTTACTCCAGGTCTAATTTCTACAGGAATAATTTCTTCTCTCATTCCAATATCTCTTATTTCCTGAACATTAGTAAAAATATTATTTTGATCAAACTCAAAAGCATTATTTTTTAATGGAACCTGAAATGCATTAAACTGGTTATTTGCAATACCGTCTAAAATAACGTTAATCAAACTTTTCCTTCCATGTAAAGTGTCAGTTGGATAGTATAATGTTAGATTAGATTTTTCTCTAAGGTCAATTATCTGCCAAGCAACTTTCTGCCACATCACATCTGCTTCTCTAACAAAAGGATAATGAACATATTTCCGATTAGTAAAATCATTTTCCTGTTGATATGTTTCATGAAAGGGACCAAATTTATCGGTAAACCTTACTTCCTGGGAAAATCCCAGAAGAGGAAACATAACTAATAATGAAATTTTTAATATCGCTTTCATACCTTTAAGGTTTATGCATTTCTTATTGTACTGTTAAAATTATCGGAGACAATATTCTTTCTGGATCATTCCTATCTCCTTCTATTTTAGCCTTAACATTCTCAAATGAAACTTTATCACCAGACCCTAATCCGTTTAAAAGTCTTTTTTGAGCATCCGTAAATTTAAATGATGATGAATGTAATGTTGTCGTCAAACCTCCTGAAGTAGGAACAGACATGTCAAAACCTACTACTTCAAAAGCTAGATCAAAGTCAAAATCTTCTAAAGATGCAAAAACACCAACTTGTGCCTGTAGTCTCTCTCGTTCTATTGTTCCGGTGCTTAACCTTGCAACAGTTGCTTTTGGATCTGGTACCTTCTTTACTCTAAATACCATCTCACCCATATTTTTAAGTTTTCCGTCAACTTTGGCATTCACAATTACTCTTGTTTTTTCGCCTTTGTAATCAAGTTCTCTTGGTTCAGCAATCCAACTCTCTCCTGATTTTGAGATACTCCCGTTCGTAAAGCTTACTTCTAAATCACTACTAGGTATTCCGGGAACTGAAATGCTTACCGGGTTTGGTAAACCTCTATACATAACATTCATTTTTGTAGGTGAAATAGTAACTGCCGGAACAGCAACCTGATATTCTCCTTCAAATTTTCTGCTTCCTTCTTCTCCTTGCGGATTCTTATATCTAATTTCACCACTGTATGTATATACCCCAGGTTTTGAAGTATTTACTGTATAAATAGCTTCGTTACCTTCTGTAGGAAGGGGCGAAGAACTACCACCAACATAAACCTTTAATTCCTGAGTAGTATCTTCTGCAGCTATAAATATTCTAGCCCTGTATTGCTGTCCCTGAAAAACGTAACTTGCTTCAGGTATAACAGTTGCTTTTAATCCGGTAAATTTGAAAGAAGAAGCATCTATTTCATTATACAAGTGTCTCAATACTGCAGATTCAGCATTGCAGATATCAATTTGTAATTTCGAAAGCAATGTAAGACTGGCTATTACAGGACAAGCTTCAAAATTCTTCTGCGGCCATGTTCTATAATTTGTATTCTTGGAACTTTCCATTTTCAAATTACCTCTGTCAGGATCATCAACATCTAGCGTTTGATTTAAACTCTCAACTATCAAAGGATTAGCATCAACAAGCTCTGTAATACGTTTTTTGTAAAGGTTTACTTTATCTTGAAGCTCCTTACCTCTTCCTTTTGTTAACATCACCTCAGGGGATGCATTCAAATCTTCCTGGCTTTTAATAATTATAGTATCCATCTTTAATCCAACGATAAAAGCATCTTCAATGCCAATCTTTTCATCGGGAGCTTTAACGTAGGCTCCAGATTTGTTAGCCAGAATTTCTTTAGTCTCTATGATATAATTTATCAAATCGTCAGTCTCTTTTTGAACTTCCTTTGCTAAATCACGCCACTTTCCAACTTTCTCTTTATTCAATTCATAAGCCCTATCAAAATCTCCCACCAATGAAGCATTCTTACTATTAAAACTACTATATGTCTTTAATAAGCTTGAATCAACAATTTTAAAGGCATTTAAAATTTCTTTTGATACATTTAATGCTAACATTGCTGTAAGCACTAAATACATCATATTTATCATTTTCTGCCTAGGAGTTTCCGGACAATTCTTAGTTCCCATATCCTGCCTGGTTACTTTTTACTATTTAATGCTCCAAGCATTTTACCGTATATCTTATTCAACGCCTGGATATTTTCATTAATTTCTTTAGTATTTTCGTTGAATCTTCGTGTTTCCTCAACAGATGTATTAAGCAATTTTCCAATTTCTCCTACGCTACTGGAATACTGTTTAACCATCTCCTCAACCTTTCCGGCACCTTTCAAGTGCATTTCATAAGCAGTATTAAGAGCAGATAAGTTTTTATTTACTTTTTCAATATTATCGACATAATGCGTTGAACTTTTCTCTATTCCCTTAAAACCTCCTGTCATAATGTCCGCCAGCTTCTTATACGAATCAGCCATTTCACTTGCAGATGTATTCAAATTTTTAGTAAAGTCTCCGCTTGTTTTTTCAATTTCTGCAAAAGCTTTATTACTTGATGATTTAAGGCCCAGCGCAGCTGTTTTGTACGATTCTGAAATTTCTTTTACGCTTTTACCCATTTCATCCGAAACTGCCTTATTTGATTCAACAACCTTGCCAATAGACTGTGCTGCTTCGTTCAGATTCTTTACGAATGTATCAGTTGCAATTGTGGCACTGGAAATATCTTTTAACTCATTTGCAGTCTTGGATAATTTGTCAAAACTATCATATAGTTTTTTTAGTTGCCCTTCTGACAAATCTTTTACAGAAATGCCATCTCCTCCACCGGATCCTCCTCCTCCTAATCTATAATATTTTTCATCAATAATATTATAAATTTCTAGTTCTTTAGGAGTTTCATCTCCTGTCCTCATTTGCGGATACACCTTTTTCCAATCAGGTAATTCCATCAGAGGCTCAAATGCTGAAACAAAAAAGATTATTGCTTCAATTGACATACCAACCCCTAATAAAGTCCCTGCAAAAGGAAGATGTTCAAGTTTAAACAGAGCACCAATCAACACCACAGAAGCTCCCCAACTATAAATATAGTTCTGTATCAGTCTCCACCTTTTTGAATGTAAGAAGTCCCCAAAATTCATACTGCTAAATTTAAATCATTATTTCTGTTAAAAATCATTACCAAATGATGAGCGCACACATCTGAATCCAATAAAACACTTAGCTGAATCCAGATATTCATATGTGCGTTTCGATGTTTGAATAAATAAACCAACATCTTTCCATGACCCACCTCGTATAACCTTTCTCTTAAGTGCAGGAGGATCATTATACTGGGCATTGTACTTAAATTCAGGATTTAGTTCATTTACTAATGCCAACGATAATTCATCGTATGCATCACTTGTCCATTCTGCAACATTTCCGGCCATGTCATATAATCCAAAATCATTAGGAGGATAGCTGGCAACTTTCATTGTTGCTAAACCCCCGTCTTCAATATAATTACCTCTCATTGGTTTATAGTTTGCCATAAATTCTCCAAGTTGATTCCTTGAATAATAACCTCCCCAGGGATACATAGAATTTTGTAATCCCCCTCTAGCTGCAAACTCCCATTCATGTTCTGATGGAAGTCGATAATCCTGAACCGTTGCTTCTCCTGTCCCTGAGAAAAAATCGTTCTGCATCTTGGTCCTCCAGTTACAGAATGCTGATGCCTGTTCCCATGACACACCAACAACCGGATAATCGTCAAAACCCGGATGCCAGAAATACTTACTGGTCCAAGGTTCATTATATGAATATGTAAAGTCTCTTATCCAACATAATGTGTCAGGATATACATTTACTCTTTCTCTTACAATAAAATCTGAACGGTCTTTTATACCTCCACCATAACTTTGCGTTTCGTAATTATAGCTGTTAGAGCGTTGTGCAGCTTTTTGAAAATCAATCCATGCATATTCAAAGTATATCTTTCGTGCATCAATTTCCCTTTTCCTTGAAAACCTTTCATGAATGGGGATAAACAATGATTCAAGATTTGTTGTGTCTGACCAGTCTATTTTTGCACCATAATCATATGATATAAATTGATCATTCTCATCAAAAATAGCATAAGGTGATTGAGGAGAAGGATCAGCATTATATAATAACTGAAGTGCTACCGAATCCCTTGCCCATATCACAAACTGGCGATACTCATTATTGGTAATTTCTGTATCATCCATCCAAAATGCATCTATAGATATAGTTTTTGTTGGGTTCAAAGTTCCGGTTGGATCCTGATCACTTGGACCAATCCTTATAGAACCTCTCCTGACAAATGTCATCCCAAAAGGTACAGGTTCAAACCAACTACCCCTTTTCCCTGTCCCAATAAGTTCACCACTCTCTCCCGACTGGGTGCAACTTGAGATCATTGCTATGATCAACAGTGAAATAATCAACTTGTATTTTTTCATATCACTAAAATTCAGATCTTATAAGTACCTGACACTCTTATATTTTTTGTCACGTCTCGTATCTATATTAAATGAATAGGTTAATATCACTTCATGGGATGTTGCTGAATTAAATATCATATAACTAGTATTTATATCCAACGCATATCCTATGTTTAACCCACTCATAAGCTCAACCCCACCTAACAATGTTAATGAAGCTATATTTGACGGTGAAATCCTTAATCCAAAACCAGCTCGGTACTTCTGTTTGTAAAATATAGTCCCATTAAGATCAAGTAAATAACCAGCCAAATCAGTCCGCAATACAAATGTCGGTTGCAAATCAAATAACGGATCCGGCAACTCAATATTGTATGCTCCTGTTAAATAGTAATGAGGTACATAATAACTTATTACTATTTCCTGTTCATCTTCGGGATCAAATATAACACCTCTGTTTAATTTTGATGCAGAAAATCCTATATAATATTTAGGAGTTTCAAAATATGCTCCCAAATTAATCCCGAAAACCATTGCACGAAACTCGGAATCTGGTATTAAAGGGTCACCCGAACCTTTATCCTTGTCAGGGTATACCCACTCTTCAGTAGGATCAATTCTGTAATTGTTGAAACCACATCGTAATCCAAACCCAAGTCTTCCTGCCTTCAAAGTATGATGGTAAGAATAAGTCATGTCAACACTTATATCTGTCTGACTTCCTATCTTATCGTTCATTGCCATCATCCCAAAACCACTTTTCAATCCAAATATTTCAAAAGGAGCTTCTACTCCAAACACTGATGTAACCGGCTTACCCTCAAAACCTGCAAACATTATCCGGTTACAAAATAAAGCATTTATCGTCTTTTCTGAACCAACAAATCCCGGATTAGTAATTGTTCTTGCAAACATATAATTACTGAACAACGGTTCTTGCTGTGCTTCAGCTGCTAAATTTACCAAAATTAACAAAAGAAAAAAAGAAATTTTTTTTTTCATACAAGCTTCTTTCTCATCAAAGCAGGTCGACGTAGAACAAAAATAAGATATTCAATTTAATTTTAACTTAAACTAGACAATGATTATCTTAATTTTTTGAAATTTATCCACCATTTTTCAGGAATTTCATTATTACTTGCCTTTAAGTAATCACTTTCAGAACAGGAAACTACTATTTTGTTCCCTCCTTCAGTCCTTTCATGAGGATTTTTTATTTCAATCCACCACCTGTTTGATCTATTACTCTTATAAAAAACGATCGGAAATCCAATTTCGTCTATTTCTACAATATATTTTATATATTCTTCAAGTGATACTTGCGGATAATCATGCTTCCTGTTGATATATCCTTCTAAATAATACCAAATTATCTGTGCCGACAGCTTCTGTGTCTGCCTGTTTATATTGTCACTATTTTCATCTGCTTCAAATAAACTAAAAAGCCTAGTCCTGTCACTTAAGCCTGAATATCTTGCCAATTGACATGCTTCTTCCCCGTATAAACCATTCGGAGAAGGATTTCGGCTACCCGGAGAATCACTCATCCTTACTGATCCGATATCAAAACTTACTAAGTCAGCATCTCTGAATATTGGTTCTGTTTCTGCAATGTTCTCCCTTATCTTTCCTAACCTGTAATGATCAAAATACAATTCATTCAACCTGTTAAGTTGCTTTTGATCTACAAAATACGACTGGTATCCCAAACAAGTAACATTATATAAAGATGCCTTTTCTTTTTCAATTATTAAATCAAGATAAGAATCACGTAATGGTTTTTCATCAAAATTCAAGTCAATCCTGGAATCAATAGTAACTAAATTAATGTCATTTTCAAATTCTTTAAATGCCCTAAAAGCTCCAACCGTAAGCGCCTGAGATTGTCCTATTACAACAACATTTATATTATTCTTGAATAAAAGTGCACACGATTCCTGAAGAGCGTATATCGATTCTGTAAAATCCTTACCTCTTCGTAAATTCCCTAAATCAGCAATTCTTAAATTGGATGCAACCTTCTTAAGCTTATAAATTTCTTCTCTTATATGCTGAATTGTATAATCCCTTTGATCTCCTTCCCCTTCAACAAATATCAAACAGACTTCAAATCGTTCACTTGAAGAAATATTTGCCCCTTCCCCATTTATAAGAATATTGTTCCCAAATGACATCTTATCTTCCAGATATGAAAAGTCACTAAAGTCCTCTTTTTTTATAGGATCAAAAAAGTTATATATCTCTTCTATATTGTTTGCCACTCTTTTGATTATTTCTTTTTTCTTATCTTACTCTTTTTTGTGTTTCCTGACTTTTCACCTGATTTCTCAATTATCTCAAAACATTCTTTTAAAGATAACTCTTCGGCATTAGCATTTTTTGGAATTTTATAATTTTCTTTTTTAAATGAAATATAAGCCCCCCATCTTCCTTTTAATATCTTTAATTCAGGCTCTTCTTCAAATGATCTTATAATTGAGTTTTTTTCTTTTTCTCTCTTATTTTCAATAAGCTCTTTTGCCCTTTCCAGATGAATAGTATATGGATCATCATATTTTTCAAGTGAAATGAATTTATTGTCATGCTTTATATAAGGCCCAAAACGACCATTTGCTACAGTAATCTTTTTATCTTCAAATATTCCGACTTCTCGTGGAAGTTTAAATAAATCCAATGCCTGATCTAATGTTATGGTTTCTATACTTTGTCCGGATAAGATACTGGCAAATTTAGGTTTATCTTCATTTTCTCCGTCAGTTGTTTCACCAAGTTGCACCAATGGCCCGAACTTTCCTATTTTTACTGAAACCAACTTACCTGTTTCAGGATCAGCACCAAGAACTCTTTCTCCATTTGCTTTCTCTGATACTTGTAATGAATCTTCAATTAATTTGTGAAAAGGATTATAAAAATTACCTATCATCCTGTTCCACACGCATTTGCCTTCAGCTATTTCATCAAACTGCTCTTCTACCTTTGCCGTAAAACTATAATCCATCACCAAACTAAAATTCTTTAAAAGAAAATCTGTTACGACCATACCAATGTCAGTCGGAAACAGTTTGGCCTTTTCATATCCAAAAATTTCAGTTTTTACATTTTCTGAAATTTTATCTGACAAAAGGGTTAGTGTTGTAAATTCTCTTTCAGAACCAGACTTGTCAGTCCGTATCACATATCCCCTGTTCTGAATCGTTGTTATAATAGGTGCATAAGTCGAAGGTCTTCCAATACCTTGCTCCTCTAACTTTTTAACAAGACTCGCTTCAGTATACCTCGGTGGTTTCTGAGTAAATCTTTGTGTTGCAGATATAATATTCCTCCCAAGAATGTCTTTAACTTTCATCGGAGGTAATATCACATCCCCATTCTGTTTTTCTTCATCTTCATCTGATGATTCCATATAAACCTTCAAAAAACCATCAAATTTTATCACTTCTCCACTTGCTATAAAATTTTCTGATGTATTTGATATTCCTATGGTTATTGTCGTTTTTTCTAATGAAGCATCACTCATTTGAGAAGCAATAGTCCTCTTCCATATCAATTCATATAGATTCTGTTCCTGCTTAGTTCCGGATACTGTTTCTTTAGAAATATATGTAGGCCTTATAGCTTCGTGAGCTTCCTGAGCTCCTTTGGATGATGTCTTGTATTGACGGGTATGTAAATATTTTGAACCAAAAAGTTCTTCTATTTTTTCTTTCGATGTATTAAGTGCAAGAGAAGACAAGTTGACAGAGTCTGTCCTCATATATGTAATCTTTCCTGCTTCATAAAGCTTTTGAGCTACTGACATAGTCTGGGATACTGAAAACCCTAACTTCCTGCTTGCTTCCTGTTGTAATGTAGAAGTAGTAAAAGGAGGAGCCGGCGATCTTTTCGAAGGCTTTGTGATTATATCTTCAACAGTAAATTTTGCTGCTTTGCATTTTTCAAGAAATGAATATGCATCTTCCTTATTGTTAAATCTCTTAGATAATTCAGCCTTAAGTTCAGCAGGCTTACCCTGTTCATTATTTACTGTAAAAACAGCTGTAACTCTAAAAGATGACGTTGATATAAATAAGTTTATTTCTCTCTCCCTATCAACTATGAGTCTTACAGCCACTGACTGAACTCTACCTGCAGATAACTGAGGCTTTACTTTTTTCCATAGTACAGGGGAAATTTCAAAACCCACCAACCTGTCTAAAACCCTTCTTGCTTGCTGTGCATTAACAAGATTATCATCTATTGACCGGGGTGCTTTTATTGCTTCTATAATTGCTGTCTTAGTGATCTCATGAAAAACAATCCGCTTGGTCTTTTTAATATCCAATCCTAACGCCTCTTTAAGATGCCATGCTATTGCCTCTCCTTCACGGTCCTCATCAGACGCAAGCCATACTACCTTCGCTTCATCAGAATATGCCTTAAGCTCTTTTACCAGGGCCTTTTTATCTTCAGTTATTATATAATTAGGATTGAAATTATTTTCTATATCAACTCCAAACTCTTTCTTGTCAAGATCTCTGATATGCCCAAAGCTCGATTTAACAAGATAGTCATTCCCTAAAAATTTCTCTATTGTTTTTGCTTTTGCGGGAGACTCAACTATTACTAAATTTTCTACCATAGAAAAATATTTTCTGCATTTGAGCAGCCATTTAAAAAGTTCTGATTAAAAATAATTTGCAAATTAAAGAAAATAGAAAGCTATGTTCAAAATATTTATTCAACTCATTTCTATTTTTTTCTCAATTATTTATCTTACACAATAAATTATCTTTAAAATATGTTCTACTTCCTTAAATTATATTGCACTCATAAAGTTACTTTACTTCTTCACTCTAAATTTTAAACTTGGTAAATTAATTATATTTGCACAAACTTTTTTTAATCATGTCGAATAAAAGATCTACCTCAATAATAAGAATAATATGGTTTGCTGCTGTAGGTTTAGTAGCTTTTACTATCGTTTTCTTTTGGCTTATTGCTTCCGGAGCACTTGGGTTCATGCCTACGTTTGAAGAACTGGAAAACCCCAAAAGTTTTGTTGCATCACAAATCATCACTTCGGACAATCAGATTCTTGGAAAATTCTATAAGAATGAAAACCGTACCCTCGTTGAATATAAAGATATAAGTCCATTTCTTATCAAAGCTCTTGTTGCTACTGAAGATGAGCGTTTTTACAAACACCCCGGGATTGACCTCAGAGGCCTCGGAAGGGTCGTGAAAGGAATACTCACAGGAAATACAAGCTCCGGTGGTGGTAGCACTATAAGTCAACAACTTGCAAAGTTACTATTCCCAAGAGAAAGTAATTCAGGGATTAAACTTGTTGTCAGAAAATTAAGAGAATGGGTCATCGCAGTTAAACTTGAAAGAAGCTATACAAAGGAGGAAATTATCACAATGTATCTCAATAAATTTGAGTTTATTTATGACGCCTTCGGTGTAGATGTTGCATGCAAAACTTATTTTAATACTTCCCCTGATAAACTTCAGATTGAACAAGCTGCTCTCCTGGTTGGTATGCTCAAAAATCCATTCCTTTATAACCCAACTCGTTTCGAAGAAAGAGCTTTGCAAAGAAGAAACGTAGTCCTTAAACAAATGGTTAAAAACCGCTACCTGTCTAAATCTGAATATGAGTCGCTGAAGAAACTTCCTTTAAATGTTAACTTTCAAAGGGATGAACTTAAAAGAGGCATTGCTCCTTTCTTTCGAAAATATCTGGAGAAAACAATGATTGCAGTTAAACCCGACCGCAAAGAATATGGCAACAGCCCTAAATCTGTTCAAAAATATAAAGAAGACTCAATCTCGTGGGCAAACGACCCTCTTTATGGTTGGTGTAATAAGAATTTTAAACAAGACGGAGAACAGTGGGATCTTTATAAAGACGGACTTAAAATTTATTCAACTGTAGATTATAAAATGCAGGTTTATGCAGAAAAATCAGTTGAAAGAAATTTAAGAATTCTTCAACCTCAATTTGATAAACATATAAGAGGATTCAGAAATACTCCATTCTCAAACGACCTGACTGATGAAGAAGTAAAGAATGTTCTCTGGAGCGAAGTTTCCCGTAGTGAAAGATATAATAACTATAAAAGCACCGGCCTTTCCAAAGAGGAAATCCTAAAAGAATTCAATAAATTGACACACCTTAATATTTATACATGGGATGGTTATAAAGACACCATAATGACTCCAATGGATTCTATTAAATATTACCTCAAACATTTAAGCTCATCTTTCATGGCTATGGATCCCAGAACAGGTAATGTTAAAGCCTGGGTCGGCGGCTCAGCTTATGGCTTTACTGAAATCGACATGGTGAAGTCTTCGACTTTTAAACGTCAGGTTGGATCAACCTGCAAACCTTTCCTCTATACCCTTGCAATGCAAAACGATCTGTCCCCATGTAAAATGGTCCCTAATGTTGAACAAACATTCATTTTAGGCGATGGTTCTACTTGGACTGCAAAAAACGCCGGAAAAACTGATAGAGACGGCCAGATGGTTACTCTCAGATGGGGTCTTGCCAACTCTGTTAACCAGGTTTCTGCATGGATAATGAAAAGATACGAACCTCAGGCCATGGTCGATATGATGAGGCAACTTGGAATTTACAGCGAAGTTCCTGCTGTACCCTCCATGTTCCTGGGAACTGCTGAAATAACTCTTTGGGAAATGGTTGCTGCTTATGCCGTATATGCTAATAAAGGCGTTTATTCTACTCCAATTATTGTCACTAAAATTGAAGATAAACATGGAAATGTGATCTCAAATTTTCAAACTAAAAGGAGGGACGCCCTTGATGAAAAAACAGCTTATCTTATGATTAACCTTCTGCAAAACGTTGTTAGCGAAGGGTCAGGAGGGAGGCTGATGTCAACTTACGAAACATTTAAAGAATATGGCGGCTTTAGAACACCCTTTGCAGGGAAAACAGGAACAACTCAAAACCAAAGCGATGGATGGTTCGTAGGCTTTACTCCTGAACTTGTTGCCGGTGTATGGACCGGAGCAAATTACAGAAGCATTCACTTTGAAGACCTTACAAGAGGACAAGGATCGAATATGGCACTTCCTATCTTTGGTAAATTCTTTAAAGACGTCTTTTCTGATCCCACTTTGAATTATACTGAAGATTTTGTATTTGAAGCACCTGAGAATTTTAACATTGATCTTAATTGCGGTGAATCAAGAAATGATATAGACAGATCAAAATCTGATTATGACGAGTATTTCTAATATGAAAATGCCAGGTAAATCAATACTTAAAATATGGTCTCAGGCTATATCTCTGATTATTTCTATCGGATTTATTGTTTTTTCAAACTCATGCGCTAACCAGGGAATTGGTCCCCAGGGTGGACCAAAAGACTCTATCCCTCCTGTTATTGTTTCAAGTTCTCCATCCCTGTTCGAGAAAAACTTTAAGGGAAACCAAATTGAAATTACCTTCGATGAATATATTGTAATTGATAAACTTAACGAAAAAATTGTCTTCTCTCCTCCTCTTTCTAAAAAACCCACAATTAAAACTCAGGGTAAATCAGTTATTATTAAGGCTGAAGAGGATTTTCAACCAAACAGAACTTATTCGATAGACTTTAAGGACGGAATTAAAGATTTTACTGAAGGTAATGTTTATAAGGATTTAAGACTTGTCTTTTCAACTTCAGATCATATCGACTCAATGCAAATCGGAGGTTATGTCCTGGATGCTTTTACTCTGGAACCTAAAGAAAATTGCCTTGTTTCTTTATATTCTTCAGATTCTGACTCCCTTTTTAAAAGCTCTGTTCCCGATTTTATTGCTAAAACTGATAAAGAAGGTTTATTCCTTTTTAATAATATCCCTCCAGAAAAATTTAAAATATATGCTATCGCCGATAATGATAATAACCTTTACTATTCCCAAAAAATTGAACCTATTGCTTTTCTCGATTCATTGATAATCCCCGGAATTACCGTCAGTGAAACTCACGATACTATTAATAATAATGCCGATTCTATTATTTTAACACGGCAAACTGAATATTTCCCAATGGATATTTGCTTATTGTTATTTAATGAAGATGTTTATGACCAATATATTGCATCCTTTAAAAGAATCGCCAGAGATAAATGCTTTGTTGCTTTCAATGAAAAACTTTCACACCCTGCTCAGGTAAGATTTATAAGCAATAACCCTGATGACAGATTTGAATATATTGAATACAATAAAAATAAAGATTCCTTAAATATCTGGATCACTGATTCTTTATTTGCTTCCCGGGATACTGTCTTCTTAAAGATTGTTTATCCTGTATTAGACTCATTAGGTGAATCAACCCCTTTAACTGATACTCTTAGAATGGTATGGGCCGATGATAAAAAAACAGCTAACCCAACTGCCTCTGAAAAGTCTAATAAAAGCTTTTTCAGATTTTCTTCCAATATCACTCCTTCTAATTTCGACTTAAACAACGATATTGTCATTGAAGCACCTTCGTTAATTGATTCACTTAAAAAAGATATGATTTCTTTCGTTGAAATTGTTAATGACTCTGTAACCCGACCTGTTGATTTTAAAGTAGAACAATACCCCGGATCTTTAAGAAAATACAAACTTAAATACTCTATTTCCGGTGAGACTAAATATTCAATCTCTATTGATTCTTTAGTTATCAACACCAAAACAGGTTTCACTAATGAAAGCTTCAATGTCAAGTTTTCTACCCGTAAATCTGATTATTACGGTTCTGTTAAACTGGATATAAAAGGCTTTACAGGAGAAGGTGAAGTACAACTTATTAAAAGTGGTAAAACCGAAGATATTATAAAGTCAATACAACTCGATAGTATTAATCGCTCACTTGTTTTGGATTTCTTAAAACCAGACAAGTATTTAATTAAACTTGTTGAAGATAAAAACAATAATAAGCAGTGGGATACCGGTGATCTTTCTTTGAAAAGACAACCTGAATCAGTATATTACTATCCTAAAGTCCTGAAAGTAAAATCAAACTGGGAAATGAAGGAAACATGGGAAATAGAACAAGGTGTCCCTATAAGGAAAAGTATTGCTGATGCTGAACCGGAAAAATTAAAGAAATAAAATAATATTAAAATAATTGATTATGGCAAAGATTAAAGACCTTAAAAAAGATATCAGGTTCGTTACTGAACAACTACTGATTGATGCTCTTGAAGTTTCTGAAGTAATTGAAAGCAAGCAAAAACAAGAAATCCTTGATATCATTGTTGAGATTGCAGCACTACATAATGATTTGATAAGCAGGGCAAACCACCCAGACGGAAAAGATAATTCCAAAATTATCAAAAAGTATTATAATGATATTATCACAGATCTTCTCGGGAAATCTGATAAGATATATGACAAACTGAATCAGTTGATACCTGAGAAATAATTAATTCACTTTTTTCAGGAATGGATGATATTCACCAATCAATCCAACAGGCTTCGTATTTCTGATCTGATGAGTAAGTAAAATACAAGGTCTGGCATCCTGTATCCCAAAACCACCCCCTTTTAATATGTTGTCATAAGTGGCTGTATGGAGATTTGTAAACCCTTCACTGAACTCAAATTCTTCATTTCCAATAGTTATCATCCTGAACGTCCTTATACCATTTGATCTTGTACATTCAGGAACATCATTGTAATCAAGACTTAAAAACCACCTTACCCTGGCTCTTTCAAGCTCAAGAAATCCTGAAGCCTTATCAGCCTTATACATATTGACAGTGCTGTTTTTTACTGCACCAAATATCCATATCAGCATATCGAAAAAGTGAATCCCAATGTTTGCTGTTACTCCTCCCGATTTGGAAACATCACCCTTCCAGCTTTTATAATACCATTTCCCTCTTGATGTTACATAGGTCAAATCTATATCGTAAATCTTTCCTTCAGGCTCTTTCTTAATCTTTTCGTGCAAGTCGGAAATTATTTTATGATGCCTGAGCTGCAATACGTTATAAACCTTTTTACCTGACTTGGATTCAAGTTTCTCTATTGCATCAATATCTTCCGGATAAAGAACAAGCGGTTTTTCACAAATTGCACTTGCATTATGGTTCAATGCAAATTCTATATGTGACCGATGTAAATAATTTGGTGAACATATACTGCAGTAGTCAATCGGTGTAGATGTCTGCTTCAAACTGCATACAAATGAATCAAAACTCTCAAAATCAACAAAAAACTCTGCCTCAGGAAAATAGCTATCCATCTTCCCCATCACATCAAACTTGTCTGATGCTACCAATAATTTATTCCCTGTTTCTTTAATAGCTTTCAAATGTCTTTCTGCAACAAATCCTGCTGCCCCTATCAATGCAAAATTCTTCATCTTAATTTCTTAATATTGTAGATATTTTATTCCTATAGCTTATATACTTTGTCCGAAGATTCCCTTATTAAATTTCTTAAATCAACTATTAGCTTTGAGTTTGATACAATATAATCAGGTTCAAATATCTTATGATTTGTTGTTATAACTACACAATCTGCTTCTCTAAGAATAGCTGCTGAATATTCAAGCGATTGAAGTTTATTCCCTTCAGGTGTGACAACTTCCGGAATGAAAGGATCACAATAATAAACATTACCCCCCTTGCTGATTGCTTCATCTATTATTTTCAATGCAGCTGATTCACGCGCATCATCAATATTTGGCTTGTATGCAACACCCAGGAAAAGTATTCTGCTTCCGTTGATTGCTTTCTTTTGCCTGTTGAGAGCTGAAGTTATTTTTATGGTCATCCGATGAGGCATCATCATATCAATGTGACCTGCTGTATGGATCATAGATAAATCAAAGTTGTATTTCTTTGCAATATATTCTAGATAAAATGGGTCTAACGGAATACAGTGACCTCCTATTCCGGGTCCCGGGTAAAAAGCCTGAAAGCCGAAAGGTTTAGTTTTGGCTGCCTCAATAACTTCCCAAATGTTAATATCCATTTTACCGCAAAGAAGTGACAATTCATTTATAAGGCTAATATTAACAAGCCGGTATGTATTTTCAAGAATCTTAACCATCTCTGCCACGCGCGGTGAACTTACAATATGTATCTTTTCAATTGCCCTTGAATAAATTGCTTCCCCGATAATTAATCCATCCTCATCCAAAGCTCCTAAAACCTTAGGTGTATTTTCTGTTTTAAAACTACTGTTTCCCGGATCTACCCTCTCAGGAGAGAAAGCCAGCCAGAAATCGGTTCCATGCTTTAGCCCTGATTCCCTTTCAATAATTGGGAGCATAAAATCCTCAGTAGTGGTTGGGTAAGTAGTACTTTCAAGACTGATGAAAGTCCCGGGTTTCATGTTCTTTCCAATATCTTCACATGCACTCTTCATAAAAGAAGTATCCGGCTTCCTGAAATGATCTAGAGGAGTTGGTACACAGATAATTATAGCATCACAATTCTTTAATTCCTTAAAATCAGTGGTTGCCCTTAAATTACCCTTTTCAATTACTCCCTTTAATTTATCATACTCAACATCACTTATGTAATTCTCCGATTTGTTTATCTTTTTTGCTTTGTCTGAAGATTTTTCAAAGCCTATAACTTTTAACCCCTTATCCGCAAATAAAACAGCCAACGGCAATCCAACATAGCCAAGACCAATGATTCCTACTACTAGTTCATTGTTAGCCAGTTTGCTTAATATCCTATCTTTATTACTCATTTTCAAGTATCAGGTTATCATTAACAAGCTTATATTTTTCTCCCGTTTCAGGACAAATCAGGTCTCCTCCCAGAACAATACCATTCCTGCTAACCCATCCTTTTTGTTTAGCCGGAACTCCCGTCATCAGTGCAAAAGGCTTTACATCTTTTGTAACCACTGCACCTGCTCCAATGAATGAATAACAACCAAGTGAAATCCCGCAAACAATAGTTGCATTAGCTCCTATCGTTACTCCCTTTTCTACTTTGGTCAGCTTATATTCATTCTTTCTTAAAATTGATGCTCTTGGATTGATTACGTTTGTAAATACACAGCTCGGCCCGCAAAATACATCATCACTAATCTCTACAGCATCATAAATACTTACATTATTCTGTATCTTGACATTATTACCTATAATTGCTCTGCTGCCCACATATACATTTTGCCCGAGTGAACAATTATTGCCAATTTTTGCTCCGCTCATTATATGCGTGAAATGCCAGATCTTAGTTCCTCTGCCGATTATTGCTCCATAATCTATTACGGCAGTTTCATGTGAATAATAGTTTTCAGGATTGC
>CAYUEI010000016.1:21595-24336 GCA_964443445.1 uncultured Prolixibacteraceae bacterium | reverse complement strand
TTTTGGGTAGCCAGAAATCATCGTTGATAACTACACTTTTAATGTCAACTGCGGAAATAGGATAATCTGAATACTTCTGTTCTTTTTCAGAACAACTTATCAAAGCAAACAATGCTAGTGGTAATATTATTCTCTTCATTTTATTTTTTGATCCAAGATATAAAAGATTTTAAAGAAGCACATGCATTTGAATAAAAAGCTATTTAATAGTCGTTGAAATTTCTTAGTTTTATATTTAAATAAATAGAATAGATGAAAACAATTTTTAATTATTTATTTGTACCTATTATTTTCTTTTCAGTAGTTTCTTGTAAACCAAGCAAATCTTTTGTAAGAACTACTGATGAATATCAAAGGGAAATTCTTAATGCAACTAAAATTGGAATAATTTCAGATTTATGTCTGGATTATGATCCATGGTTTAAGAAAAACTATATAATTGTTGATGAATCTGTTAATGCAGGAAGATTTATGGCTGAGGAAGCAAAAAAAATGCTTGAGTCGAAAGGATATTCAGTTGAATACACTTTTCTCCCTTTTACAGGATCATTTCTTTCCCCTGAAGATTCTGTCAGAGTTGCCAATACTAAGAAAGATACGGTAAGTTATGCAACTGCGCCTTTTTATGCGGATGAAATATTCAATGAGGACTCTTTATATGGCGATGCTGTTTATGAAGTGTTGAATGCCTTTTATTACACAATGACCAAAAATATCGAACCTCCTTTTTCAACTGATCCATATTTGGTTAAAAGTTTAAAGCTTATTTCTGAATATACTGGTCAGGATATGATTCTGTTTATGATAGGCAGCGGAACAGTAGTCCCGGTTTCAAAGACTATTATTCAGGGAGTAACAATAGGACTTCTGACTGCTTTAGTTACCTTTGGATATTTTTATTACTATATATATGAAAGTTCTGTTTTTGATTCATATATAGGACTTCTGGATTTGAATACTGGTAAACTTTTATGGACAAATTATATGAATATTTCAGGTAATCAGCCTGATGTTGAAAATTTTTATTCTGATATCTGGGCGGAAAATATGCTTTATTATTTTCCTGCTATAAATGATACAACTCTTGTTAATATAAACTCATCATTAAAGAATTAATGCTGATCAAAAATTTCTTTCATAAATATAAACTGTGGATTCTTATTGTATTTAACCTTATTGTAAGGTTACTTATTTCCATTACTACTAATCTGGGTAATGATGAAGCCTATTATTTCACTTATGGGTTAACCCCCGATATAAGTTATTATGATCATCCTCCAATGATCGGCTTTTTGATTCTCCTGACAACTTTTGGATTAGAATTTACAGGAGAGTTTTTTATGCGACTTGGACCACTGGTGTTTGGTACGTTGAATATTATCATTATTTATAAAATCGGGAAAGAAATTCTTAATGAAAAAGCAGGCTTTATTTCTGCACTTATGGCTTCTTCTTCTCTTTACAGCACAATAATTGCCGGAACTTTTATTATGCCTGATACACCCTTGTCTTTCTTTTGGTTATTGTCATTATACATGGCTGTTTGTGTTGTCAGGTATAACAGGAACAAAGACCTCATTCTGTTTGGTTTATTTAGCGGTTTGGCTATGATATCCAAATACCAGGCTTCCCTTTTATGGTTTGGCTTATTTCTATATTTCCTGTTTTATAAAAGAGAATATTTTAAAAGAACTTCTCTCTACATATCATTAATCTTAACAGCAGTTATTTTTTCTCCGGTCATAATATGGAACATTGAAAACGGATTTTACAGTTTTTCATTTCATAGCAGCAGGATTGGTGAATCAAGTATTAATATGTTATGGGTGATAAGAGAAATAGCTGGTCAATTTGGATATAACAATCCCATTAACTTTGTAATTATTGTTGTTGCCATGTTTCCAATTTTTAAGAAAAGATTGATAAAGAACAATGAAGAATTGAAAGTAATATTTCTGACGAGTTTTCCTTTAATAATTCTAAGTATCATACTATCATTTACTTCACAAACCCTTCCACATTGGAGTGGTCCTGCTTATTACGGATTAATTTTGTTGGCTTCTTATTATATTGCTTCTGAAGAATCAGACATTCAAAGAAAATTTAAAAGTTGGATTGCAGGGGCTAATGTTTTAATGTTTATAATTGTTTTATTGGGTATAATTCATATAAATAAAGGGATTATAAATTCAACTGACAATTCTGATATTGAACAGCTTGGAAGAAACGATTTTTCACTTGATATGTATGGTTGGGATTTAGCAGGAGAAAAGATAAATGAATGGGTTAATGATCAGGATTTTAATGAAAATAGACCAGCCTTTGTTTCAAGATTTTGGTATCCTGCCAATCATTTTACCTATTATTTTAGTTTTCCTTACAAATATGATTTTTGGGTTTATGGCTATGAAAACGAGCAACATCATTTTATGAAATGTAATGAAAAGCTAAATCCGGTAAGAATAGGGCAAGACATGGTTTATATTACTTCATCTACTAGTTTTAAGCCTTTACCTGAAGAATTTAAATTGTTATTTGAATCCGTTGATGAAAGCGTTGTTATCCCGATTTACAGAGATGATAAAACAGTTTATAATTTATTTCTATATAGATTAAGAAAAGCAATCAAGGAAATAAAATCTGAAGATATGATGCCGGTTGATATAAAAAAGTGAAGCATTTGTAAAAATACTTCACTTTCAAAAATTAAACCTGTAACTAATTATATAAAAACTAAATTT
>CAYUEI010000016.1:18767-21495 GCA_964443445.1 uncultured Prolixibacteraceae bacterium | reverse complement strand
TGTGTTTTCATTGCTTTTTATTTTGAATTATTTGTATCAGATTTTGAATAATAATTACAGAAATTTTTAAGAAAAAGGTTTCATTCTAACGTTTTATATTTATGTTACTTATTTATAAATGATTTTAGACCTGATATTTTGAAGCTTGGTTACCTGGAATAAATTATTTTGAATAACTTGATTCTGTAAGAACACATTACTTTAATATTAACCCATAGATATCTTCTCTTCATCTTGTTGAAATTTATTAGTTTTGTAAAAAACAATGTATGTCAATTGCAGATAATTTAATTCAAATAAAAAGATCATTACCCAAAGGAGTAAGTCTTGTTGCTGTATCAAAAACGAAGCCTGTTTCTGCAATTATTGAAGCTTATAATACAGGGCACAGACTATTTGGAGAAAATAAAGTACAGGAATTAGTTGAAAAATGCAATCAGCTTCCCGAAGATATTGAATGGCATATGATTGGACATCTCCAGTCAAATAAGGTTAAATTTATTGCTCCATTTATTTCTATGATTCACTCCGTTGATTCACTTAAACTTTTAAATGAAATAAATAAAGAAGCAATGAAGAATAACAGAACAATAAATTGTCTTTTACAATTTCATATTGCTGAAGAATCAACAAAATATGGATTGAACCTTGAAGAGGCAATATCTGTTTTACATTCATCCGATTTTGCTAAAATGGAAAATGTAAATATTAAGGGAGTTATGGGGATGGCTACTTTTACCAATGATAATGAACAGGTGAAAAAGGAATTTTCACTGCTACGCGAAACATTTGTGAAATTAAAAGAAAGCTTCTTTTTAGATAATCCTGATTTTAGTGAAATTTCAATGGGCATGTCTGATGATTATCAAATTGCAATTGAGCAGGGGAGTACTATTGTCAGAATTGGAAGTACTATTTTTGGAGTAAGGATAAACCATTAATGTTTAATTTAAAATAGAACCTTATGATGAATTTAAAGACTGATTATATGGGGCTGGAACTAAGGAATCCTATTGTTGCAGCAAGCTCAGGATTGACAAGCTCTCCATCTTTGGTAAAGAAATTAGAAGAGGCCGGAGTTGGAGCTGTAGTATTGAAATCACTTTTTGAGGAACAAATAAACCTTGAAGCGAGTAATATTTTGAGCTCAAATGAAATACATAATGATTATCCGGGAGCAGAAGATTTTATTTTGACTTATACCAAAAGTAACACACTTAATAATTATTTAAATCTTATTAAGAATTCAAAATCAGAATTAGCTATTCCTGTAATAGCAAGTATTAATTGTGTCAGTAATTCTGATTGGACATCTTTTGCCCGGGATATTCAAAATGCAGGTGCAGATGCAATAGAGCTCAATATTTATGAATTTCCATCAATGTACAGGGAGGTAAGTGATAATTATGAGCATAGTTACATCGAAATACTCCAATCTGTCAAGAAAATCATTTCTATTCCTGTAGCTGTGAAGATTAGCCGCTATTTCTCAAATATAGTCAGAATGGTTGATATGCTTGATGCTAATGGAGCCGATTCTGTTACTGTTTTTAATCGATTCTGGGAACCGGACATTGATCTTGATACTTTGAAAATAGATTCTGCCGGAGTAATGAGCTCCCCTGCTGATATGGCTCCTGTTTTAAGGTGGATAGGTATTTTAGCAGGAATTCTGCCTAATGTTCAACTTGCAGCTTCAACTGGTATTCACGATGGAAAATCAGTCATAAAAATGCTTCTTTCAGGAGCTCAGGTCACACAGATGTGCTCAACCTTCTATATCAACGGATATTCTGTTCCTGAACTTGTTTTGAAGGAAATAGAATTGTTTATGAAAAAATGGGGTTTTTCTTCTATCGAAGACTTTAGAGGAAAACTTAGTTATGCTGACATACCTTCTTTTGAAAAGTATGAAAGAGCTCAGTTTATGAAATATTTTTCAGATAGAAAAAATAAATAAAAATTTTCAGCCAATGAAAGCATTGTTTATAGGAGGATCTGGTATTATTAGTTCTGCTTCAACAAGTCTGGCAATTGATAAAGGAATTGAACTTTATCATTTGAACAGAGGTATTTCTGATTCAAAAAGGCCATCACCTCCCGGTGTTATTATTCTGAATTCAGACATAAGAAATTTTGAGCAAACTTCAAAAGTATTGGAAGGTCTTACTTTTGATGTAGTGGTTGACTGGATTAGTTTTGTTCCAGAGCATCTTGAAAATAATCTGAAACTTTTTAAAGGAAAGGCAAAACAGTATTTGTTTATAAGCAGTGCTTCGGCATATCAGACTCCACCGAAAAGTTTACCCGTAACCGAAGATACTCTCCTTGATAATCCCTTTTGGCTTTATTCAAGAAATAAAATTGCATGTGAGAAATATCTCAGGCAAAATGCTTCGGAGTATGGTATGAAATACACAATTGTCAGGCCTTCTCACACTTATGATAAAACATTGCTCCCTTTTGATGGTGGGTATACTGTTGTTAAAAGAATGCTCGATGGTAAGCCTGTTGTTGTTCCTGGTGATGGAACATCTATATGGACGATTACTAATCACCGGGATTTTGCTGTAGGGCTTGTTGGCCTTCTTGGTAATCCTAAAGCATTGGATAATTTTTTTCATATTACTAACGACGAATGGCTTACCTGGAATCAAATATATAACACTGTTGGAGAAGCATTTGGAGTAAAACCCAATTTAGTGCATGTGCCTTCGGAAATCATTGC
>CAYUEI010000016.1:0-18667 GCA_964443445.1 uncultured Prolixibacteraceae bacterium | reverse complement strand
TATAAAGTATTATTGCCGTTTATTTTCATTATTTTTCTTGCTTCCTGTGAAGAAACTTCAAAAACAGTTATATCTGTTGCTGATGATTATAATGAAACCTGTTATGGCTCAATGATTGCTAACGTTGAAAATGAAGGAGATCCGATTCAATTTAAAAGCAAGGTAGAAATAGAAGAAGGAAATATTTCCTTTTGTCTTGTCAATCCAAAAAAAGATACCATTCTGATAAAGACTTATAGCGGATTTGGAAGTTATGAAGAGAACTTAAGTTATGACCGGATAATAGGACAATGGGTACTTTACTATTCAATTAAAGCAGAAAGAGAAGTTAGTCCTTCAGGAAGTTTTGATTTTGATATAATTTTCAAAGACTAATATGGGGAATAAAGAGGATTTTTTGCAAGGTCTTGATAAGTCTTTTTTTGATGATGGTTACAGAATTGCCGACTTATATCTGCTAAATGGATTGATAAAAGAAAACCTTTTTAAAGCTCAACAGCATTTATACAACGCTATTGACGATTTTAACAATGCTTTCCTGAATAAGGTTTCCTCTGAGGGTAAACCAACTGAATGTAAAAAGGGATGTTCAACATGTTGCAGTCAGACAGTTCTTGCTACTCCTTACGAGCTATTTTATCTTGCTGATTTCTTAAAGAAAAAATTCAGGGAAGATGCTTTGGTAAAGATTGTTGAGAGGGCTGAGAATAAGACGAAATCAACGTCTGTGCTAAAAATTGATAAGTTGTTGAGATATAAAGGAGCATGCCCCTTAATACATCCAGATGAAGGCTATTGCAGAGCTTATCAGGCTCGCCCTATGGCTTGCCGGATTTATTTATCATCGAGCGTTAAAAGCTGTATTGATGATTTGGAAAATCCTAATGATGATAATATCTTCCCGGAACTTTATGATTTACCCTTAAGATTTGGTAGAATGATGAATGAAGGATTTCATGCACGGATAAGAAAAGGAAAGGAAAAAACTCTTCAATCCTTCGAAAACACTATTGAAGAAGGTCTTTTAACTGCTCTTAAACCTGAATCTTTTTTTAATTGGATAAGTGATAAAAAGGTTTTTCGTAAAATTGATAGATAAATTCATTATTGACTTTTTTTGAAATTAAATTTGAAATATGAAAGTTGTTATTGACGACAAAATTCCATATATAAAAGGAGTACTAGAACCTTTTGCTGAAGTTATATATCTTCCCGGAAAAAAAACTACTCCTGAAGTAGTCAAGGATGCTGATGCAATTATAACCAGAACGAGAACAATATGTAATGAAGAATTACTTGCAGGTTCCAAAGTCTCAATGATTGCTACTGCAACTATTGGTTTCGATCATATTGATACTGAATATTGTAAACGAGCAGGAATAGAATGGACTAATGCTCCGGGTTGCAATAGTTGGTCAGTTGCTCAATATATGATGGCAGCATTGTACACTTTAGCTCTTGAGAAGAAGTTTTCTCTTGCTGACAAGACCATTGGAATAATAGGAGCTGGAAATGTTGGTTCCAAGGTTGAAAAATTATGCAAAGTAATTGGAATGAAGGTTTTAGTTAATGACCCCCCAAGAGAAAGAAAAGAAGATGGAAAAAACTTTGTTGATATTGAAGCGATAAAAAGAGAGTCTGACATAATTACTTTTCATACTCCCTTGACTTTTGAAGGAGAGGATAAAACTTTTCATCTTTTGGATGGCTCATTCCTAAAAGGATGCAAGGATAATGTTTACATAGTTAATGCTGCCAGAGGAGAAATTTCTGATACTGAATCTGTAATTGATGGATTAAACTCTCGAAAAATAAATGAAATTATTTTAGATTGTTGGGAAAAGGAACCTGAAATTAACAGAGAACTATTGAATAAAGCTTTTATTTCAACTCCTCATATTGCAGGATATTCCCGTGACGGAAAAGCCAATGGAACCAGTATGAGTGTTCAGGCTATAAGCAAAAAGTTTAATCTGGGTATTGATGATTGGAAATGTACAGATATTGAAACACCAGTCGATACAATCATTAATATAGATGGAACAGGAAAAACTGTTCAGGAGGTAATTGCTTATGCCATTTTAAAAACTTATCGAATCAAAGAAGATAGTGAGAGATTAAAGCAATCTCCTGAAACATTTGAAAAACAAAGAGGAGACTATCCGGTTAGGAGAGAATTGCCTATCTATAAATGTGTTTTAAGTAATTGTAGTCCTCAAATATCAATTATTTTAAAAGATTTAGGATTCCAGGTTTTCTATTAAATTTGAAATTCTTTAGAAGTAACTTTTAGAAAAACAGTATAAAAAAAATCAGAGTAGTAATATTTTAATTACTACCCTGATTTTTATACTTTATTAGAATCGATAGTTAATTCTTCTTTAGAAGATCACGAATTTCAGAAAGTAAAGTTTCTTCAGCTGAAGGTGCAGGAGGAGCTGCAGGAGCAGGTACTTCTTCTTTCTTCTTTTTAAGGCTGTTCATTGCCTTGATAACCATGAATATAGCAAAAGCTACAATCAGAAAATCAATTACAACCTGTATGAAGTTGCCGTAGTTGATTGTTACTGCATTGACTGCCTGACCTGCTGCATCAACTGATGCATCCTGTAAAGTAGCCTTAAGCTCAGTAAAGTTAACGCCTCCTAAGAGCATTCCTATAGGTGGCATAATAACATCGTTTACAAGAGAACTTACGATCTTTCCGAAAGCAGCACCAATGATGATACCCACAGCCATGTCGACAACATTACCCTTCATGGCAAATTCCTTAAATTCTTTCAATAGACTCATTTTCTTTTCATTTATTGGTTTATAAAAGTAGATTAGTTTTGAATACTTTATTAATTTTCTGAGGGTTCGTTTGCTTTTTGCTTTTGAAACTCTTCAGTGCTTATTGGCTTTGCTTCATCAAGCCTGATAATCTTGCTGTCTTCCTGAATTGAATTTTGTTGACCCTGGTTTGAATCATTTTTCCAAAGTTGTTCAAGAGAACTGTTGTCATCAGAAAATCCATTGCCCGCTTGGAGTTTATAAAAATGAGTTGGTTTATATTTCATAGCCCATAAGAATGGGAAATAAAAGAAAAAACCACCAACAATTGCTCCCGGATCTGCTTCTTCAGTTTTGCATATTGAAGTATAAAAATCCTTGTAATTTTCCTTTTGAATTTTAACACTTGTACATGATCCAAGTATTTTACTATCTGTCATGTAATAGGGAGTGAATCCTACTGCTTCACCATTAAGGAAAAGCTCTGCATTTGAAGGGTACGAATCAATTAGTGTTGTACTTGAACATGCTGAAAACATAAAAACTGCTGCTAAAAAAAAAGCGGTTAATTTTGCCGGGTTTTTCATAATTGTTTATTTTAGGTTATTGTGAGGGTTTTATTAACAACAATTATACCATAAAATTAAAACAAAATTTGAATTTGTCTAATTCTATACAGAAAATTCATTTAATGCTTTTATAAAAGCAAAAATATTCTCGGTCGAAACATTAGGAGGCATGCCACCTCCGCAAGAAGGAATCAGCATCTTTTTATTTTCAACTGAACTCAGCATTTCTTTGGTTTGCTTATAAACTTCATCAGGCGTACAAGCTGCAAGAACATCCCTTGGTGGAAGACTGCCAAGGATAACAGTCTTGAAGTTAGTGGCTTCATGAAGCTCATTTATTGTCATATCAAGGCCGGGATTGTATAGATTTATCCCAATTTCAGGATAGAATTTTACTGATGAAGTACAGTCCGCATCGTTGTGGAAGAACTTGACATTGACATCAACATCATAAAGCTCTTTAAGATATGGATACCCAAATTCCAAAAACTCATCTTCTCCTACAAAGCCAACAATGTCATCAAGCATCATGATGCCGTCAATTGTGTCAATTGTGTCACGCTGAATTTTATGCCATTTTTTTAAGAAGTCAGTAATAGTTCTAAGCAGTTTGTGCACCCTGTCCGGATCCATCATCATTGTGGTCATCAATTCTGTTGTACCCATTAAGAATGACGCTATGTTTAAAGGTCCCCTTGATACTGAAAATCGAATTTTATGGCCAGATGCTTCAATAGCAGGCTTGGCAATTTTAAGCCGATTAAGCATAAATGGTAACAATCCATCAGTCTCAGGATTAGGAACTTCAATCCCATCTATGTCTTCAGGAGAATTTATAATTTTATCGGCAAAAGGAAATTCATTTTTCCAGAATACTGTTTTGGCACCAAAAGCTGAAGGTTCTGTACACATCCCATATTCACTCCAGAATCCGGGCAAAAACATTACTTCAGGAAATGTTTCCATAGCTTTCAGATTGGCTTTAAGCCATAATTCATCATTAGTAAAATAGTCGAGTATTGAAATCCCATACCATTTTGGCAACCAGGGGCAATCTATAATAAAGCCTGCAGGGAGAATACCTTTATTACCCCCCTTGATTATACCCAGCAACTCATTCCATTGTTTATCAGTCATTGTAACAAAATTTAGTTAGATTAATTGAAGCAACTAATTTAAAAACTTAAGCGCTATGAGAAAACTATTTTTAATAAAAGATGAAATTTTATACTGAATACCGAATTAAATTACTTTTTTTGGACATTTTTTAAACATTATTTCTTTGTTTTCTCTATATTGAAATGTTTTTTAAATACTGGAAATGAAATCTATAAAAGAAGAAATCTTAAATGGTAAAATTCTGATATCAGATGGTGCCTGGGGTACATTTTTACAAAGGATGGGTTTAAGACCCGGTGAATGTCCGGAATCATGGAATCTTCTGCATCCCGAAAAAGTTTATGAAATAGCTAAAAGCTATATAGATGCCGGATCTGATATGATTGAAACAAATAGTTTTGGCGGGAACAGATATAAACTTACGCATTTCGGACTGGAAGGTAAAGTTGATATTCTCAATAAAGAAGCAGCAGCAATTTCCAGAAAAGCTGCAGGTAATGACAAGCATGTTTTAGGCTCTATCGGTCCTACCGGAAAGATTATGCTGATTGATGATATTACAACAGAAGAACTATACGAGTGTTTTAAAGAACAAGCTGTAGCCCTTGAAAATGGAGGAGCTGATGCTCTTGTCGTTGAAACAATGTCCGACATTGAAGAAGCCATAGCTGCAGTTTTAGCATGCAAGGAAAATACTTCCTGCGAAGTTATTTGTACAATGACTTTTGATAAAACAGGTGAGGATGAATTTAATACGATGATGGGTGTCACTCCTGCTGAAATGCTTGAAGCGATGATAGAAGCCGGTGCCGATATCGTCGGGGCGAACTGTGGAAACGGAATGGAAAACATGATTGGTATTACTGAACAGATAAGAAAAATAAATAAAACAATTCCAATTTTGATTCATGCAAATGCTGGAGCCCCGGTTTATCTTAATAATGAAACTTTGTTTCTGGAAACACCCGATGTAACTGCAAGTTATGTTAAAACTCTTATCAATGCAGGTGCTAATATTATTGGCGGATGTTGCGGAACAACTCCCGAACATATCGCTAAGATATGTCAGGTAGTAAGGAATTTTTAAATTTGTATTTAATCTAACTAATTTTAAATATCTAACTAATCAATTTTAAAATGAATTCAGAAGAATTGTTGGCTAAGCTGGCAGAATGTGTAGAGTTTGGTAAAGTCAATAAAGCAGCTCCGTTTCCTCCTAATATGAAAGGATTGGACGGAGCAGATGAACTTACAAAACAAGCCCTTGAAATGGGCATTAAGCCGGAAAAAATTTTAAACGGTGCACTTATTAGTGCAATGGAAAAAGTAGGGGAGAAGTTTTCTCAAAAGAAAATTTTCGTACCCCAAATGCTGATTGCTGCTAAAGCAATGAATGCTTCGATGGAACACCTTAAACCTTTCTTTAAAAGCGGAGAAGTGAAGAGAAAAGGTAAATTTATCATTGGTACTGTTGCTGGTGACCTTCATGATATCGGAAAGAATCTGGTTGCTATGATTGTTGAAGGAGCAGGTTGGGAAGTAATCGACCTTGGGGTAGATGTCAGTGCTGCAAAATTTATGCAGGCGATTAATGAAAATGAAGGTGCAATTGTCGGACTTTCAGCTCTTTTAACAACGACAATGCAAAGCATGAAGAATATCGTTGCTGAAATCAAAAAAGAACGACCAGATGTAATTTGCCTTATTGGTGGTGCCCCGGTAAATGATCAATTCAGGGAAGAAATTGGCGCTGATGGATATTCACGTGATCCTCAGGGAGCTGTAAGTTACTTGAATTCAAAAGTAGCATAGCCCCTTTTACTTTGGACAATCATAAGAATATAGAAAATTTAAAAGCCTTGATAAATATACCTCAGGAGATTTTTCCTGAGGTATTGGTTTCTGATATCAAACAGAAAAATATATTGAAAGGTCTTGGTATGAAGATAACTGATGCCGAGGTTTACTTTCTTGATATGATTACTGAGCTGATTGAAAAAAGTCTTCTACTTGCTGAACCTAAGGCAGGTTTTATATTATATGATAATGTTGAAATAATCCTTCCCAATTATAATATTAGAATTTCTGATACTTTATTTGAAACAGGAAAGACTGTAACATCTCTATTGAAAAAAAGTGAATTATTAATTGTTTTTGCTTGTACTTGCGGTGATAAAATCGAAAGTCTTTCAAAAGAGTTGATGAAACAAGGCCACTCTCTTGAAGGCTTGATTGTTGACCTTGTTGGTTCTGAAATTGCTGAAGCTATTGCTGAATATATTCACAAATTTATCGAATCAATTTTGAAAGAATTTGGCATGAATGTATCTAACAGATATAGCCCCGGATATTGCAACTGGAATGTAAAGGAACAGCAAAAGCTTTTTCCATTATTGAAGGGAAACAACTGCAATATAACTCTGACCTCATCATCACTTATGCTTCCAATAAAGTCAGTAAGCGGAATTTTCGGTGCAGGTGTCTCTGTAAAGAGATTACCTTATAAATGTAGTATTTGCAACGATAAAATGTGCATTCTTCGAAAAGACAATTAGTATTTATCATTTCTTTTTCCCCTTTTCTTTTTTTAGTTTTTCAATGGAGGATTGAATTCTCATTTTTTTGTTTTAAATTGTAATAACTTTCATTTTGATTTGTTTTATTTAATGAATAAATCAATCTCTGTTAATCTAAAAGACGAATTATGAAATTAAAGCAAATTAGTATTTTATGGATGGTAACAGGAGCTTTGATAGCCCTGAATATTATTTTGTATTTAATTAAACCGGAAAGCGATAAACTTATGGTTTTTATTAGTGACGCTTTTCCGATTTTATGTTCTTTGATTGCTTCTTACATACTTTACACAACTGTAAAAGCTTTTAAAAGTAAGGATTACGCTAGAACTGCCTGGTTAATGATATTTATAGGAGTGGCTCTTGATCTTATTGCAGAGATTCTCTATGGAGGCCAGGAAATAATAATGGGCATTGATATGAGCAATGTTACCAAAAGTGTAGCTGACATATTTTGGATTGTAAGTTATCCTTTTACAATTATTGGCTTGGTAATGTTGCATAAAGGTTATTTTAAAACTGACTTTCCTAAAGGAAAATTGGGTATTTATTTAATTATTATTGCATTATTTCTAATTGTAGCCATTATTATCGTTCAATTTCTGCTTAGACCAATTGTGATTGATGAAGAAACTATCTTGATAGATAAAGTGGTTTACATGATTTACCCGATTGCAGATATTGTAATTATTACTCAGTCACTACTGATTTTATATCTGACAAGTCAGTTTGGTGGTAGTTTGATAAGCTCACCCTGGCGACTTATTGCTATTGCCTGGGGCTTTATGGGTGTTTCTGATATCCTTTTTTCATATTACAGTTGGAATGATACCTATGGTGCTGGAAGTATGATTGATATAGGTTGGAATTTGGGTTATCTTCTGTTAGGTTTAGCAGGATTATACCAAAAGAAATTGTTAATGGCAGTAAGGGGAGGAAAGTAGAAATGAGTATTTATAGAAATATGTTTGCACAAAAAATATTTGATATTCTTGCTCCTATTATAGGTGAATTAATGTCTAAAGGGGCTATTAGATCGCAGTGTAACAGACTTGGAATTACTGAAGATTCTATTCAGAAAAAAGATTTGCTACAAATATCTGAAGGCATTAGAAAAGCTATGATGTTGTTTGTTGGAACTGATGGAGCCAGGCAAATATCAGACAGAATTAATAAAATTTAAATCCTATTTTTTAAACAGCGGAGTAAATTTACTCCGCTGTTTTTATTTCATTTTACAGATATGACCAGTAACCTTTTTCAGGTATTTCTATGTTGCTAAATCTCTTTCCTTCCAGGTGATTTTGATAAAAAGTCTGTGATCCATATTCTCCATGAACAAGAAAAATCTTTTTGAGTTTATCCTTGTTCTGACATTCAAGATATTCAGCCATTTCTGCATAATCTCCATGTCCACTGTAAGACTCAATTCTGAATACTTCAGCTCTTACCGGATATATATTCCCATGTATTGAAACTTCTTTATCTCCTCGTAATATTTTAGCACCTAAGGTCGTAGGAGCACAATAACCCACAGCAAGTATTGAGTTTCTTTCATTTGAAATAGTGTTCGCTAAATGATGTTTTACCCTTCCTGCTTCCATCATACCCGATGCAGATATTATTACACAAGGCTCTTTTCTATCATTTATCTTCTTGGAATCAGATACTGTCCTTACATAATATAATCCTTCAAACCCAAAAGGATCATGGTCGTAATGAAGTTCATGTAAAATTTCTTCGTTCAGGATTCCATAATGCATCCTGAATATTTCAGTTGCATTTACTGAAAGCGGACTGTCAACAAATATATCTATTTTGGGAAGCTTGCCATCATTGAAAAGCTGGTTTAGTGTATATACAATCTCTTGTGTCCTTCCTACACTGAATGAAGGTATTACAAGTTTTCCTTTTTTAACAACACAAGTATGACGGATTACATGCAACAGGTCTTCCCGTGCTTCTTTTTCAACCTTATGTAACCTGTTCCCATATGTCGCTTCTGTTATTAAATAATCTGCCTGTGGAAATGGTTCAGGTGATTTTAATATCATGTTACTCTTTCTTCCAATATCTCCCGTGTATGCTACTTTTTTCAACCCTTCGCTTTCAAGTACTTCCAGACTTATAACACTGCTTCCCAGCATGTGACCTGTATTGGTGAACTTTACCTTGATATTTTCATCTATATAGAACTTGCGGTCGTATGCTACTCCAATAAATAGCTGCATACAATTTACAGCATCCTGCCTTGTATAAATTGGTTCTACAGGAGGAAGTCCCTGGACTACCCTCTTTTTATTAAACTTTAGGGTATCAGCTTCATGTATGGCACCGGAATCTGCTAACATTATCGAGCATAAATCTCTGGTTGCATCAGTGCATACTACTGATCCCCTGAACCCTAGTTTGTATATGTAAGGTATTAATCCTGAATGATCGATATGGGCATGACTTAGAATTACGTGGTCAATCTCCTGTGGATCAAACCCTAAATCACGGTTAAGACTATCTGTTTCTAAGCCTTTCCCCTGATATAATCCGCAATCCAAAAGTATCTTCTTGTCTTTTTGGGTGATGATAAGGTGCTTACTACCTGTTACTTCACGAGCTGCGCCTAAGAATTTTATAATCATTTCTTTATGTTTTTTAAAAGTTAATATTGAGGTCTTGCAAGTTCTGGATATTTATCTGCAAATGCTTTCATTCCCGGCCCGCAGTTTTCTATCGTACCAAACCTGTCTACTCCGTTGGATGTCCAAGTCATTAAGCCTTTCCATCCGTTTTCGAATGCTTTAATATAAGCATCTTTCATTGGAACAACAAGAATATCTTTATTATTTTTATCCCTGCTGAATATTCCCGTTGCCGGATTTTCTCCTACCATACATGGACGATCATTGATTTTATAGTCTTCAGGCGATTTGTCAGTACAGAAATTTCCAAAATTTTCAACTACCCAACCGTAATAATGG
This sequence comes from uncultured Prolixibacteraceae bacterium, assembly GCA_964443445.1. Lineage (GTDB taxonomy): Bacteria > Bacteroidota > Bacteroidia > Bacteroidales > Prolixibacteraceae > CAYMTR01. Next base: position 8,656 of record CAYUEI010000016.1, on the reverse strand, counting down.
GGTGAATAAAAATCCAAAAAAGCAAGAGGCGAATTAACTTGCAATTGAAGTGCAGTGTCACTCCACTTGTTGCCTTGAAATGGACCCGGTAAATCACAGTTCCATTTTACAGCAGCACTACCCAGTGTAAATAAGATTTCACTGTTTCTATGGGTTGAAACTGCAATTGAACCAACAAGATATTGTAGGTCATCCCACGGTTGAAGAGCATTGTCTTTATCCTGGTTTACCCATTCTATTTCATTGCAGGCATCTATACTCCATAAATATGGATTATCCTTAAACCTGTATATAAATGGAATCACATAGTTTGCAACGTAAGCATCTATCATTTTCCGATCGTTTATAAGCTTTCTCCATTTCATGTAATTAGGATGCGATGCCTTAGTGTGGTCAAATGAAAGCAAGGTGGCCATTATATAGATTTTATGTTTTTTTGCAAGCTCAAACATGTCTTCCAGATTATCCCAGTGAGCAGATGTTGCCCCTGTGACGTAACCGGTTGAATCTATAATTATTCCTTTCTCTCCATCACATGAAATCCAAATCCTTGAAGAATTTCCCCCTGAATTATTTATCTTTTCAAACTCTTTATCCCAGAATTCTTGTTCATATTGGCCACCGAAATCATTCCAGTTTTGCCATGGAGTGTTTACCCCATTCATGAATATTTCTTTTTCCCCGACTACAAATCTGACTCCATCCGTCTTGATTCTTTGAGCTTTAACCTGTGGTATTGTTATTGAACCCAAAATAATGAGCATTATAATGTTGGTTTTATTCAAGATATTCATATTCCTTTTTGTTTTTTCAAAAATAATTAAAAATGAACGAGTTTTTAGAAAATCAATATTCTCTTGCTCAAATACCAAATTTCTCCTGATTTTATGCTTATTACTCAGCGTAAATTCCAAATCTTTTGATATTCTGTAATTTTAAACCAATAATAGTTGGTTTTTGGTAAATTGAATTTTAAATTTGATAGGGGTAAGTGAACTGGTAAAAAAGTGCAATGTTAAGATTTTTAACAGTTATTATTATCTGTTTGATTTTTCCTTTATCTGGAAATTCGCAAAAACCTAAAGGCGTTTTTCAAATTACCGGAAAAATCAAAGTAGATCAGGGAATGGTAGATGGCACTCGGATAGAGGTGTACCGTAATGGTGCGCTTTTGCAGAATATGCAGATCAACCGTACTGGTAATTTTATTGTTTCTGTTGATCTTGACCAGCTTTATCGTTTTATTGTCCTTAATGATGGTTATTACTCGAAAAGTATAGAGATTGATACTCGCGTACCTTCTGAAGTTTGTTCTGAAAACTGCCAATTCCCCCCATATCAACTTTCAATTTTGCTTTATAAAAACGTTCCGGGTGTTTCTGAATCGAAACAACAATCAGGAAAGATTTCTTACAATCCTAAGGTCGATAATTTTGATGCTGAATTCACCAGAGAAAAATCTGACATGTCCAAGCTTATTGAAAGCGTAATCGTTGAAGTGAAACCCAAGTGTGAAGAATACGAAAACCAGAAAGTAAAAACATTGAACTCAAAATATAATCAATTTATTTCTGAAGGTGACAGGCTATATTCATTGGGAGACTACGATAATGCAATGCTAAAATACAGAGAAGCTGTCTTATTAAAAATGACTGAAAAGTATCCTAGAGAAAGAATTGACTTTACCTATCAAATAATTATTCGGAATGAGCTTATTAAGACTTTTGGATCTCCCGGTGAAAACAATTTCCAAAAATATTTTAACTATGGCGAACAAAAACTTAAAGAAAGAGAATATACTGTTGCCAAAGTTGCATTCAAACAAGCTCTTTCAGTGAAAACTGATAATCAGCAGCTTGTTGAAAAAATACAAACATGTGACGATGAAAATAAAAAACTGATTACTCTTGTTGAAAATGAGGTAACTCATAAAAATCAAGTTTATAATCAACGCAAAATAAAATACAACGAACTGATAAATCAAGGCGATTTAAGCTTGAAAAATGAAGATGTTGCCAAGGCTAAAGATTATTACGGATTGGCAGTAACTCAAATAGATGAAAACTGCTATGCTCTGAGCATGCTTAAGAAAATCGACGAAATTTTTGATAATAGCGATTTGGCCCTAAAGCTCGCTAAGGAAAGGGATGAAGCTGAGAAAAAGAGACTTCAGGAAGCTCGTAAACAAGCTTATAAAGATGCAGTCAAGGAAGCTGATAATCTTTTTTATCAGCGCCTTTACCGGGATGCTATCGAATATTATGAGCTTGCCCTTACTATCCAAAGCTGGGAGTTATACCCTAAAAAGCAAATTATTGACATTAATGATATTCTTGCTAACCTTCAACTTAAAGGAGGTGACTATAACCGTCTTTTACGCGAAGCTGAAGCTTTTGTGTACGAAAAGGAATTTGCCAAAGGACGTGAGTGCTATGTTAAAGCACATGAATTGATTCCCGATGAAAAATACGCTTTGCAAAAAATAAAAGAAATTGATGCTATTCTCGAACGATTGAAAGCAGAAGAACAGTTCCGGACTAAGTATCAGGAATTAATCGCTGCAGCAGATAAGCTTTATAGTGATCAGAAGTATTATGAAGCTATTGATGAATATCAAAAGGCAACTAACCTAATGCCATCTGAAAGTTATCCAAAGGAAAGAATAAGATATATTAGAGGAATCTTGTCCCGGGAAAGTGAAGAACAAAAACATTTGTTACAACTGCAAAATAATTATGATCAGGCAATTGTGCAAGCCGATGAAGCATTTTTCAGGCAATCATATTCGCCTGCCCGTTCACTTTACCAAAAAGCCTTGCAGTTTATTCCCGGGCAGGATTATCCACAGTCTCAAATTAAAAAGATTGATGAATTTTTAAGTAAACAAACTACTTCTCAACCAAAATCAAAATCCAAACTGGATGAAATAGACTTTAATAACCTGGAAGCACTTACCGCCGAAGAAAAGATGGATGCTTATAAAGAAGCTATGGCCTTGGGACAACAATTTAAGGATTCTGAAGAATGGGGAGTTTCCAGATTTTACTTCAGAAGAGCATTAGCATTGTTGCCCGGCGATTCCGAAGCTACCATTAAATTAAACGAAGTTGAAAGAATGATAAGAGGTTCTGATGTAAACGAATCTAAATATAATGAAATGATTAAAAAGGGTGAAGAGTCTTTTAAAACTGGTGATATCAATGTCTCTAAGTTTTATTTTACTAAAGCTCTCGAAGCCAAACCAGGAGATGTTTATGCAAGAGAAAGATTGAAAGTAGTTAGTCAGTTGACTTCTGCAACCATTTCAAGAACAAATGATAAAGAGTTTGATGAGGCAATTTCTAAGGGTAATGATGCTTATAATTCAGGTAATTACTCTGTTGCACGTTTCTTTTATAGAAAAGCATCTGGTCTGAAACCTAACGATAATATGGTTAAAGAAAAAATTGAACAGGTTGAAAATGCAATGAACCAAACCAAAGCTTCTTCTGCTGATACAGAATTCACCAAAAATATTTCTCAGGGAGATGCAGCTTTTAACCAAAAGAAATATGCAATTGCTGTTAATTTTTATAAACAAGCACTGATACTTAAACCTCAGGCTTCTTATCCCGCTAATCAGATTTCTAAGATCGAAGAATTACTAAAACAGAATAAATAATTTTTTTCTTTGATTATTATGTTGTTTAATGTATTTTTAGGAATTAATCTTCAGGAAAAAATCTTAACCATTTCCCTGTTTAATATTTTTACTAAATGAACATCCTTTTTATTATTATTGGAGCTGCCGCTGTATTATTCGCAGCTTATAAATTATATGGATCATTTCTTTCCAGGAAAGTTTTTCAACTCGATGATTCAAAAATAACGCCCGCAGTCTTAAATAACGATGGGGTTGACTTTGTCCCAACCAATTCTAAATTTCTTACAGGTCAACACTTCTCTGCCATCTCAGGCGCAGGACCTATTTCAGGACCAATTATAGCAGGTATAATGTTTGGATGGGTGCCCGCTTTAATCTGGATTCTTATAGGGTCAGTTTTTATTGGTGGAGTTCATGATATGGGCTCGATTATTTCTTCCGTCCGGCATCAGGCAAAATCTATTACTGAAGTCATTCGAATCAATGTTTCGAAAAGAGCATGGATTTTATTCCTTGTTTTTATCTGGATTTCACTGGTTTATGTTATTGTAGCTTTCACTGATATTACATCAAGTTCCTTTACAGGTACAGTTATTCTTGAAAACGGAGAAAGTGTTGGGGGAGGAGCAATTGCTACTTCTTCTCTCCTGTATCTTATTCTTCCAATGTTTATGGGCCTTCTCCTGAAAAAAACCAAGTTGTCTCTTACATGGGCAACAATTATATTTTTACCGTTAGTGGGCTTTTCAATATGGATTGGTTCTTACATCCCTTTTCAACTTGAATCAATTTTTAATGTTTCTGTTTTATCTGCTCACAAAATTTGGAATGCCTTCCTCCTGATTTATTGTTTGATAGCTTCCGTTATTCCTATGTGGCTTTTGCTCCAGCCAAGAGGTCATCTTGGTGGATATTTTATGTATGCTTCTTTACTTACTGCTGCCATTGGATTGATTTTTGGTGGTTTTTCTATTAATTATCCTGCCTTTACAACTTTTGGAGATGAAAATCAAAGCGGTTGGTTTCCAATGTTCCCTATACTCTTTATCACTGTTGCCTGTGGTGCTTGCTCTGGTTTCCATTCACTTGTCGGAAGCGGAACTACCTCCAAACAACTGAAAAAAGAAAGTGATTCTAAAATAGTTGGATATGGAATGATGCTTATGGAAGCTATGGTCGCTGTCGTTGCTCTTGCTTGTGTAATGATTCTATTTGAAAATGATAATCTCGTTAAAAGCTCTCCTAACTTTATTTTTGCTTCAGGTATTGGCAAGTTTGTTGAATTGATAGGTATATCTGCTGCCTTTGGCATTTCCTTTGGCTTAATGGCTTTTACTACCTTCGTCTACGATACCCTTGATGTTTGTGCCCGTCTTTCCCGATATATTATCCAGGAATTAACCGGATGGAAAAATCTTCCCGGGAAAATTTTAGCCGCTACAATTTCTGTAGGGGTACCTTTATTTTTTGTTTCTATTAATCTTACTGATGCTAATGGCAATATAGTTCCTTCCTGGAAAATATTCTGGAATATTTTCGGCTCCTCAAACCAAATGCTTGCTTCAATTACATTACTCGGAATAAGTGTCTGGCTTCATCAGTGTTCAAAAAGGAAAAAAGCCTGGCTTATCACTTTCATTCCCGCATTGTTTATGTACCTGATTTCAAACTGGGCTCTTCTGGTTCTGATTCAACAAAATTGGTTTACTGATGGTAAATTGTCATTGAACAGTAATCCGATACCTATTGTTTCTGTTGTAATTTGCCTTCTTTCACTTATCCTGGCTATAGAAATGTTTTATGTAATATTTTTTAAGAAGAAAGTAATTACGACTCCTGTCATTAGTTCATAATTTATTCAGAATCTTCCTTTTTCATCAGAAAAACAAAAACACAGAATAATATCACAGGTATCAGATTGTTTAAGGGAACAGGATTGCCATCCGGTATCTGAGGAGGCCTCGGTTGTGCCATTATCATTGGTGTCGCCAGAAAGATTATTAGTCCGGTCAAAATTACTTTTTGTTTCATGATTCCTCGTTTTAATGGTTTATGGATAACTTTTTTGATATTGTTGAAGCATTGCTTTTCAACGTTAATATATAAATGCCCTTGCTTAAATTCACAGGAAATGATGCTGCATTTTCCTTAAGCTTGAATGATACAATTTTTCTACCTGAATAGTCCGATAATATTATTTCTACCGGAACTCCTTCCTCATTTCTACATATTAAATTTCCTTCTGAATATTTTATTTCTGTTTCTGGTCCTTTATTAATTTTTATTCCGGAGTTAGCTTTTAATTCTGAAAATGATATTAATAGTTTGATTTCATTTTCAGAATCAGGAATTTTTAAATCTATTTCTTCATTTATACCAATGCTTCTTTCTTTTTTACTTTTAATATCTTTTAAAATGATTTTGTCAATTTTATGTCCTTTGTAATTTCCATCAGCATATAGTCTCAAATTTTTTCCTGACTTTGATGTTATTGAAAGATTTATATTGCCCGACACAGAATTAATTGCATTGTATACCAGTTTTTTTCCGCTATTATCTATGGTGTATATCTGTGTCTTTTCTCTATTTGATGACAATAACTTTTCTGCATCCCGATTGTCAAAACCATCCGATGCTTCCTCGTCTATACTTATAAATGTTTCATCAGAACTTTTATCGTCACTGACAACAAGTTTAATATAATCTTCTATTTTAGAGGATTTTAAAAATGGAGTAGATGCATCAGCCCGACATCCTGGGTTTAAATTAAATGTCCCGTCAGAGATGGAATTCAAAAAGTATCCTTGCCCCGAAGATATGTATTGATTGTTACCTTCCGGAATGACTATCCCGCTCCCGTTACCGTCACTTATCAATGTGATGTAGCTATCTGTTGAAGGATTGTATTTGTATGCTGCATTGCCCTGAATTAGAGTGTAGTCTATACTCTGACTATCAAACCAGTCGATAGAAGTAAGATAAGGATTGCCTGTGAGATTCCAGCCTTCTTTTAAAGAAACAGATGATGGGTTTTCAGCATCAACCGGATACCCGCTCATTGTAAACAACTGCCAGGGTGTTGTTTTTTCTTCTCCTTCTTCTGAATCATCATAAACTGAGGATATTGCATATCCTGAAAGGCTTTCAATCGGGCTTTCAGGCGATATATTAAAGTCCCAGCAGCTATTTATATCTTCAGATAATGTATTGTCATATTTTGCTAGCCATAGATCATTCCTGCTATTTTGAGATATCAGATCAGCTGCTCTTATATTTTGAATTACTGGTGTAAAATATTGCCAGCGATCAGGTGCTTGATTACTATTGCTATAAAGTATTTTGTGTACTACTGATACTTCATTTGAAATAATATTTTCCTGATTGTTTATTCTTGCTCCATCATCCAAAACTATTTTATCTGCGTGTTGAATTGTTGCTGTTGAGGGATAAGAGGTTAGCCCTCCCGGAATGAATACTTTATCGTTTTGCCCGGGTGTAAGCAAATGAGGAGTCCAGTTTAACCCGTTTCCCCATGTGTTATCACTGTTTCCAGTCCATACTGCGTCAAAGTTCTTTGCCCCGGGTGTAGGGATGGCCGGGACATATGTGCTTGTTTTTCTATCTCCCCCCGAACCATCTCCAATTCTTTGTAATGAATACTCACTTGATTTACCTGTAACATTTTCATCTTTAATGACTTCCCCTTTTTTCAATAATAGTGCTAATCCCCCCGGCTCCGGAGTGTTATTGGTATAAACTAAAGCATCTACAAGGTTAACAGTGTCAACATCAGTGCCATCAGGAAATTCTTCCGGATTGCCTTTGTAAATAGCAATAGCATGAGATCCGTTTTTAATGTTGTCGGCAGTTTTAAAAGATGGCAGATTTGAATAGCTTGAGTTTTCATGGCCTACTACGAAATATCCACTGCCGTTTGTATTATTTCCTGACAAATCTATTGTCCTGTATGATTTATTTGTTGCTCCATCATAAAAAACCAAAAGATGATTATCCAGACTCTTTGAACCGCATCCTCCATCAAATATTTCAATAAATTCTTCTTTGTCACCTCCATAGGTGTCTATGTCTGCCTCATTAATCAGAAAAGGTTTTGATTTTATTTTGCCCAGGACTGTAAGATCAAAATTTTGATAACCCCCAATTCCCCAATTCCCATATTCAAGTTCTGCCTTATAAGCGTAAATCCTGATTGTAACTGGTTTATCTGTTTCCGGCATTGAAATTTTGAAATATGATTCTACTACATCTACTTCGTTTCTTAAATCAACAATATTACTCCGATTACTGGTAAACGAATCGTAACTTGTCCTGGCCACAAACAACTTAGGCCCTCGTAATGATCTTTTATGATACATAGTGATTATAATTGGTTCAAGTATCTTACCACAGTCAGGTGTTATTGTAAATTCCAGATAGTCTCCCAAATCAATATCGGATTTTATTGGCCAATTGGTTGAACAAAATATGCCCTCCTTTTTAAAGGGAATTAGTCCGTTGCCTCGGGTTATAGGACTTGCTTTGATTCCTGTTACACATTTTTTTACCGGAAGCTGGTCTTCATTGCCCGCAATGCTGTAACATTCATAGGCAACTATTATTTGTGCGTAACATTTTGATTTTGAGATTTGAAACAGCATCAGTATTGAAATAAATGCAATAACCTTTGCAAACTGAAAGACATTTGTTTTCATTTTTTTTAGTTTAGGAAAAAAGTGATTCAAACCTAAAAAATAAATTCTTTAGCTATGCAAAAAGTAACTTTTACTTTTATTTTGATTTATGAAGATTACGATTTTAACCTTCAAAAGTGAATCTTACTTTATGAAGGCTAAAACATTCCTGATCAATACCACATTCCTACCACATTCCTACCAGATAGGTATCAAACACCATAAGAAAATTTTCTTATGGTGTTTGATACCTATCTGGTACCTATCTGGTACCTATTTGGTAGGAAGGTTGTGGCTATCCGAAAAGTAATTATTTTTTATG
>CAYUEI010000015.1:0-24884 GCA_964443445.1 uncultured Prolixibacteraceae bacterium | reverse complement strand
CCGCGACCCACGGCGTGACAGGCCGTTATTCTAACCAACTGAACTACCGCACCAAATTTCTTTGGTTTTCACTCTTACATTAAATTCATATCACTCTCAAAGAACCAACCCTTGTTTTGCATTTTTCAAAGGCGTTGCAAATATATATGTTCTTTTCTTATCTGCAAATAGTATCTGTTAAAAAACTGAACTACTTTTTTTACTAAAATTGTAAACTACTGAGGTAAAACATCTATCCTTTGAAAAAGCTGAAATGAACGCTGCCATATTTTCGCATTTCATAGAATCCGGGAAGATCACTGAAGTCGTAACTCTTTGAATGTTCAATAATCATAAGGCCTCCTTCTGCTATTAATCCCTGTTTTAAAATCAATTCGGGCACTTCTCTTAACCGAGGAAGGTCATAAGGAGGATCTGCAAAAATAAGGTCGTATTTTGTCTTCTCACTTTCAAGAAACTTAAATACTTCAGCTCTGTAAACCTTAGCTTTTTCATTTAAATCTTTTAACACAGACTTAATAAACATCACATGCTGAAAGTTAAGTTCTATTACAGTAAGGTCTTTACATCCTCTTGAAAGAAGTTCATAAGAAATACTGCCTGTACCTGCAAATAAATCAAGACATTTTATTTCTTCAAAATCAACAATATTAGTAAGAATGTTGAACAAACTTTCTTTTGCAAAATCAGTTGTAGGTCTTGCCTTGAAGCTTTTACCGGGATTAAACATCCTCCCTCTGTATTTTCCACCTACTATTCGCATAATGACATTTGTGTAAGTGGAAGATAATAATGATCAGGTTTCTGCATAAATGACACGCTTAACGAAAAACTCTTATTAATTCTGGCAAAATGGGCCTTTCCAAAATAATTTTTAAGGGAAGAAACAAAATCTCCATGAGCCTCCATATCTCCCATCAGAATTATTTCAATATTCTTTTCCAATTCAAGTTGCCTGGCAATATAGAGTGTATAATAAAGACAATCGGAATCATTTTTTACATAGAAGTTATTGAAGAACAATATTTTTTTTCCGACTGTAACTGCTGCCTTTAACAAGTTCTTACTTCTAGCTAAAGTCATCACAGTATTATTCCCTGATTCCTTGAAGATATAATCAATGAAATAAGATCCGCCGGAATAAAATTTACAATCCGGGAATTCCTCTTTAAAAAAATCATGAATAATTTCGGGAATACTAAATGCAAGAGAAACTTCTCCCTTTATGATTTCATTTTTTAAAACGATATATCCATTTTTCTTTTCTGTCATCAATTCATAAACATCCGGCAGGTCAGTTTCATCAACTATCGAATTGGGATATAATGCTTCAGCAGTGTCTTTAAACTCAACATTTACTTTACTGTATTGATTCTGTAAAGCTTCTTCCTTTTGCATTATTAACTCTACTTCGTATTTAAGCTGAAACGGAGTAGCACAATTAATAGTCTCTTCATAATATGCCACATACTTCATGGAAACAGTATCGTATACTAAAAAATAAAATCCATTCAGTGAACACTGAATGGATAATATATAATTGTGACAATTTTCGGTGTCAAATGATTCGTCAAAATAACGGTACGAGATCATATCAACCCGTTATATTATTCCCAGTTACCTGCATTGTTGTTAGGTTCAACTATAGAACCAACTTTCAATCCCGGGTAACGGTTATTCTTACGGCTCTGTTCGTTAAGGTTAATAATTTCCTGGCTGTATTCAGTAATCAAAGATTTAAGAATTTGATTATTATGAGCCCTTGCTTCGAAAACAGGAACCATAACTCCTGATCCGGTCTTGATAGTTGTTTGACCCAACCAGAACTCTTCCCCTCCAGATCCGGGAATTATATTAATTTTATCTATTGGATAACCTACTGCAAAAATTTCAGTTATAACAGGCACCTTAATAGTATCACGAATAATCAAGCCCTGTTTCATTGCAGCTTTTTCATCAAGCCCGACTTCAATCATACTGTCTGTCAACATACCAATCTTACGGATTTTAGGTATCTGACCATACTTTACAAAGTTGACGAGTGAATCGAAATCACCACAGAATTTGCCGTTCACTTCTTTAAAAGCGATTTCGGCTGTACGGATATCTTTTAAACTCTGAATTACAGCTTCATATTTTGCTGTCTGCTCTTTTTTAAAGTTTATTGGCGTTTGAATAGAAACCCAAATTCTATATGCCAAAAAAAGTGATGCTGCAATCAGTACAACTTGGATAATAATTCGTTTCATTTTATTTTAATTATAAATGATTTTTATTGGAATGCCTGCAAATTTATAAAAATTTTTAGATTTTGATAAGACTAAAGAATTAATTTAGTAATTATGTTTGAAAAGAAACTTGCTCAAATTATCATCAGTAATTTAACGGTTGAACCTACTGCCAGTCAGCTCAAAGCCTCTGAGGCCATTTCCCGTTTTCTCTTTGACGATGATCAAAGTTCCGTTTTTCTTTTAAAAGGCTATGCCGGAACGGGTAAAACATTACTAGTTAGCACCCTTGTGAAATCTCTAAAGCAGTTTAGAATTAAAACTGAATTGCTTGCTCCAACAGGAAGAGCCGCCAAAGTACTCACTGCATACACAGGAAAACCGGCTTTTACGATTCATAAAAAGATTTACAAACAACAATCTTCAACCGATGGTCTCGGTAAGTTTGTCCTTGATTTTAATAAAAGTTCCAATACACTTTTTATTGTTGATGAAGCTTCTATGATTTCAAATTCTTCTCCTGAATCAAATATTTTCGGTTCAGGAATGCTACTCGACGACCTTATTGAATACGTTTACAACGGTAAAAATTGCCGATTAATGCTTGTTGGCGATACTGCCCAGCTACCCCCGGTAAATCTTTCAATTAGTCCCGCTCTCGACCAGAAAGTACTGGAGAATTATAATCTGACTGTATACTCAGAGTTACTAAGTGATGTAGTCCGTCAGTCAGAAGAATCAGGAATATTATATAATGCAACAGCCATTAGGTATCATGTTAAAAACAAGCAAGTCAATGAATTTTTTCGGATTAAAACAGAAAAGATGGATGATATCTTCAGAATTTCAGGCGATATATTGATTGAATCCATAAGCGACTGCTATGATAAATATGGCACTGAAGAAACTATTATTGTAACTCGTTCAAACAAACGAGCCAACAAGTTTAATGAAGGCATACGAAAATCAATATTATGGAGAGAAAACGAGCTTGAATCTGGAGACATTCTGATGATAGTTAAAAATAACTACTTCTATTCATCTCCTGAAGACAATCTTGAATTCATTGCCAACGGTGATATTGCCAAGGTTGTAAAGGTTTTAAAAACGGAAGATATGTACGGTTTTCGTTATGCTACTGTGATACTTCAGTTTATTGATTATGAAAACATTGAAATGGAATGTAAAATATTTCTTGATACTCTGACTATTGATGCTGCATCATTTGGGACTGAACAGAATCAAAAACTTTTCAATGCAGTTCAGGAAGATTATCTGCACATAAGAAACAAGAAGAACAGATGGAAAGAAATAAGGGAAAATGAGTATTTCAATGCACTTCAGGTAAAATATGCTTATGCTGTTACATGTCATAAAGCACAGGGAGGTCAGTGGGATGCAGTTTTTATTGACCACGGATATTTGACTCAGGATATGCTTTCTCTTGACTATCTGAGATGGTTTTATACTGCCTTTACCAGACCTAAAAAGAAATTATTTCTTGTTAATTTTAATAAGAATTTTTTTAGTGAAGATCAGGATTAGTTTTCAACATCAATAACCAACCCTTCTTCAGCGATAATTGTTTCCCGGAATATTTCTTTTGCCTCCTCGAGCAGAATAGTGCAATCTTTATACCTCGCAGAAAAATGACCAAGTACGAGGCGACCTGCATTACAGTTTTTGGCAATCATTGCAGCCTGACGTGCTGTTGAATGAAAAGTCTCCCCTGCCCTTTTCTCCAGCGATTTGTCATAAGTAGCTTCGTGATAAAGCAAATCAACGCCTTTAAAAGTTTCTGCAAGCTTTGGTAAATAAATAGTGTCGGTACAAAAAGCATAACTCCTTGTTTTCTTTTCAGGAAGTGTAAGTTCTCTATTCGAAATTATTGTTCCATCTTCCACAATATAATCTGCACCATATTTTATTGCCGGCAATGCTCTTAAAGGAATACGATATTCATTTATCTTTTCTTTAATTAAATTTTTAGGTTGTTCTTTTTCTGAAAAAATAAATCCGCAACAAGGAACCCTGTGCTTTAAAGGCACAGAAGTAACTTTCAAGGCATCATCTTCAAAAACAGTTTGTTTCCTCTTGAAATTCAAAGGATGCCAAATAATCCGGTATCTTATTTCAGTATTAAGATATTCTAGCTGAACCTTAAGTATATCGGGTAATTCTGAATGTGAATAAATATGAAGATCAGAAGAACGGCCAACGAGCGCGAAAGTAGAAAGAAGTCCGATAAGACCGAAATAATGATCACCGTGAAGGTGTGAGATAAGTATATGATTGATCTTTGAAAATTTTACAGAGTATTTTCTAAGCTGAATCTGAGTACCCTCTCCGCAATCAATTAAAAAAAACCGCTCACGTATGTTTAATACCTGAGCGGTTGGATATCTTTTTGAAGTCGGAAGTGCTGAGCTTGTTCCCAATATGGTCAGGCTGAATGGAATCATTAATTCAATTCAGTTTCCATATATGCTTCAGCTTCATCAAGACTATCCTTTATATTCAGGATAGTATCAAGAAGCGAAATCTTAATCAGACTTTCAACTTCAGGTTGTAAACCTGTTACTACAAATTTGCCCTCAGATTGCTCACATAGCCTGTTTGCAACGAGAATAGCACTCAAACCCGATGAATCACAATATTGGCAATTACTTAGATCAAGGATCATATTTTTAGTTCCCTGACTGGTAATCATGACGAATTCTGATTTTAGATCCGGTGCGTTTGTTGTATTCAGTTTCTCTGCGTTAACTGTAACAACAACATATTTTTCTTTTTTGTCGACTTTATAATCCATAGCTATAGCAAGGTACAAATTTCAAAAATAAAATGCACAAGAAAATATTAATTTTTTCCCTTTTCTGATTTTTCCATTTCATCTTTCAATGCTGCAAGATCAGAAATATCGCCCAAAGTTGTTTTCTCTGCATTGTCATTCATGTTTTTAACAGATTTCGCAGCTTGTTTAGTCTGAGCTTTCTTGGTTTCTTTTTCTTCAGCTCTCTTAACATCTTCCCATACTCTTGAGTGAGAAAGGATGATTCTCTTAGCAGCTTTTGAAAATTCAATAACTTTGAAAGGAAGTTTGTCTTCAACATTTACAGGTGCATTATCTTCTCTTGTAAGATGTCTTGGAGTAGCAAAACCTTCAACACCGTATGGTAATGCAATTACAGCACCTTTGTCGAATAACTCAACAATTGTACCTTCATGAATTGAATCTACAGTGAAAATTGTTTCAAATACATCCCATGGATTTTCTTCAAGTTGTTTATGGCCTAAGCTTAAACGTCTGTTTTCCTTATCAATATCAAGAACAACAACTTCAATTTCAGCACCTATTGAAGTAAATTCAGATGGGTGTTTGATTTTCTTTGTCCAGCTGAGGTCGCTGATATGAATAAGACCATCAACACCTTCTACTATTTCTACAAATACTCCGAAGTTTGTGAAGTTGCGAACTTTTGCTGTATGTTTTGAACCAACGGCGTAAAGACTTTCAATCTTTTCCCATGGGTCAACATTAAGTTGTTTGATACCAAGTGACATTTTACGTTCGTCACGGTCAAGAGTAAGAATCTGAGCTTCAATTTCGTCACCAACAGCAAGGAAATCCTGTGCACTGCGTAAGTGCTGACTCCAGCTCATTTCAGATACGTGGATCAAGCCTTCTACACCCGGAGCTATTTCAACGAATGCACCATAATCAGCCAATACAACTACCTTACCTTTAACTGAATCACCTACTTTGAGGTTAGCGTTAAGGTTATCCCATGGATGCGGAGTAAGTTGTTTCAAACCAAGAGCAATACGTTTTTTGTCATCATCGAAATCAAGGATAACAACGTTGATCTTCTGGTCTAGCTCAACAATTTCGTTTGGATGTGTTACACGTCCCCAGCTGAGGTCGGTAATATGAATAAGTCCATCAACACCACCAAGGTCAATAAATACTCCGTATGAAGTGATATTTTTAACAGTTCCTTCAAGAACCTGACCTTTTTCAAGCTTGCCGATGATATCTTTCTTCTGTTGTTCAAGTTCAGCTTCAATAAGAGCCTTGTGTGAAACAACAACATTACGGAATTCGTGATTAATCTTAACAACTTTGAATTCCATAGTTTTATTTACAAAAATATCGTAGTCGCGAATTGGTTTAACATCGATCTGTGAACCAGGAAGGAATGCTTCAATTCCAAATACGTCAACGATCATACCACCCTTAGTGCGGCATTTGATATATCCCTTGATCACTTCGTCTTTTTCCATGGCTTCGTTTACGCGATCCCATGAGCGAAGTGCACGTGCTTTCTTGTGTGAGAGTGTAAGCTGACCTTTTTTGTCTTCAAGGTTTTCAACATAAATTTCTACCTTGTCACCAATTTTAAGTTCAGGATTATAACGGAATTCGTTTAAACTAACAATACCGTCTGATTTGTAACCGATATTGATAACGACTTCACGTTTATTCATTGAAATAACAATACCATCAACAACTTCCTTATCATGGATAGTTGACAATGTCATGTCATATTTTGATTCCAACTCAGCTTTGTTCTTTGTCTTACTGAATCCTTTTCCGGTTTCAATATCATCCCAGTCGAAATCTTCATCTGCTTCAGCTGTAGTAGCAGGATGTTTTTGAATTTCTTTCTTTGCAGCTTTTTTCTTAATTGAAACAACCGGTTCTTCAACTTGTTCTTCAATCTTTTCTTCAGCAACTGTTGCTGTTTCTTCTACCTGTGGAGCCACTTCTTCCGGTTGCTCAACATTTTCTTTTAATTCTTCAGTCATTTAAAAATTGTGTTTGTAAATTAATAAGTTAGACATTATATTGATTTTATAAATGCGCGGCAAAAATATAACTTTCCCGATAATAATCAAAGAATTCCGGCACAAATTACTTGACAGAGCCAACAAAAATAACTATTCTGTTTTTCACTTAAGTTGTTATTTTGCAATACTTTTTTTATCAGTATCAAATTTCAGTCATGGGTTGCATTGGTTTAAACTTCTATAATAATATAATCTGTATCTGATTTAAAATCACAACCATTTCATTTCTTGTTTCATTTCAATTATTCAATTTTCTATATTTGTATGACATCAAATTCAAAATAATCATGAAATCTATTTTAAAATCTTTAGCAATCGGTTTAATAACCATAGCTTTGTTTTTATTTTTTTACAGTTGCAACAATATGAACTCGCTCACTAGTCCCGACGGGACTATCAAAGTGGCCTGCGAAATTGACGCTTCCAATCAAATCATCTATCATGTTTCAAAAAACGGGGAAGAAGTTATCCTCCCTTCAAAGCTTGGAATAATCATGAAAGACTCCGACTTTTCCGCTAACATGAAGATTGAATCAGTTTCAAACACGAAATCTGTATCAGATGATTACCAGCTACTGTATGGAAAGCAAAAAAATTGCTCATATAAAGGCAATGAACAAACCTTCACTTTTAAAAATTCAGAAGGAAAAATTATGGATGTTATCTTCCGTGTCTCAAACGATGGAGTTGCATTCAGATATCAATTTCCTGACAAAAGTGATGAGCTGAAATATATCACTGAAGAAGCTACATCATTTGCATTTCCAACTGACGCCCGTGCATGGATGCAACCAATGGCTATTGCAAAAACAGGGTGGTGCAGGACTAATCCGTCATACGAAGAACATTATACTCAAGATGTACCGGCCGGCACTGATTCTCCAATGGGTAAAGGCTGGATATTCCCTGCCCTTCTGAAATCAGGCAACAACTGGGTTCTTCTTACTGAAACTGCTCTCGACGGCTCATATTGCGGATCACGTTTGAATGTAAAAGAAAATGCTACTTACCAGATTGGTTTTCCTGAAGAAGTTGAAAACTATACCGGAAAAAATACTTACCCGCAATCTGTTCTTCCATGGAAAACTCCATGGAGAATAATTGTTATCGGAGATCTTAAAACCATAACTGCTTCTACTCTTGAAACTGACCTTGCGACTCCTTCAATAGAAGGCGATTTCTCATGGGTAAAACCGGGTAAATCATCATGGAGCTGGGTTCTCCTTAAAGATGACTCAACTGTATATGATGTACAAAAGAAATATGTAGATTATGCCGCTGATATGAACTGGGGATATTGCCTTGTAGACGCCGAATGGGATAAGAAAATTGGTTATGAAAAGATATCGGAACTTTCTTCATACGCTCAATCAAAAAATGTAGGGTTACTATTATGGTACAATTCATCAGGTGATTGGAACGACACCCCATATTCTCCTAAAAGCATGCTAATCAATCATGATCAACGTGCATTAGAATTCGGCAAACTTAAACAAATGGGAATTAAAGGAGTAAAGGTTGATTTCTTTGGAGGTGACGGCCAATCAATGATTCAATATTATATTGATCTTATGAAAGATGCTGCCGATAATAATCTGATGATAAACTTCCACGGATGTACTTATCCAAGAAGCTGGCATCGCACTTTCCCTAATCTTGTTTCAATGGAATCAATAATGGGAATGGAATTTGTAACTTTTGATCAGCGTAACGCCGACCTGCAACCAAATCATGGGGCTATGCTTAACTATACCCGTAATGTTTTCTCGCCTATGGACTTCACTCCTATGTGCCTTGTTTCCATTCCTAATATCGACAGAAAAACTACAAATGCATGGGAACTTGCAAGTGCTGTTCTTTTCCAATCAGGTGTCCAGCATTATGCAGAAAGACCTGAAGGTATGGCTACTGTCCCATCTGAAGTTAAAGAACTTATTAAAGAAATTCCTGCCTTGTGGGATGAATCAGTGTTTGTTGACGGCTTCCCTGGTAAACATACAGTAATTGCCAGAAAATCAGGAAATACATGGTATATTGCAGGTATTAACGGTGAAAATTCAGATAAAAACCTTAATCTCGATATCTCATTTATTAGTTCTGGAAAGGGAGTTATATTTAATGAAGGAAATGATCCTTTTTCGTTCAATACTAATGAACTAGCAAAGGATAATACAGGAAAAATAAACATACTATTAAAAGCCAACGGAGGGTTTGTATGCAAATTTGAATAAGTCTGACATCTAATAATAACCCATTAATTTCTTGAATAATGACAAGATTTTCAATTTTCGGCATTATTATTCTGTCCCTTTTGCTTTTACCTTCTTGTCTGTTTTCTCAAACAGAGCCGGGAGAATTTAAAACAGCCATTTATACCCGTGCTTATGAAGTTCAGAAAATGGCTGATGATAAATGGCTCGAGTCTACATGGAAGGAAATATCGGGTCAAATCAAGGTTGATAAAATTTACCTTGAAACTCACAGGGATCTTTTAATCGTCGACCGCCAGATATTGAATAAAGCTATCAGCTTTTTCAAATCTAAAGGTCTTGAAGTAGCAGGTGGCATCACATACACAATAGATGAAAGCAATCAATTTCAGACGTTCTGTTATTCAAATCCTGAAATCAGAAATAAGGCAAAAGAGATAATAGAGTATTCTGCTGAATTCTTTGATGAAATTATCCTTGATGATTTCTTCTTCACCAGCTGCAAATGTGAACATTGTATAAAAGGCAGGGGCGACAGAAGCTGGACAGACTACAGGCTTGATCTTATGACAGGAGCAGCTAAAGACGTTATCGTTAATCCGGCAAGGAAAATAAACCCAAATGTTAAAGTCATTATCAAATATCCAAACTGGTATGATCATTTTCATGCACTGGGGTTCAATCTCGAAACCGAACCTTTGATATTTGATGGCCTTTATTCCGGAACTGAAACAAGGGATGCTGTTTTAAGCAATCAACATTTACAACCATATCTGAGTTACTTGGTATTCAGATATTTCAATAATCTTAAGCCGGGTAAAAACGGAGGAGGATGGGTTGATACAGGTGGAATGAGATTTTACGAACGCTATGCTGAACAAATATGGCTTACTTTATTTTCTAAAGCACCTGAAATTACTCTCTTCGATTACCGACAAATGCTTACCCCTCTTCGTAAAGAGTGGATCTCTTCCTGGAATTCTAAAGAAGGTTCTTTCGATGCAGAGGAAATGATGAAACCTCTAAATATCAATGGCAAAAGCAGCAATCCAACAACTATTGCCCGCGCTGCCGGATACTCTATAGAAAAGGTTGCCCCTGTAATTGGAAAACTTGGAAAACCTTACGGCATTAAAAGTTATAAGCCATTTCATTCAACAGGAGAAGATTTTCTTCAGAATTATCTGGGTATGATTGGTATTCCAGTGGATATTGTTCCTTACTTCCCTGTTGAAGATGATGTAATCATACTTACTGAGCAAGCCAACACCGATACTCTGATTGTAGAAAAGATAAAGTCTCGTCTTGAAAAAGGGAAAGACGTAATCATCACATCAGGACTTTTAAATGCAATCCAGGATAAAGGATTTAATACAGTTGTTGATTTAAGGGTCACTCAAAGAAAAGCGTTGGTAAGTGACTACCTTATGAGCTGGAGCGTTGTAAAAAGCGAATCCACTATATTGATTCCACAAATTGAATATAAAACCAATGACTCGTGGGAAATAATATCCGGCATAAATGGAAACAACGGCTGGCCGATTCTTCATCAATGCAAATACGGAAATGCAACTTTATATGTTCTTGTTATCCCTGATAACTTCTCGGATATTTACAACTTCCCTACTGATGTGCTGAATAAAATCAGGGAAATATTCCTTAAGAAATTTAAGGTTACATTTGAAGGCGAAGCAATGGTGTCTATGTTTTTATACGACAATAATAAAATTGTTCTTCATTCCTTTAATAATGAGAAAAGTGAAGTAAAAATTGTTCTGGATGAAAAGGATAAGATTATAAAAGATCTACTTAGTGGCGATTCTTTAGCTTCATTTGTCCGGAAACCCGAAAGATTCTGGGGTAAACAAACCGGAAAGGAAAAATATGTTTTCACAATAAATATTCCTCCTCATTCATTTAAAGCTATAAGTATAGAATAATAAAAAAGGCTGTCAGAAATGGCAGCCTTTTCTTATATTGAGTTTAAGCTTTTTCAAGCTTTAATGTTTCAGATACTCTGTCACAAACTTCACTTGGTCCGAAGTATTGTATTGGTCCGGGATAAACAAAATCTGTTTCTACTGCCCACATTTCACGCTGTGAAGCAAAAAATCCGAACGGCTTACCATCAAGTTCAACCAATGCTTTTTGTATAACCGGTTTCATGTGACCGTGACGACGTTCCATATTCATCATCATTGTAATAGGCACACCGCCTGCAATCCATTCTTCAGCCGGAGCTGTTGTATTCCTGATTGATGACATATAACCTGTTTTACCATTAGCAATAAGCATTGCAGCGTTAAAACCAAGTGAATAGCAATAATCAGCATCGAAATTTGAAGGAGCAGCACAACGCCCTTCATATCCAAAGAAGTGGTTTTGTGAACCGAATTTGCCTGCAAACTTATTCTCAAGTTTTCTTTCTGCCAATTCAGAATCAACCATTTCTACTAAAAGCTTTTCTGTTTCTATTTTTGAAACCTGAACGTTACCATGAGGATCACGGTCAAGCGTTAGCTGATTTGCGATTCCTTCAGGTAATGAACGGAACACGATAGATGACGCTGATGAAAGTTTTTCAGCAATCCAGTCTACCCTGTGTGATTTCTTAACATGTTGGAAGGCTTGAGCCGTTGCTGTTCCTTCTGCGAGTAACTCATTAAGTTCTGATATAAGTGTATTCATTTCGGGAATGAATTCAATCAAACCTTCAGGAATAAGAACAATGCCATAATTAAATCCTTTTTCAGCACGTTTTGCTATTACATCTGAAATATAATCAACTACTTCAGATAATGTTTGTTTTTTTGATGCTACTTCTTCAGAGATAAGGCAAACATTTGGGTGTGTCTGTAACGCACATTCAAGAGCAATATGAGAAGCTGAGCGTCCCATTAACTTAATGAAATGCCAGTATTTCTTTGCTGAATTAGCATCCCTCATTATATTTCCAATTAGTTCTGAATATACTTTACACGCAGTATCAAAACCAAATGATGTTTCTATCATTTCATTCTTCAGGTCACCGTCAATTGTCTTTGGACAACCAATAACCTGAACGCCTGCTTTAATGCTTGAATAATATTCTGCAAGTACACAAGCATTTGTATTCGAATCATCGCCACCGATTACAACAACTGCATTAATAGCAAGGGCCTTACAGTTTTCAAGTCCTTTGTCAAACTGTGATTTTTCTTCAAGCTTGGTACGACCTGAACCTATAATGTCAAATCCTCCTGTATTCCTGTATTCATCAATGATTTCAGAAGTTAATTCAACATATTTATTATCGACAAAACCACCGGGGCCACCTAGAAAACCAAATAACTTATTAGCAGGATTCAATGATTTCAAACCATCAAATATTCCTGAAATAACGTTATGACCACCGGGAGCCTGACCTCCAGATAATATAACACCTACATTAATTGCAGGTAATTGGTTTTTCACATCAGATGACTCAAATGTTATTATTGGTAAACCATAAGTGTCAGGGAACAATTTATTGATATCTGCCTGATCAGCTACCGATTGAGTTTTCTTCCCTTCAACAATCTTTACGTTTCCGTTTAAAGCTTTAGGAAGTTTAGGCTGATATTTTGCCCTTTCTTTTTGTAATGCACTAATTGCCATTTTATTACTTGTTATGATAAGACACAGTTATTTTATAAAAACGGCTAAAAATAATCAAATTGATTTATTTATATATCAATTTTTTACAATTAACAGTTTTACAGTAGAATCAAAAACAATTAATTAACCTGATTCATTATCCTCCTGCAAGAAAATCAACAACATTCCCCAATGTAGAAGTAGTTCGCCTGTAAAGTTCAGAATATCCACAACGGGTACATGAAACTACTGTGAATTTTTTATTCTGCACATCGAAAAACTTTGCCAAAGCACCTCCTGTAGTCCTGATTTCTTCAACAAGATAATCGGTGCTTCCACATTTAACACATTTATAACTTTGAGTATTCATAGTATTTATATTAAAGAAAAGTGGCAATAAAATTAAATATTTATTGCCACTTTTAAACACCAACCAATTGATTTAGTTCAGCAACATTTCTACTTTGCCTGTTGACTTTGTTTCAACAACTTTGTAGGAACGAGCAAAATTCATAATATTTTCAACACAATGTTCCGGTGCTTTATAAACAGGATATGCTGTTTCATCACTATACTCTTTCATATGAGTAGTCTTATTGTCCGGATCTGATATGTTTAAGTAAAATTGCAGGGTAGAAATTTTCCTCATAGGCATCTTTTAATAATTGTTTATATCCCTAAAACGATGCTATGAGGAAAATATTGTGAGTAAATAAATATTTTTTAAAATTTTGTGAGAATGAGCCCTTTTTCTGTAATAATCTTACGCAAATTAATCAGCGCATAACGCATTCTGCCCAAAGCAGTATTGATACTAACCCCTGTCTGATCTGCTATTTCCTTGAAACTCAAACCCATATAATGACGCATAATAACTACCTGCTTCTGATCATCAGGAAGCTCTTCTACAAGATCACGAACATCATTTAAAATCTGATCCGAGATCATCATGTCTTCTATATTTACATCAGAAAACTTGGGTGAATTGAAAAAGTCAATTTCCGAACCATCATTTGAAAAAGTATTCATATTCTTTTCTCTCCGATAATGATCTATTATCAGATTATGGGCTATCCGCATTACCCAGGAAATAAATTTCCCGTTTTCGGTATACTTACCCAAATTTAATGAACGAATTACCTTAATAAATGTATCCTGAAGAATATCTTCAGCAAGATGCATGTTCTTTACTGTAACTAAAATGTAAGAATAAACTTTGTCTTTGTGACGATTAATGAGAATTTCAAGTGAGGAATTATCACCACTTAAATATCTTTCTACCAACTCATTATCGCTCAGATTAAGTCTGTCGATCATAACCTTATATTTAGAAATTAATTAAGGTAAAGTTGTTTCGATAAGATATCTCCTAGTATTAAATGGTGAAACAAATTGTTAACTTTGCCTCAAAAATAAGCATTTTTGTGAAATCAGCAAATAATTTTTAATTAAATGTCAGATAAAATCAATTCTCAGGAGAATATTTATATCAAAGGAGCCAGACTTCATAACCTTAAAAATATTGAACTTAAAATCCCAAGAAATAAATTTGTTGTTATAACAGGTGTATCCGGCTCAGGAAAATCAACTCTTGCCTTTGATACTCTTTATGCTGAAGGACAAAGAAGATATGTTGAAAGCCTTTCTTCATATGCACGCCAGTTTCTTGGCAGAATCAACAAACCTGAGGTCGATTTTATAAAAGGTATTCCACCTGCAATTGCTATCGAACAAAAGGTCAACACACGTAATCCCCGCTCTACTGTTGGAACTTCTACAGAAATATATGATTATCTGAAACTCCTCTTTGCAAGGGTCGGAAGAACTATCTCTCCTATTTCTAACAGAGAGGTTAAAAAACACGATGTCTCTGATGTTGTTGATTATATACTTTCTTTCCCAAAAGGCACAAAAACTTATATACTTTCTCCTCTGGCTATCCGTCGGGGTCGTAAAATTGAAGATGAAATTAATCTGCTCTTTCAACAAGGATATACCAGACTTGAACTTGAAGGTGAAATTCTTAATATTGACTCTGCCGAATTAATTGAAAAAATACCCCATCACAAAAAAGATTTTAATATTGTAATCGACCGCCTTACTGTCAATGATGACGACGATACTATCAGCCGGATGTCCGACTCCGTTCAGTCAGCCTTCAATGAAAGTCATGGCATTTGCATTATTAAAACTATTACTGATGATAAAACTATTGCCGAATCTTTCTCCCACAAGTTTGAGCTTGACGGAATAGTTTTCGAAGAGCCTAACCCCGACATGTTCAGCTTCAACAATCCCCTCGGTGCATGCCAGAAATGTGAAGGCTACGGAAAGGTAATCGGCATCGATGAAGATCTTGTCATTCCAAATAAAATGCTTTCAGTTTATGATGAAGCAATTGTTTGCTGGAAGGGAGAAAAAATGAGTGAATGGAAAAATGAACTTGTCAATAACGCATTTAAATTCGGCTTCCCGATTCATAAACCTTACTATGAACTGTCTCAGGAACAAAAGGACTTGCTGTGGACAGGTAATAAATGGTTTGAAGGACTAACCGCATTTTTCAAATTCGTTGAAGAAAACAGCTACAAAATACAGTATCGTGTTATGCTTGCCCGTTACAGGGGAAAAACTGTTTGCCCCGATTGTAAAGGCTCCCGTCTCAAAAAAGAAGCCGGCTATGTAAAAGTGAGCGGCAAATCTCTTCAGGAACTGGTTTTGTTGCCTGTCAGTGATCTTCGTACTTTTTTTGCTGAGCTTAAGCTTTCTGAACATGATGAAAAAATATCAGGACGACTTTTGAAGGAAATAAACAACCGCCTTGATTTCCTTATGGATGTCGGATTAAGCTACCTCACTCTTAACCGGTTGTCAAACACTCTTTCAGGTGGTGAATCGCAAAGGATAAACCTTGCCACTTCTCTGGGAAGCGGACTTGTTGGTTCTCTTTATATTCTTGATGAACCTAGTATAGGACTCCATTCACGAGACACTCAGAAGCTTATTGATGTTTTAAGGAAACTTAAAAAACTGGGCAATACTGTTGTCGTTGTTGAACATGACGAGGAGATTATCAATGCTGCCGATTTAATTATTGATATAGGGCCTAAAGCAGGAATTCACGGAGGCGAAATAATGTTTTTAGGCGACCATGAACAATTAAAAAATGACACAATAAGCCTAACTGCCAAATACATTACAGGCAAAGAAAAAATTGATGTGCCAACATCCAGAAGGAAATGGAATAACTTCATTAAAGTAACAGGAGCAAGGGAAAATAATCTTAAAAATATTGAAGTTAAGATCCCCCTTAATGCTATGACAGTCATTACCGGAGTGAGCGGATCAGGAAAATCATCACTTGTAAAACAAATCCTTTATCCTGCTTTAGCTAAACAGTTTGGAGGCATGTCGGAAAAAACAGGGAAACACGATCGCATTACCGGAGACACACATTTGCTTCACAATATCGAATTCGTTGATCAG
The DNA here is from genome assembly GCA_964443445.1 of uncultured Prolixibacteraceae bacterium. Lineage (GTDB taxonomy): Bacteria > Bacteroidota > Bacteroidia > Bacteroidales > Prolixibacteraceae > CAYMTR01. Next base: position 8,494 of record CAYUEI010000015.1, on the reverse strand, counting down.
AATCCAATTGGAAAATCATCCCGCTCCAATCCTGTCACCTATCTAAAAGCATACGATGAAATCCGAGCCCTGATGGCCGATCAGCAAAGCTCAAAAGTCATGGGATTAAAACCTTCTCATTTCTCTTTCAATGTTGAAGGGGGAAGATGTGATGAATGTCAGGGCGAGGGCGTTATTAAAGTAGAGATGCAGTTTATGGCCGATGTTTATCTTGTTTGTGAAAGCTGTGGCGGAAAAAGATTCAAAGAGGATATTCTTGATGTTAAATACAATGAAAAGAATATTTTCGATATCCTTGAAATGACAGTTGATGAAGCAATGATTTTTTTTGGTAATTCTAAAATCAGTCTTGAAAAGAAAATACATAAAAGGCTGAAACCATTACAGGATGTAGGTCTTGGTTATATTCATCTTGGACAATCATCAAGCACATTGTCTGGTGGTGAAAGCCAAAGGGTTAAGCTTGCTTCTTTTCTTGCCAAGGAAACAGATGAGCCTACTCTCTTTATTTTCGATGAGCCAACTACCGGACTCCACTTTCATGATATAAAAAATCTGCTCAATTCATTCAACGCCCTGCTAAACAGAAATCATACAATATTAATAGTAGAACATAATCTTGAAGTCATTAAATCAGCCGACTGGATTATAGACCTTGGTCCTGAGGGAGGAGATAAAGGCGGATATATTGTTGCAGCCGGCACTCCTGAAGAAATAATTCATTGCAACGATTCATATACGGCAACTTATTTAAAAGAAAAATTGATTTCATAAGACTTTAACCATAGTAAACGAGTGTTTATTACTTTTGCAAAAAAAAATATGAGCAACACAAAAGATAATTCATTAATCAGCGACCTTTTTTCAAATGTTGATTCCTTAGTTTTTAATTCCTTAAATGAAATAAGCGAGTCAGGCAGGGTACATTTCATTCCATTGCTTGCTGAATTGCTGCAAACAACAGAAAACAATGAAATCAAAAGTTCCATAGTAAAGATACTTTCAGAATTAAAACAAACTGCTGCCGTTCCTGTAATGGTGGAAACAATAAAAAATAAAAAGTTCGCTAATGAGCAGGAGCTACTTGTAAGATCATGCTGGGAAAACGGGCTTGATTATTCTTCTTTTATATTCGACTTCGCAGAATTATTAATAAACGGCACCTATATGACAACTTTTGAATCGTATACTGTAATAATGAATACTGAAGGGAATATTTCAAAAGAAAATGCAGGCAAAGCAATAGATTTTCTTAAAAAAAACTTATCAGGAGTCTCGTCTGACAGGAAACCTTTGATTGAAGATGTAATAAACTTTCTAAGTGATTATAAATAAAAAATCCCGCTTTTGCGGGATTGATTTATTTACTTAACAAATTTATTTCCTTTAGTAACAAATCACGGTAAGACTTGCCAATTGGCAAAGATTCATATCCATCTTTTGTTTTAACTTCAATTGTACTGGTTTTAATCATTTCAATCCTGCTTCTGTTTACAATAAATGATCTGTGTATTCTGAAGAATTTGCTTACAGGAAGCTGATCCATAACAGATTTCATTGTGAAATGTATTGTATACTTTTCATCGAAAGTATGAACGATAATGTAATTTTCCAAAGCTTCAATCCAAACCACATCATCATAACATAGCCTAATCAAAGTAGAATTATTTCTGATGAAAAAATCATTCTTGGAATTGGATGCAGGAAGCATCTCTTCCTTTAATTTAGAAAGAGCTTTCTCTGTTGCTTTAAGAAATCGGAAATAAGTTACAGGCTTCAAAAGATAATCTGTAACATCGTATTCAATAGCATCAAGTGCATACTTTTCCTTTGAAGAAACTACAATTATCTGAACAGGATGATCGCCCATTGACTGCATGAATTCAACCCCGTTCATATCGGGCATTTCAATATCAAGAAATATCAGGTCAATATTATGCTCCCCTTTTCTAATAAAATTCATTGCTTCTATGGCTCCGGGAAAGGAATAATATTGATCAATATAATCAGTCTTCTCAACAAACTTTTCTAAAAGTGTTCTTGATAATTTATCGTCATCAATAATTATACAATTCATAATTCAGCGATCAACATTTTGACCAAATATAGATATTTTAATGTTTTAATAAAAGAAAAAAGAAAAAATCAACTCCTTAAACCTTCAATATAATTTTTAACGACTAAATCTCCCCCTTTTATTCTCTTTCTTATCCATTCAAGTAAAATTTCATCTTTCTCAGATTTATCTAACTTCCAATCGATTCCGGAAGATCTTAGCTTGCCTGTCAAGTCATGCAGAATTATTGCAGCGGAAACAGAAATGTTGAAACTTTCTGTAAAACCATACATTGGTATCTTTAAAAATTCGTCTGCATTTTGCTGCACAACATTTGATATTCCACGCCTTTCCGTACCAAAAACAATTGCAACCTTTCCTTTAGTCAAATTAAAATCATCTAAAGATGTATCGTTGGAATGAGGAGAAGCTGCAACTATCCTGTATCCTTCACCCTTTAAGGAGTTAATCGTATCAAGAGTATTCTCTTCCCTGCTGTTATACATATGAAGGTCTACCCATTTGGTAGAACCCAAAGAAACATTATAATTTATATTGAACTTATTTTTATTTTCAATTACATGAACATCCTGAATCCCGAAACAATCGCAAGTACGAATTACTGCACTTGCATTCTGGCTTTGATAAATATCCTCAAGAACAACTGTTATATATTTTGTACGGTGTTCAATGATTTTCTTGTAAAGTGAAAATCGTTCTTCAGTAATAAACTGTGAAATATATTCAATTAGTCCTTCGTAAACCATCACTAGAGTTTAAAAAAAAGGGGAAACATCAGTTGCCTCCCCTATTTTAAATTTTTTCTAAAGTGTTTGTTAAATGCTGTCCGACAATTCACTTCCAGGTTTGAATTTTACAACAGCTTTTGCGGGAATTGTAATTTCTTTGCCTGTTTGAGGGTTGCGACCTGTTCTTGCACTTCTTTTAGCAACTGAAAAAGAACCAAATCCTACAAGAGCAACACGGTCACCGCTTTTTAATGCTTCGCCAGTAGCTTCAATGAATGCATCAAGAGCTTTCTTTGCATCAGCTTTTGTTAGGTCAGCCTTTGCCGCAATAGCATCGATTAATTGAGCTTTATTCATAAGTCGAGATTTAAGGGTTATAAACTACATTAACTCACACAAATTTATTGTTTTTAGTGAGTTTTACAAACTTTAACAATAAAAATATTTTTAAATTTATCAGCAAAATAAGGGGGTTTAGAATAAATCGTATATGAAAACTATTCGTTTCTATTAAATAAAAATGGTTAATCGTTGATAATCAGCATAAATAATTCACATGAACATAATCAGAAGCAATAATTATAGGTCATATATTTTCTTCAAAAAATAATCAATTTTCATTCTTTATCCCTGATTATTAGGTCTCCATATTGTCGATACTGAATATACACTACTCTTCCCTGCACAACTTTTTCCAATATTATAATGAATCTTACTCGTACCACATTAGTATCAAATACCACAATCTTACCATTCTTATGGTGTTTGATACGGATGTGGTACGGATGTGGTACGGTTGAAGTACTGTTGTGTCCTACCCTAAAAATGGAACTTTCCTACCCTTAAATTGGTAAACAGTTTTTTAAATTCATGAAAGTAACAAGCATTTAAAAATTTATAAAATAGAAAACATCTTTTAATAATATAAGACAAATCAACACATTAAGACATTTTGCACTATTATTATTGTATAACGATCCATTTTAAAAAGGGCTTAAAATGCTATAACTTTTAATTTTAGAAAAATTGACAGCATAAAGTTGCGAAATAAAAAAAAACATATATTTTTGCATCGCTTTTGGAGAGATGGCAGAGTGGTCGAATGCGGCGGTCTTGAAAACCGTTGACCGCGTGAGTGGTCCGGGGGTTCGAATCCCTCTCTCTCCGCAAGATGCCAAATTCAATTGGTAAAGCAAGTCCTGTAAAATTTTCGTTTTACGGGACTTTTTATTTTTACTGAGATTATACTCTTAATAACAACAATAATTGATTCAGATTTTACCTTTGATAAGATCAGCTAAATCCATGCAAGATATTTTGAGAATCCTTAAAACCCGGCCTTCAGACTTGTAATTTTAGATATATTTTTTCTACTTTTAGATATAAGTACCATAAAGGACAATTGTTGCTACAATTTTGACTTTCTGGAAATTTATTATATTCATAGATTTGTTAGTTATAACTTTAAAACTAGCAGATGAAAAACACAGCATTCAGCTTATTATTATTTCTTCTTCCATTTTCGGTTGCCGCACAAGTGGTATCTTTTTATTCACCGAATCAAAAGATTGGAATTAGTCTTAATGAAAAATCAGGCATAAATAAATATGAATGGTTTCTTGAAATAAGTTATAAAGATGAAGATAAGTATTCAGTAGCCATACCTTATATTTATCTTGGTCTTTCAAGAAGTGATCAGGACTTTTCGAAGGAATTGAAATTCCTGAAAGCAAGCAATCCTAAAACTATATCAGAAAACTACAAGTCTATTCATGGTAAGAGGTTTGATTGCAGTAATACTGCCAATGAGATAACAGTTAGCTTTGAAAAACCTGATAAAGCTAAGATGAATCTTATCATCAGAGCATATAATGATGGAGTTGCATTTCGCTATGAGTTTCCTGATAAAGAGGGAAATTATAAAATTCTTGACGAGCTTACATCTTACATTATTCCTGACAGCACTAAACGTTGGTTAGAAAAATTCAATCCGGCAAATGAAGGATTGTATTCTGAAATGAAAGACGGTAATATCCAACAGGACTGGTGCTATCCAGCATTATTCAATACTCCCGACAAGTCGTGCTGGTACTTAATACATGAAGCTGATAACGACCGCACATACTGTGGCACAAAGCTGACAAATTATGAAGAGAAAAATAAATATAAGCTAACATTCCCCGATGATTGGAACGGTCGAGGGAAAGGAGAAAGGCAACCTTCAATTACACTTCCCTGGAAGTCGCCATGGAGAGTTGTTATCATTGGCAGCCTGGCTGACATTGTTGAATCTACCCTTGTTAATGATGTTTCAACGCCATCCAGAATTAACAATACAGATTGGATTAAACCGGGAAAAGCTTCCTGGAACTATTGGTCGGATAATCACGGAACAAAGGACTATCAGGTTGTTTGTAAGTTTGCTGATCTTGCTGCTTCGATGAACTGGCCTTATACTTTGCTCGATTGGGAATGGGACGCAATGAGTAATGGCGGAAACCTTGAAGATGCATTAAAATATATTCATTCACTGGGTGTTAAACCTCTCATCTGGTATAATTCAGGAGGAGAACACACCTGGGTAACAGCAACTCCCATGAACCGTATGCTCAATCATGAGAACAGAGTTGAAGAGTTTACAAAATTGAAAAAATTGGGTATTGCTGGTGTGAAAGTTGATTTTTTCGAAAGTGAAAAACAGGATATGATCAACTATTATCTGGATATTGTGGAAGATGCAGCTCTATTTGAAATAATGGTTTATTTCCATGGTTGTCTGGTTCCCAGAGGCTGGCAGCGAACATATCCTCATCTAATGACATACGAAGGAGTGCGGGGTGCCGAGTGGTACAATAATGGTCCGGAATTTACAACTACTGCACCAAAGCATAATAACACACTCCCCTACACTCGTAATGTTGTAGGATCAATGGATTATACTCCTGTTACTTTTACAAATTCGCAATTTGCACACATAACTTCATACGGTCATGAACTTGCGTTAAGCGTAATTGTTGAATCCGGAATACAACATCTGGCAGACAGACCTGATGGATATAATGAATTACCTGATGCAGCACGATCGTTTTTAAAAATAGTCCCAAACACTTGGGATGACACTAAATTGATAGATGGTTACCCCGGAAAGTTTACAGTAATGGCCCGCCGGAAAGGTGATAACTGGTTTATTGGTGGATTGAATTCAGATTTCAGGGAGAAAAAACAAAATCTAAGCTTTGACTTTCTACCTGAGAACACTACGTTTAGGTTAACTTTGATTGCTGATTTCGAACATGATAAAAAGTTTACTGTAAAAACAATAACAGTGGATAAAAACTCTAACATACAAGTCAACATGCTTCGAAACGGAGGATTTGCGGCTTATCTAGAAAAAATAAATAATTGATAATAGAATCACATGAAAACAAAGATTTTAAAGAATTCCGGAAAATGGTTCAATGTTATAGTTCTTTTATTTTTAACATTAAACCTTTTTGCCCAGCAATACCCGTTTCAAAACCCAAATCTCAGTTCTGAAGAAAGGGCTAAAGATTTGGTTTCAAGGTTAACTATTGAAGAAAAGGCAACTTTAATGTGTGATCAGAGTGATGCTATACCACGTCTGGGAATTAAAAAATTCAATTGGTGGAGCGAAGCTCTTCATGGCTATGCCAACAACGATAATGTTACAGTTTTTCCTGAGCCAATAGGTATGGCAGCTTCTTTTAATGATGCATTAGTATATGAAATTTTCAATGCAGCCTCAGATGAGGCAAGAGCAAAATATAATCAATGGATTCAGGGGGGAAATGAAAATAAGCGTTTTCTTAGTCTTTCAGTGTGGACACCTAATGTAAATATCTTCCGTGATCCTCGTTGGGGTCGCGGTCAGGAAACTTATGGTGAGGATCCATATCTTACTTCAAGAATGGGAGTTCAGGTAGTAAAAGGTTTACAAGGACCGGCTGATTCAAAATACCGCAAATTACTGGCCTGCGCAAAGCATTATGCTGTACATTCAGGTCCGGAATGGAGTCGTCACGAGCTAAACCTTAACAATATAGATCCAAGGGAGTTATACGAAACATATTTGCCGGCTTTTAAATCATTGGTTACTGAAGCAGATGTACGCCAGGTTATGTGTGCCTACCAAAGACTTGACGATGAACCTTGTTGTGGCAACACTCGGCTTTTGCAACGCATTCTTCGTGATGAGTGGGGTTTTAAATATATAGTAGTATCTGACTGTGGCGCTATAACTGATTTCTTCAATAGTCACAAAGTATCTTCGGGACCTGTACACGCTGCGTCAAAAGCAGTTTTGGCAGGAACAGACGTAGAATGTGTATGGGAAAATTATCCTTATAAAACTTTACCTGAAGGAGTAAAAAAAGGCTTGATAAAGGAAGAAGATATAAATAAAAGTCTGATGAGAGTATTGATTGGTCGTTTCGACTTAGGAGACCTGGACGATGACGCGATTGTTCCTTGGACAAAAATTCCTGCTTCAATATTGAATAACGAAGCACATCGTAAGCTTGCTCTTGACATGGCAAGAGAAACAATGACACTTCTTCAAAATAAGAATAGCATTTTACCTTTATCGAAATCAGCAAAGAAAATAGCTGTTATTGGTCCAAATGCTGCTGATAAACAAATGTTATGGGGTAATTATAATGGAACTCCGGTTCGCACTATCTCAATTCTTGATGGTATAAAAACAAAACTTCCTGAAAATAAAATCTTATACGATAAAGGTTGTGATTTAGTTGAAGATAAAGTTACTCAAAGCTATTTTGATCAATTCTCGTTTGAAGGTAAGCCCGGAATTAAAGCAAGATATTGGAATAACCGCAACAGAGAAGGTGCTGTAGCAGCAACAGATCAGATAATCAATCCAATAAAAATGACTACTGCCGGTCAGCATGAATTTGCTTCCGGAATTAAGCTTGAAGATTTTTCAGCAATATATGAAACTGAGTTTACACCTAAAGTTTCAGAAGAATTGATTTTCAAAGGAGGGGCTACCGGACATTTTGAACTGATTGTAAATGGTGAGAAATTGATAGAATATGACAATTGGCGTACGCTTCCATCAAGAATCCCTTTAAAAGTTGAAGCAGGTAAAAAATATAAAATTGAAATGCGCTTTGCTCAGCTGAATAATTGGCAGGCAAACCTGGAAATGAACTTTGGCAAGGAGGTTGATGTAGATTACACTGAGCTTGTCAACAAGCTCAAAGGCATTGATGTAGTGATATTTGTTGGAGGACTCTCAGGCAATCTTGAAGGAGAAGAAATGCCGGTTAGCTATCCGGGATTTAAAGGAGGTGACCGTACCAATATTGACTTGCCATCTGTTCAGCGAAATTGTTTGAAAGCCTTGAAAGAAGCAGGAAAAAAAGTTGTTTACGTTAACTGTTCCGGTTCAGCCATTGCATTAACACCTGAAACTGAAACCTGTGATGCAATATTACAGGCATGGTACGCAGGAGAATCGGGAGGTCAGGCAATTGCTGATGTTCTGTTTGGCGACTACAATCCATCTGGTAAATTACCTATTACCTTTTATAAAAGCTCAGATCAGCTAAAGGATTTCGAAGACTATTCGATGAAGGGAAGAACATATCGTTATATGACCGATGCTTTATTCCCATTTGGATATGGATTGAGCTATACTACTTTCAAT
>CAYUEI010000014.1:0-25113 GCA_964443445.1 uncultured Prolixibacteraceae bacterium | reverse complement strand
CCTTATCTGTTATTTTCAATAAAGCAGGCATTAAACAAGGTGACAAAATTGCAATTTACGGACGCAATTCTTCAAACTGGGGTAAAGTCTTTCTTACCTGTATTTCTTTTGGAGCAGTTGCTGTACCTATCCTTCCTGACTTTAAACCTGAAAATGTTCATAATATTATCAATCATTCAGGTTCAAAATTTCTTTTTGCAGCTAAGTCATTATATGAAACGTTGTCGTTTGATGAAATGAAAAACATTTCAGGAGTTATTTCAATAGAAGATTTCAGCATCATAAGTGCAAGAGAAGAGTCTCTGATGCAACTTTCCAGTGAGGGACTTGCATTAATGAAAGTCGATATTATTAAAAAGGAAGACTTCAAATTCAATGAAACTGATTCTGAAAGCCTCCAGGTTTTATCTTATACTTCAGGTTCAGCAGGTTTTTCAAAAGGTGTAATGATTCCTGTAAGAAGTATTTTTTCAAATTTAATTTTTGCTCAGGATTATATGCCATTGAAATCAGGAGATAAGCTTGTTTCTTTCCTTCCAATGGCTCACGTTTTTGGTTTATTGTTTGAATTTTTGTTTCCTGTTACAAAGGGATGCCATATTACTTTCCTGAATAAAATGCCAAGTCCTCAGGTGCTTATCAAATCATTCAAGGAAGTAAAACCAAGACTAATTCTATCTGTTCCTCTTGTAATCGAAAAAATTTATAAGAAGAGTCTTTTACCTACTATTCAAAAGCCCGCCATTAAATTTCTTTTAAAAGTACCGGTAATTAATAAGTTACTTCACAAAAAGATCAGAGGAAAACTTATTGAAACTTTTGGTAGTACCTTCCATGAAATAGTAATCGGAGGAGCTGCATTAAGCAGTGAAGTAGAAGTTTTCTTCAGAAAAATAAAATTTCCTTTTACTATAGGATACGGGATGACAGAATGTGGTCCTCTTATCAGCTATGCAGCCTGGAATATTACAAGGCCTTTGTCAGCCGGCAAGCTTGTCGATAGAATGGAAATACGTATTGATTCTGATGATCCATATAGAACTGTAGGTGAAATTCAGGTTAAAGGTGATAATGTAATGCTCGGCTATTATATGAATGATGAAGCCAATAAAAATGCGTTTTCTGAAGATGGATGGCTAAGAACCGGTGACCTTGGAATTATTGATAAGGAAAACTTCATATATATCAAGGGTCGAAGTAAGAATATGCTTCTTGGACCTAGCGGTCAGAATATTTATCCTGAAGAACTTGAAGCACGCTTGAACAATATGCCATACATTTCTGAATGTGTAGTTATTCAAAGAGAAAGCAAATTAATTGCTCTCGTTTATCCTGACCATGACGGTATGAAGAATGATAATATAAGTGCTGACTCTATTGAAGAAATTATGGCTGAAAACCGTAAACACTTCAATCATTCAGTTCCTGTATATGAACAATTATCTAAGATTGAAATAGTCAGGGAGGAATTTGAGAAAACTCCGAAGAGGAACATAAAACGTTTCCTTTACACCTAGTACAATTTGCTCAATATATAAGAACCACCGTTTTTTTCGGTGGTTTTTTTATAATATTTAAATTACTTATCTGTTATATATAACCAAAACAAAAACTCTTATTTACCTTTAGAGTTGTTAAATGCATTATTTTTGCATAAAAAGTACAGATGAAAATTTTTCACATATATATAATCCTTTTCTTTTCAGCATTAACAACACTGGCTCAGGTTAACAATACCCAAACCCAAGCCCAGCTTGCTTCTACTTATTACAGAAGTAAAGAATATGAAAAAGCTGCTCCCATTTATCTGGAGCTTTATGAGTCGACAAAAATGCTTTATTACTTCGACAGCTATATCAATTGCCTTATTGAAAATAAGGACTATGATGAAGCTGAAAAAGCAATTAAAAAACAACTTAGAAAAAACAAGAATTCATCATTACAAATCACTCTGGGAGTTATTTATAAAGAAAAAGGAGAAAAGGAAAAATCAACTGAAATTTTTGATGAGATCATTAAAGAATTAGAGAATAACGTTGGGGCTATTACTTCAGTTGCAAACAATTTCTTTAACCGCCGTGAATTTGAATATGCTGAAAAAACATATTTAAAAGGAAGGGAAATTGTACAGGGAGAAATGTTTCGTTCAAATTTGGCTTATGTATATGCTTATACCCGAAACTATACAAAAATGATGGATGAATACCTCATTATGCTTAAAGAGGATGATAATCAGCTTCCTAATGTTGAAGGAAGGTTAAATTCATTGCTGCGATATGATTTTGATAATAGCTTAAGAAAACTTGTCAAAAGAGAAGTCCTTAAGAAAATCCAGGAATCACCTGAAAATATTGTATTTAACCGCCTTCTTATATGGTTGTTTGTTGAAGAAAAAGATTATACACAAGCTCTTAATCAATCAATCGCTCTTGACAAAAGAACAAAGAATGAAGATTTGAATATTTTAGGATTTTCTAAATCTGCCGCACAAAACAATTTGTTTGATGTTGCTTTGAAAGGTCTTGATTATCTTTCAACAAGAAAACCTCCTGTGAAAATTCTGAAACAAGTAAAGAAAGAAATTGTTACTACTGAATATAAAAAATACATAAATACTCCGGCTGATCAAAATGTCCAATCAGAAATTCTTGTTAACAAATTCAAATCAATATTGTCTGAATTGGGTTACAACAATGAAACTGCAGATTTCGCTAAGGATTATGCCCATTTTCTTTCTTTTTATCTAAACAGGTCAAATGATGCGCTTGCTGTTATTGACAGTATACTTTCATTCCGTGACCTGAATAACCTTCAGCGTTCATCAATAAAGGTAGAACAAGCCGACATAAATGTTTATGATAATAATCTATGGGAAGCAACTCTTTTATACGCTCAGATAATTGACAGCAACAAGGATAATCCAATTGGTGATGAAGTAAAAATGAAGAAGGCTCTGCTTGGCTTTTATCTTGGAGATATAAACTGGGCTAAAGCTCAGGTAGATGTCCTAAAAGCCAGTACCTCGAAACTTATTGCTAATGATGCGATGGAACTTTCAATGCTTATTTCCGCATATTACGAAATGGATACTATTGAAGAGCCTATTCAGATTTTTGCAAGAGGAGACCTGCTTATATTCCAAAATAAAGAAAACAAAGCTATACAAACTTACGATTCCATTAATATCCTCTACCCCGGACACTCTCTAATAGATAAAATTCTAATGAGAAAAGCTCAGATTTATGAAAAGAGATTTGAGTATGACAGTGCTGTTTACATATACCAAACAATAATTAAAGACTATCCTTTTTCAACTTCTGCTGATGATGCCTTATACAAAACTGCTGTTATCTATGAAGATATAATGAAAAACACTGAAGAAGCACAGGAACTTTATAAATTGATTTTATTGAATTATCCCGGAAGTATTTTTGTGACAGATTCCAGAAACAGATACAGAATATTAAGAGGAGATATTATTAAACCCGAAGATATTCCTTTACCGGATGAATATGACGCACCTGCTTTCTTTTAATTAATATATTATTATAATTCATATTAACATGAGACATAATTTAAGGCCTTACTCCATATATGTTTTCCTGTTTGGAATGATGATTTTATTCAATTCATGTGATTTAATTTTCCCTGAGAATAAACCTAAACAAACAGCTAATGAATACGTTTATAAAGTTTTCAAAGAGTGGTATTTATGGTATGAAAAAATGCCTGAAGTCGATCCCAACTCATTTGCTACAATTGATGAATTGATTGACTCTATTTCAAATCCACTCGACAGATGGAGCTATTCTATGTCGGCGACAACATTAAACAATCTTTTCAACAAAGGAACATATGAAGGTCTGGGAGCAGGATTTATTCTTGATAATGATAGAACAATAAGAATTTCTCATGTTTACGACCAATCCCCATTGGGTATTGCAGGAATAAAAAGAGCATGGAAAGTAGTCTCTGTAAACGGATTTACGTCTGATAACCTTGACAGTGTCAACAATGCCCTTTCTTCTGATTCAGAAATTGATTTTGTCTTTAATGATACTGAGAACAATTCGCTTTCTCTTTCAATTAAAAAAGCTGAAGTAAAAATGAATTCTGTTCTATATTCAAATATTATTGAAATAGAAAAAACAAAAGTCGGTTATCTTGTATTGGAACAGTTTTATCAAACTACTGTTGATGAACTGAAAACTGTTATTGAGAATTTCAAAAATAATAACATTAAAGAGTTAATAGTTGACCTAAGATATAATGGAGGCGGATTAAATAGTGTAGCATATAATTTTTTCTCAATGATAGGAGGAGAAACAGTTGTTACAAAAAACATAGGAACTATCATTAACAATGATAAGCACTCTGACAAGAATACAACAATTGTTTCCAGTTATGGAGGTCCAGTTCTCAATGTTCCAAGAATAATTTTCATAACAACAGAAAACACAGCCTCAGCAAGCGAATTGGTTATTAATTGTCTCGAACCTTATATTGAATGTATTCAGATAGGAAGTAATACTCACGGTAAACCTGTTGGAATGTATATTTTCACTAATGAGGACATAGATCTTTCAGTTCTTCCAATTTCATTCAAATACGTCAATAGTGTTGGATATGGAGATTATTTTAATGGATTGCCGGCTGATATTTTAGTTAATGATGATTTGACTCATGGATGGGGAGATCCTGATGAAGGGATGCTTAAAACTGCTATTAGCATAATAACCAATCCTGTACTTTCATTTAATTATTCTCCATTAAAGAGTGCAGCAATTACAAGTAATAAACCTTTGGAGTACAAAGGCATATACAAATTAATCCAATCTTATTGATGAGTAAGCCCAGAATCATACTTGGTATAGATCCAGGTTCAAATATAATGGGATACGGATTAATAGAAGTTGTTGAAAAGAAAAGCACCCTCATCTCAATGGGAATCATTACTCAAGGGAAATACAGTGACCATTATGACAAGCTTAAATATATATTTGAAAGGGTTTTAAGCATTATCGATCAGTATCATCCTGATGAAGTTGCTTTAGAAGCTCCTTTCTTTGGTAAAAACGTACAATCGATGTTAAAGCTTGGAAGAGCCCAGGGTGTAGCCATGTCTGCTGCATTATACCGAAATCTTCCAATATTTGAATATGCTCCACTACAAGTAAAACAGGCTATTACAGGTATGGGGAAAGCATCTAAGGAACAGGTAGCTTATTTCCTTCAAAAGATGTATGGAATTACTAACCTGCCAAAAGCACTTGATGCAACAGATGCTGTGGCTGTTGCTTTCTGCCATATGATAAAATCTGCGCACCCAACAATAAAAGGTGAATATAAAAACTGGTCTGATTTTATTAAAAAGAATCCTGACAGGTTGAAATAAATAAGTTGCTTTGTAAATTATTTACTTTAATTTTTCAATAATTGACGACCTTATTTCTTTGAATTCCTCAGGGCTAAATTTCTTTTTTGGATTTGCAAAATTAATGTCTTGCTCACTTTGCATCGGAACAAGATGAATGTGTGCATGAGGTACTTCAAGCCCCAGTACTGCAACACCAACTTTTTTGCATGGTATAGCTTCTTTTAATGCGAGTGCTACTTTTCGCGCAAATACGTGTAAGCCTTTATATGTTTCTTCATCTAAATCAAATATGTAATCTACCTCCTTTTTTGGAATTACAAGTGTATGGCCCTTGGCAAGAGGAAAAATATCAAGAAAAGCATAAAAATTATCATCCTCAGCTATCTTGTAAGAAGGTATTTCCCCGTTAACTATTTTAGTAAATATAGATGACATGATAATTAAAGTGATATATCAATTATTTCAAAAGGTATAACCCCTGAAGGAACGCTAATATTAACAACATCTCCGACTTTTTTCCCCAAAAGACCTTTAGCAATAGGCGTTTTAATAGAAATTTTTGCGGCCTTAAGATCAGCTTCGTGTTCGGAAACTATAGTATATTTCATTATTATGTTTGTTTTCTGATTTTTTATTGTCACAACATTCATTATCTGAACAACAGAAGTATCAATCTTTGACTCATCAATAATCCTGGCGCTTGCAACTTGAGCCTGTAACATTGCGATACGTGCTTCGAGTAAGCCTTGTGCATCTTTAGCTGCATCATATTCGGCATTCTCTGAAATATCCCCTTTTTCAATAGCTTCACCTATCTGTTTAGAAATGGAAGGACGTTCAACTTTAACCAAATGTTCAAGCTCTTTTTTAAGTTTTTTTAAACCTTCCTCGGTCATGTAATTTATTCCAGACATAATACAAAATGTTATAATAATGGGTAAAAAAAAATAGAATTCCGACTCATCGAGCCAGAACTCCAATTCACTCACAAAAATAATAATTTTTCAATATCTAATTACATGTTTTAACACAACATTTTCATAAATGAGTGTTATTAAACATGTTATCATATATACTTTTTATTATAAATTTCACTGTATATAACAGCTTTCTTCATATCAAGTTCAATCTTAACCCGTTTTTTGATTTCTATTTCGCTATTTAAATTTTGCTTCGTTAAATCTCCCTCAGATATTTTATTTTTATTGATGGCTGAAACTCCTTCTTTAGCCATTATATCTTCTCTTTCCTGGGTAGTTATAAACCCATTGTACTTGTCAAATATACTTGGAATTGTTGCTGCTTGTTTTGCCGGTTCAGGTACAACTGCCTTTTCTTCAGCCACTACAGGTTCTATTTCCTGTTCAGGTGACATATATGGAAAAGGTTCTTCCTCTTCATTAATCTTCAGTTTATCAAGCCAATTAAAAATATCTTCTTCAAATGCTTTATGATGAGGTTCGGCAATATTCTCTCCTGCATTTCGTTTCTTTTTCCTGCTACCAATTGCACCGACAACAGAAACAAGTATAACAATTAAAAAAGGTATTAAATCTTCCATTGAAACGTTGTAATAGATTAAATTTGCATAACTTCTTAAAAGTAATCAAAATGAAGATTAAACTGAAATATATTTTTATTTTTTCAATATTATCCCTTCTGTTTATTTCTTGTGATGAAGATTACCAGGATTATGTACCCTATACCCTTGTTGATTTCACTATTGACCTCACAATAAATAATAACCTTGCCAATCCCGGATATTCTGAACTTATACCTCAAGCCGGTTATGGAGGTGTAATCATTTATTGTGAATACTATGATTTTTCATCTCCCTCTAATTCAATGTACCATGCCTTTGATGCTACATGTACAAATGAATTAAGTAGAGAATGTACAGTAATAAACGAAGGCAACAGCTTCTATGCTGTTTGCCCTTGTTGTAGTTCAAAGTTTGAACTTGTCACAGGATATCCGGTTGACGGTGATGCCAAAAAACCTTTGAAGTATTACAACATTGGTTTATTGGGCAACAAGATTTTCGTCAAGAATTAATATCTGTAATGCTCAGGTTTAAAAGGTCCTTCAACATTTACACCTATATAGTCAGCCTGATCTTTGCTAAGAGTTGTCAGCTTTACTCCTATTTGTTCAAGATGCAAACGGGCAACCTCTTCATCAAGTTTTTTAGGCAACCTAAATACTCCTAGTTCATGCTCTTTGGTAAATAGTTCGATCTGAGCAAGAGTCTGATTTGTAAATGAATTACTCATTACAAATGAAGGATGACCAGTTGCACAACCAAGGTTCACCAAACGCCCTTCAGCCAACAAGTATATTGAATGTCCATCCTGATAAGTGTATTTATCAACCTGAGGTTTGATATTTGTAATAACAATTCCCGGCCACTTATTTAGTCTGTTAACTTGTATCTCGTTGTCGAAATGTCCAATATTACAAACTATAGCCTGGTCCTTCATCGAAGCCATATGTTCTCCAGTAATAATATCCTTGTTACCGGTAGTGGTAACAAATATATTACCTTCTGAGACAGCTTCTTCCATTGTCTTAACTTCAAAACCTTCCATAGCTGCCTGTAACGCGCATATTGGATCAATTTCAGTTACAATTACTCTTGCTCCATAGCCTCTCATTGAGCGGGCACAGCCTTTCCCAACATCTCCGTATCCGGCTACTATAACTACTTTACCTGCGATCATAACATCGGTAGCTCTTTTTATACCATCTGCCAATGATTCCCTGCATCCGTAAAGATTGTCAAACTTTGATTTTGTAACTGAATCATTTACATTAATAGCAGGAAATAATAATTTACCTTCTTCCAGCATCTGATAAAGACGGTGAACCCCAGTTGTTGTTTCTTCTGATACACCTCTTATTTCTTTTGCTACTTTATGCCAGCGACCCGGATTTTCTTTTATTGTTTTCTTTAAACACTTGTATAGCTCGAATTCATCGGGGGCATCAGTATCTTTTTCAAGTACTGAAGAATCATTTTCAGCAGCACAACCTATATGCACCATCATAGTTGCATCTCCTCCATCATCTACTATCAAATTTGGTCCAATTCCGTTACCGAAATCCAATGCTCTTTCTGTGCACCACCAGTATTCTTCAAGTGTTTCTCCTTTCCATGCAAAAACAGGTATTCCAGCTTCAGCAATTGCCGCTGCAGCATGATCCTGTGTTGAAAAAATATTACAACTTGCCCATCTGACTTTTGCTCCAAGCTCAACAAGTGTCTCTATGAGAACTGCTGTTTGAATTGTCATATGCAATGAACCCATTATTCTTGCACCAGACAAAGGTTTACTCTCACCATATTTCTTGCGTATAGCCATCAAACCGGGCATTTCCTTTTCGGCAATCTCAATTTCTTTTCTGCCAAAACCGGCTAGCTTTATATCTGAAACTTTATATTCCATTTTTATTGATTTTTTTTTAAACTATTATTCTGATAAAGATCACAAAGATAATACAACATTGAATTTAAAAAACCCCTTCAAGAATTTTTAATGCTTCCGCTTTATCTTCAATTAACTGATCTTTTAATCTGTAGATATTTGGAAATTTCCTCTCATCCCGTATTCTTTTGTGAATGAATACAGTAAGTTGCATTTGATAAATGTCCTGATCAAAATCAAATATATTAACCTCTAATGTTCTGTGATCTGCATTATTGTTGAATGTAGGCCTGAATCCGATATTCATCATGCCCTTATACATTTTATCTTCAAAGCCTATAGTGACAGCATAAACACCCTCAACTGGAACAAGCTTATACGGATCCCCACAAATGATATTCGCCGTTGGAAAACCAATTCCTCTGCCAATCTTCTTCCCCTCTGTTACAACTCCCTGAATGGAATAATTATAGCCAAGAAAACTGTTTGCCTTATCAAAATCTCCACTTTGTATTGCTGCCCTGATTTTCGATGAACTTATATCGACTTCATTCAAAATAAAAGTATCTATCTTTTCAACGTTAAAAGAAAGCTTCTTTTGCAGCGAAAGAATATTCTCATATGAACCTTCTCTTTTCTTCCCCAGCCTGTGATCATGACCAACAACCAAAGTATGAATATGCATCTTTTCTATAAGTATTTCCCTGATGAATTCTTCATACGACATTTCGGCAAAATCAAGGGTAAAAGGGAATACAACAAGATGATCTACACCAGCCTTCTCAAGCAGTTCTGCTTTTTCTGTAAAAGAAGATAATAACCTGAGATTCGACTCATTGGCTGAAACAACAAGACGAGGATGTGGATAGAAAGTAAATATTACACTCTCTCCTCTTAGTTCCCGAGCTATTTCATTCAACCTTGCTATTACTTTCCTATGACCTAAATGTACTCCATCAAAAGTCCCGATTGTAATTACAGGATTAGTAGCTTTGAAAAAATCTATGTCGTAATGTATCTTCAATTCTTCTTGTGAATTAGTTGCCAAAAGTAATTATTTTGTTCAATCATTTTTTTCAATTTTCTTAAAAATTGTTAATAGATTTTTCTCTTTTCGATAAAATGTTATTTTAGCTGCAAATTATGAAATTTTCATTATGAAAAAATATCTATTCTTTTATATTATTCTGATTTCACTTTCTTCATGTAATAAATCAGATAATTTTATCATTGAAGGTAAGATTACTAATTCGCCTAATAAAAAAATTTATCTTGAAAAGTTGAGTATAAATAGCTCTACACCTTTCGATTCTTCCACAATTGATGACAAAGGAAGATTTAAACTGAATGGTAAAATTGATAAACCTACTTTTTTCCTTTTGAAAGCAGGAAATCAAAAGTTTATTACTCTCCTCATTGATTCTTTGGAAAAAATAAACTTCTCTGCTGATTTTATTAACTTTTCAAAGGAATACAAAATTGAAGGCTCATACGGTTCTCTAAAAGTTAAAGAGCTGAATAACCATCTGGCGAATACTAATAACAGTATAGATTCAGTAACCTCCTTAATTTCTTTATATGTCAACACTCCGGGATATGAAGAAAAAATATCTGAATGGCAACGAAGAATCAATAACCTGATACTCGAACAACAACAGTTTTCCAACAGATTTATTTCCGAAAATCCTTTTTCCCTTGCATCTGTACTGGCTATATATCAAAAATTCAATAATGGAAACTACGTTGTCCAGGATTTACAAACTATAAAAGTCGCAGCCTCTGCTCTTTATTCAATGTATCCTAATTCAGAACATGCAAAAACACTTTATGAAGATACAAAACAACTGATGCAGGATGTCCATAATCTTGAAGTTCAGAATTTTATTAAAGAAAAAGGTGTCAACTCACCTGAAATAAGCCTGCCTGACAGCTCTGGCCGAATTATTAATCTTTCTTCATTAAGAGGAAAATATGTCCTTCTGCATTTCTGGTCAGCCAATGATGCTGATAGCCGCATTCTAAACCCGGTTCTTAAAGAAAACTATAGTAAATTCAAAAATAGAGGATTCGAAATTTATCAGGTTTGCATCGATACTTTAAAAACATCTTGGGTAAAAGCAATTAAAAATGATCAGCTTAACTGGACCAATGTAAATGACCTCAACGGATGTATCAGTGCTATTAATAGTTACAACATCAAATATATTCCTTCTAATTATTTGCTGGATAAGGATGGTGTAATTATTGCCAAAGATCTTAAAGGTCCTTCAATTTATAAAAAACTTAGCGAAATTTTTAACTAATTAATATCAAAATTCGATAGATATTGACATCTTTTAGCCTTGTCGGGCAATTTTTCTTTCACGTTATATGTTTTTTTCTATATTGCGTCCGTTTTTAAAAAATGAGATTCCTACATAAGTATTATTTGTTTTTTTAAAATAGATTTTGAATATAAAAAAGACATATTTCATATCTGATGTTCACCTGGGTGCCCCTGCTATGAACAACAACCCTGAAAGGGAAAAGCTTTTTGTAGATTGGCTTGATGATGCAGGGAAAAATGCCGCCGCTATTTATATGCTGGGAGATATTTTTGACTTCTGGTATGAATACCGAAAAGTAGCTCCCCGGGGTTTCGTCCGCACTCTTGGTAAAATTGCTGAACTCTCAGATATGGGTATACCAATCCATTTTTTTACCGGAAACCACGATGTATGGGTCTTTGATTACCTTCCTGCTGAAACAGGAGTTATAATCCACAGAGAACCAATTATAGAACAAATAGAGAATAAAAAATTCTTTCTGGGACATGGCGATGGACTCGACCAAAAGGAGAAAGGATATCTTGCCCTTAAACGCCTTTTTACAAGCAAAACTGCCCAGTTTATGTTTTCCATGCTTCATCCTAATATTGCAATATGGTTTGGCCACGAATGGGCTAAAAGGAGCAGAATTTCAAAAGGTACAGAACCTGAATATACAAAAGACGTCATTAATGAATCGGCTGTTAAGTTTGCTAACGATTTTTCAAAAAATAACAATATTGATTACTATATCTTCGGACATCGCCATATTTTACTTAAGGAAAAAATAGAATCCGGAGCAGAAATTATCATGCTTGGTGAATGGTTCAATTTCTTTTCTTTTGCCGAATTTGACGGAGAAACCGTTGAGCTAAAAAGATATACTAAAAAACTTCAGTGAGACAGATTTATCTATGAATAAAGAAATTTACACTACAATTATCGCATCGGGAAGCTATATTCCCGAAAAAGTCGTTAAGAATGATGACTTTATGAATAATAAGTTCTTTGATTCAAAGGACGGAAATGCATTAGACAAACCCAATAAGGAAATTATTGATAAATTTTACGAAATAACAAATATCGGAGAACGCCGTTGGGCTGCCGATGATCAGATGACTTCTGATCTTGGATATCTTGCTGCAAAAGATGCACTTGAAAGCTCCGGTATCAATCCCGATTCTCTTGATTTCATCATCTTTGGACATAATTTCGGAGATATTGAAGCAGGAACTACATCCAGTATGCTTATTCCTAACCTTGCGGCAAGAGTTAAACAACATCTGAAAATAGTAAAGCCTTCAATATCATGCTTTGACATTCTTGCCGGATGTCCGGGTTGGGTGCAATCAATGATTGTTGCAAACTCCTTTATTAAATCAGGCACATATAAAAGGGGATTGGTGATAGGAGCTGATGTCACATCTCGCGTAGGTGACCCTTTCGACCGCGATTGTATGATTTTTGCCGACGGCGCCGGCGCAGTTATTGTAGAAGGAGTTAAAAGCTCTACTCCGGTTGGTATTCTTTCTCATGCTGAGAGAACTGATGCAGTTGATTGGGCAGATATTCTTACAATGACTACATCTTTAAACCCCTGGCACGATAAAAGTAAAAAGTATATAAGAATGGAAGGACATAAGGTTTATGTTTATGCTTTGCAAAAAGTTCCTTCCATAGCTAAAGAAGCTATTGATAAAGCAGGCCTTACCCTTGCTGATATCAATAAGGTCCTTATCCACCAGGCAAATGAAAAAATGGATGAAGCTATTTGCCAAAGACTAATGAAACTTTACAAAACTCAAGGCCCTACAGATGAAATAATGCCTATGACGATTAGTTTTCTTGGAAATACTTCGGCAGGTACAGTTCCGACTATGTATGACCTTATTAAAAAGAATAAACTCGGCAATCACAGGATTAAAAGCGGCGACAACTTAATATTCACCTCTGTCGGCGCAGGAATGAATATCAACGCAATTGTTTATAAAGAAGTTTAAATAAAAAGGTGAATTCTTTTTATATTTAGAATTCACCTTTCTTTTTTTTCAACCAATTCTCAGATCGATTAATTTTTCATTAATTAAGCGGATTCCATCCCTGTGCAGTTATTTCTATCTCCGATCCTCCTGATGTAACAAGGTTAACTCCTTCTGCGACATCGACAATATGTCCAATTACCGTAATATCCGGATGATTTTTAACTTTATCACGATCTTCAAGTGAAACAGTAAATAAAAGCTCATAATCTTCTCCTCCGTTTAATGCTGCGACAATAGGATTTATATTCAATTCCTCACCCATCTTCCTGGTCTCATTATCCATTGGGATTTTATCTTCATATATTTTAGCCCCTACTCCCGAATTCTTGCATATATGTTTTATCTCCGACGATAAACCATCGGATATGTCAATCATTGAAGTAGGCTTAATCCCCAATTCACTGAACTTTAATTTCATATCTGTTCTCGCCTCAGGCTTTAGCTGTCTTGCCAAAATATAATCGTAGCCTGAAAGCTTTGGTTGTATATTAGAATTACCTTTGAAAACTTCATTCTCCCTTTCAAGAAGATGAAGCCCCATATAAGCTCCTCCCAAATCACCAGTAACACAAATAAGATCGTTTTTCCTTGCTCCTCCCCGGTATACCGATTCTCCGGAAATGACTGTACCAATAGCTGTTATACTGATTGTCAATCCAGTAAGCGAAGAAGTTGTATCGCCTCCTATTAAATCAACACCATACTTTTCACATGCCAGATTTATCCCTTCATACAATTCCTCAATCGCCTCTACTGAGAATTTTGAAGATATTGCTATCGAAACTGTTATTTGTGTTGGTGTTGCATTCATTGCTGCCACATCGCTTAAATTAACAACTACCGATTTATAACCCAAATGCTTCAATGGAACATACATCAGGTTGAAATGAACTCCCTCTGTAAGAAGATCGGTCGTGACAACAATTTGCTTATCCCCATATTCCAGAACAGCTGCATCATCACCAACCCCTTTAAGTGTTGATTTATTTTTATTCTTAAATTTCTCAGTTATCCTGTCAATTAATCCAAATTCTCCAAGTTCAGAAATAGGTGTTACTTTTCTTTCTTTATCAGTCATTTCAGCAATGTTGTTAATATGTGAATTGTAAATTGAAGATGCCAAAAATAAGACTACTTTGCTATCTTTGCAACATTTATTAAACCGTCTGACGTTTTATTTGTTAGAATTACATTCAGTTTAAATTTTATTTATATGAGCCAACAGGATAAAATCCTTGATAAAGTAACAAGTGAAGAATATAAATTTGGGTTTGTTACTGATATTGAGACAGAAATAATAGAAAAAGGGCTTAATGAAAATGTTGTCAGATTAATATCTTTAAAGAAGGGAGAACCTGAATGGCTCCTTGACTTTAGGTTGAAAGCTTATCGTAAATGGCTGGAAATGACATTGCCGGATTGGGCTTATTTGAAGATTCCTAAAATCGATTATCAGGAAATAATATATTACGCTGCTCCAAAACAAAAAAAGAAACTTGATAGTCTTGATGAAGTTGATCCTGAATTACTTGACACTTTCAATAAACTTGGAATTCCTCTCGAAGAACAGAAACACCTTACCGGAGTGGCTGTTGACGCTGTTATGGATAGCATTTCTGTCAAGACAACCTTCAAGGAAACACTTGCCGAAAAAGGCATAATCTTTTGTTCCTTTAGTGAAGCAGTCCGCGAATATCCCGACCTGGTAAGGAAATATCTTGGCAATGCGGTCCCGTATGCTGATAATTTCTTTTCTGCCCTGAACTCCGCTGTTTTCAGCGATGGTTCTTTTTGCTATATCCCAAAAGGAGTAAGATGCCCAATGGAACTGTCAACTTATTTCCGGATCAATGCTGCCAATACCGGACAGTTTGAAAGGACTCTGATAGTTGCCGATGACGATAGCTACGTTTCATATCTTGAAGGATGTACAGCTCCCATGCGTGATGAGAATCAATTACATGCTGCTGTTGTTGAAATTATTGCAATGGAACGCGCCGAAGTAAAATATTCTACTGTCCAAAACTGGTATCCGGGTGATAAAAATGGCAAGGGAGGTATATTTAACTTCGTTACTAAAAGAGGCATTTGCAAAGGCGACTATTCAAAAATATCATGGACACAGGTTGAAACAGGATCTGCAATTACATGGAAATATCCAAGCTGCGTTTTACTTGGTGATAATTCAAGCGGAGAATTCTACTCTGTAGCACTAACCAATAATCATCAGCAGGCTGATACCGGAACAAAAATGATCCATATAGGAAAAAACACTAAAAGCATTATTGTTTCAAAAGGTATATCAGCCGGATTTAGCAGTAATTCATACAGGGGACTAGTCAGAGTTACTAAAAATGCAGAAAATGCTCGTAACTTTTCTCAATGCGATTCATTGCTTATGGGAGATAAATGCGGCGCCCACACTTTCCCATACATCGAATGTGCTAATAAAACTGCAATACTCGAACATGAAGCTACAACCTCTAAAATAAGTGAAGATCAGATATTCTACAGCAACCAAAGAGGTATATCAACTGAAGATGCTGTTGCTATGATTGTTAACGGATATGCCAGAGAAGTCCTAAACAAACTCCCCATGGAATTTGCCGTTGAAGCTCAAAAGCTATTACAAATAAGCCTTGAAGGAAGCGTAGGTTGATTACCAATTATTAATAAAAATTGAATTCAAAAATGTTACAGATAAAAAATTTACATGCCAAAGTTGAAGGAAAGGAAATCCTTAAAGGGATTAACCTTGAAGTTAAAGCCGGTGAAGTTCATGCTATAATGGGACCCAACGGTTCCGGAAAAAGTACTTTGGCTAATGTTCTTGCAGGTAATGAGAAATATGAAGTCGTTGAAGGCTATATTTCTTTCCTTGGCAACAATTTACTTGAGCTGTCAGCTGAAGAGCGTGCACGCAGTGGCTTGTTCCTGGGTTTTCAATACCCAATTGAAATACCGGGTGTCAGTATGGCAACTTTCCTGAAAACTGCTATCAATGAACACCGTAAATATAAAGGTCTTGAACCCCTGACTGCTTCTCAGTTTCTCAGACTGATGGAAGAAAAAAAGAAAATAGTTGAAATAAGCTCTCAGCTTACTAACAGATCTGTTAACGAAGGCTTCTCCGGTGGTGAAAAGAAAAGAAATGAAATTTTCCAGATGGCTATGCTTGAACCTAAACTTGCAATCCTCGATGAAACAGATTCAGGCCTTGATATTGATGCTCTGAGAATTGTTGCCAACGGTGTCAATAAACTTAAAACTCCTGAAAATGCAACGATTGTTGTAACTCACTATCAACGCCTTCTTGAATATATTGTACCCGACTTTGTTCATGTCCTTTACAACGGTAAGATTGTAAAATCGGCAGGTAAAGAGTTAGCCTATGAACTTGAAAGTAAAGGTTACGACTGGATTAAAAAAGAGCTGGGAGAATAAGTATGGAAACTTTGAATTATACCGCTACTGAAGAACTGACTAACCTTTATATTCAAAACAAGGCAGTTTATTTTGAAGGGTGCCCTCCTTTCATGAATGATATCCGTGATAAAGCAATCGGAATCTTCAGTGCCAAAGGTATACCTTCAAAAAAAAATGAAAACTATAAGTTCACGGATTTAAGACCCGTCTTTCAAAACGACTATGATGTGGTTCCACGCTATGTTTTCAATGAAGTGAAACTTCATGATATGTTCCGCTGCGACGTGCCTCAGCTAAATGCTCATGTAATTCTGATGATAAACGGATGGTATTACAACCGAAACATGATGTTTGAAAACCTTCCTGAAGGTGTTATCTGCTGCGGTCTTCAATATGCTGCAAATAATTATCCTGAACTGGTAGAAAAAAACTACAACAAACTTTCAGGTACGACAGACGATCCTCTTACAAACCTGAATACCTCTTTTGCAAAAGATGGGTTGTTCCTTTATGTACCTGATAATGTCACTATTGAAAAGCCCGTACAGATTATTAATATCCTCAATTCCAAGACCAATACTCTTGCTATCCAGAGAAATATGTTTATCATTGGTGAAAATAGTGAGGCCAAGATTGTCTTTTGTGATCACACTTTGAATAGAAATTATTATATACTTAATAATCTCACTGAATGTTTTGTTGGAAAATCTGCGCGTATGGGATTTTATGCAATTCAAAATCAGCATAATGCTGCAGCTAACAACAATAATCTTTATATTTCATTATCAGCAAATTCTGATTTAGACACTAATTTTGTTACTCTTAACG
The DNA here is from genome assembly GCA_964443445.1 of uncultured Prolixibacteraceae bacterium. Classification (GTDB taxonomy): domain Bacteria; phylum Bacteroidota; class Bacteroidia; order Bacteroidales; family Prolixibacteraceae; genus CAYMTR01. The sequence goes on along the minus strand of CAYUEI010000014.1, from coordinate 7,709 downwards.
GAGGCATTGTAAGAAATAACATAAATGTTTCTCTTGATGGAGAATACGCAAATGCCAGTGTTAATGGTATAGCATATGCCGATCAAAACCAACATATAGATAACTTTACTTTTATTGATCATGTTGTACCAAATTGTACCAGTAACCAGATTTTCAAGAATATCCTTGACGATAAGGCCAGCGGTGCGTTCTCCGGTAAGATTCACGTCTTCCCTGATGCTCAGAAAACAGAAGCTTTCCAGCGAAACAACAACGTGCTGCTTACAGAAAATTCAACAATGAATTCCAAACCTCAGCTTATAATTGATGCTGATGATGTTAAATGCAGCCATGGTGCTACAATAGGGAGAATTGACGAAGAAGCACTTTTTTATTTGAGAACAAGAGGAATTAGTGAAAAAGAAGCCAGATTAATGATTATGTTCGCCTTTGCTGATGAAGTTATTTCTCAGATAAAAGTACCTGCGTTGAAGGAAAGAATAGAAGAACTGGTAAACAGAAGGTTGAAAGGAGACCTTGGTCCTTGTCAGCACTGTTCTCTTACCTGCAGCCATTAATTAAACCTTAATTTTATGAGCCTTGACATAGAAAAAATCAGAAAAGATTTTCCAATACTCAACACTGAAGTAGCAGGTAAAAAATATGTCTATTTAGATAACGCTGCCACAAGCTATAAACCTCTTAAGGTTTTGAAGGCAGTCGAAGAAATTTATACTACATACAACGGAAACCCCCACCGTGGCGCTCACCACATGAGCTCAGCAACAACACTACAGTTTGAAGCTGTCCGCGATAAGGTTAAAGATTTTATTAATGCTGCCAATAGAGAAGAAATTATCTTTACTAAGGGAACTACTGAAAGTATTAATCTGGTAGCTTACTCATTTGGAGAAGCTTTCATAAATGAAGGTGATGAAGTTATTGTTTCTGAAATGGAGCACCATTCAAACATAGTTCCATGGCAGATTATTTGTGAAAGAAAAAAAGCTAAAATAAAAGTCCTTACTTTTAATGATAAAGGTGACCTCAATATTGAATTGATACCTGAATTGATAACACCAAGAACAAGATTAATTGCAATTACTCTTGTTTCCAATGTTCTGGGCACTATAAACCCCGTTGAAGAAATTGTTAAAATTGCTCACCTGCATAAAGTTCCTGTACTTGTCGACGGAGCACAGGGAATACAGCATTTAAGAGTCGACATGCAAAAGATGGATTGCGATTTCTTTGCATTTTCAGGCCATAAATTATACGGACCCACAGGAGTTGGATGCCTTTATGGTAAAAAAGAATACCTTGAAAAAATGCCTCCTTTTTTAGGCGGTGGAGAAATGATTGAAAAGGTTACTTTTGAAAAGACTACCTTCAACGAACTTCCATATAAGTTTGAAGCCGGAACCCCCAACTTTACTGAAGTTATCGGTATGGGGGCAGCAATCGATTATATACTTGAAATTGGATTTGATGATATTGCTGAATATGAACATGATCTGATTCAATATGCCGAATCTGAATTAAATAAAATACCCGGATTGAAAATCTATGGTAATTCTGATTATAAATCTGGTGTAATTTCATTTCTCGTCGATAACATACACCCCTATGATATGGGCATGTTTCTTGATAAAATGGGATTTGCCGTTCGAACAGGACATCATTGTGCCGATCCAATAATGTATCACTATAAAATTGCAGGAACAGTCAGAGCTTCTTTTGCATTTTACAATACAAAGACTGAAGTTGATGAATTTGTTAAAGCAATAAAGAAAATTATCACTTTATTTTAAAAAAGATAAAGAAGTTAGTTATTTGCCATAAGCTGTAACAAATAACTAACTGTATATCAATATTAAAATTCTTTAAAAGTTATATTAGAAGGAATTTCAAATTTAGAAGCAGGAACATCACCTTCCTTAACTTCAATAGCTTCCATTATTACTTCATCATCTCCCATCTTGGTAACTGTTTTAATTGGCACCCCTTCCCATGTCCAGGTCATTGCACTAACCGGATCTTCTACACTTACCTTTCTGCACTTCTTTCCTGCAACAACTTCAGTTCCATGATCTTTCATTTTATACCTTTCAATATCTTCCTTGGCTACGTCTTCAAACTCCGTGTAACGGGCAGTCAGGAATTTCATCTTTGCTCCACTTGTATCTTTTATGTTCCATGTATATCTGTAACCATCCTTTACCAATCCAAGACTTCCGGTTTTTACACCCATCATATCCATTATATTTTCTTCGTACTGAATTGCTCCATAATCATCAAACCAAAATTCCCTGATAATCTCCATTCCCATGGCTTTATTTTTATATTTAATGTAACCCGACTTTACATTGAAAATTTTCGCTTTGCTACTAAGATCATTAGTTTTTGCAGCTTCTTTTTCAATCTTTTTAAGATCAGAAACAATCTTTTCCTCAGTCGTCTTTTTACCTCCACATGATACAATAAGCAATGCAAGCATCAAGGGAAGAACATAATAAATAATTTTTTTCATAACTTTCTTGTTTATATTAATTTAATTGATTGATAGTGTTCTTAATAAATATTTGGAATATCCTCAGGATTATCAAGATAATCGTTCATTGGATTAAATCTTTTCCATTGCTCTGAGACTTCAATATCATAAAATTCAGTAAGACTCCCCCTGAATCTGATAGTTGAAATAACTACATTTTCGCGATTAATGATATTAAAACTAAGTGATGGGGTTATTCTTTCATCGTATGTAAATCCTACAAATCCAATCCTCATATCTTCCGGTAAACATGTAATTACCGGCTGAAATCCTTCAATTGCATGAATCTTCCATCCTTCTTGTATATACTCAACATAAAATCTTCCCGGATTTGTATAGTAATATGGCAATTTAGTCTGATCAGCTATATAGAAAAATGTATCACTCCTTCTTGGTTCCTGAGGGTTAACATTTAATTTGGAAACATTTATCTCAAATTCCGGAAAATAAATCTCCCCGGAATAGTATCCTTTCAATTTACCCTCCATTTCAGTGCCTTTGTAAAGATCAATGTATGTGTACATGTGTACTTCAAAAAGCCACTTGCCCTCAGGAGTTTTCCCGCTATGACTTCCCCTGACAACAAACCTGAGATATGAATATTGATCTGAATTATCCTGAGTTGATATTACTTCACCTCCATCATCAAAATCAGCAATCATATATTTTGTTTCAAATTTCCTGAAAACATCATCAGAATCACAGGATAATACACTTACAAACATTATTGCAATAAGGAAAATGGGGATAACTTTCATAAATGATTTATATTATAATCTTAGTGAAAACCAATGATACTATTGCATATACAACTATCAATACAACTATTGAAACTATTAAAAAAGTTGTTTGCTTTTCTTTAGGCACTCCGGTCATTAGCCCAATCCCAAGATAAAGGATATATAGAGAATAAATAGCTGCTATCAGAACTAAAGTTCCAAGAGCCGGAATGATATATAATAATCCGGCTACTAAAATGGGAGTATAGGAATAAACTACAAGCTTGAAAGCTTTCCTGTAATTCTTTTCGCCTTTGAAACTCGGAGCCAGAAAAGATATTACGTAAGCTGCCAGAAATGTTCCTACAATATAGTTTGCAAAAGTCAGTATTGCATATCTCACTCCCCAACCAAATCCAACGATTTTTCCCAACGGACTGTTTACCCCGAAAATAGAATACCCTATGAAATTTGCTATTGCAACTATTATAACCAAAGGTAACAGATAACCAATAAAAACAGAGGCAGCAGTACTTTCTTCAGAGGCAATGACTTCCCATTCTTTTTTAGGTGTAAGTATCATCGATTTCACTCTGTTGATAATTGAATTAGTTGAATCCATAGTTTACTTTGTATTTATTATTAGCGAAAAGTTACCACAATTTTCCTTTTAATAAAAATCTGTAACTAAAATAATTCAGTTTATCTTCAATTTAAACATAAATGAATAATTTTGAGAAGTATTAATAATTTAGAAAATGTCCAAAAGGCTGCTCATTACTATTATTCTACTGTTGTCTGTCAATCTGATGCCAATTGCATATTATCTTGTAAAAAGGTCGGCATCTCTCTCAGACAATGAAAAAATGGTGCAGCTCGTTTTTGAAAAACAGGTTGAATCAATCCTTTTCTCTCTTAATCAGGAGACTGAAAATATGGTTAACCAATGGATCAACAATATTGATTTACCTGTAGACTTTTCAGGTTCATTACCTGAAACAATTACCGATAAGCTTTTTTCAAATAATCAGGCGCTGAAACAAATAGAAATAAAATCATTTAGCAATAAACAATTTCGTGAAGTGTATTCCAATAACGATAGCTTATTTCTTATTCCTGATGTTAGCAAGAATACTCTTAGTTCATTAAGTAACTTCATAAAAGATAATTACCAAAAAATTCATGCCGAAAGATATGGCAATGATATTGTTTTTACCTTCTTCCTTAAATCAGGGAATAACGATCTTTATTGCACTATCCTCGCTGATCTTAATTTGATTGTAAATCAAAACCTGCGTCAAAAAATAGAACAAACAGCCCAGGATATATTTGTTATTTCAGTGGATGACAGCATCGAAAGCCTGAATCTTTATACTACAGACCCGCTGGTAACTCCCGACTCTCGCCATCAGGCCCGATCATGGTATCTGCCCGGTATTAAATTCAGCATTCAGCTTAAGACTCAAACTATTGAAGATTTAGTTCAGAAAAGAAGCAAAACTGAAAATCATCTTCTTATTGCATTGTTTTTACTTTCTCTCATTGGCACTCTGATAATTGTACTTACAATACGTAAAACTATCAGGGTGAACAATATGAAGTCGGAATTTATAGCCAACGTTTCTCATGAGCTGAGGACTCCACTTGCCCTGATAAGCATGTATTCCGAAACCCTCCAGCTTGGAAGAATCAAAGATGAAGATAAGAAAATGCAATATCTTAATGTCATCAACGAAGAAACGGGACGACTATCGGGACTTGTAAACCGTATCCTTAATTTTTCTAAGATTGAAAAGAAAAAACGCACTTATCATATTGAAGAAGTGAAGATTAACGAGATTGTTCGCCATGTCATATCAAACTGGGAACCTCACTTCAAAGCAAACAATGTAAGTTGCACATATACTTCAAACTGTGAAGACATATCTGTCATGGCTGATCGTGAAGCTCTTGTCGAAACTGTAATAAACCTTCTCGATAATGCTATCAAATATAGCAAGGACAATGATAAAAGAATTGAAATTAAATGCCTGCCACTTAACAACCGTGTTGTTCTTGAAATTCATGATAATGGAATTGGAATTTCTAAACGTAACCAAAGAAAAATCTTTGACAAGTTTTACAGGGTATCCAAAGGTAACCTGGCAAACAAGGTTAAAGGCGCAGGTCTTGGTTTGAATATAGTTTTAAATAATATGAAAGCATTTGGAGGAAAAGTTAAAGTAAGCAGTGAGCCCGGCAAGAAAAGCTGCTTTAGTTTAATTTTTCCACCTGTAATTAATAAATAAAATGGCACGAATACTTATTATTGAAGATGAACAGGCAATGCTTGCCGGACTTCGCGACAACCTTGAATTTGAAGGATATACAGTCCTTACATCCGATCGGGGAGATACTGGCTTTAAGTTATGGCAATCAGACGATTACGATCTCGTAATCCTTGATATCATGCTACCCGGACTTTCAGGTTTTGAAGTACTAAAACAAGGTCGGAAACAAAACATTAAAACTCCCGTTATACTTCTTACGGCTAGAGGTGAAGAACTTGACAAAGTACTCGGACTTGAACTAGGTGCCGATGATTATATCACCAAACCTTTCAGCCTGAGAGAATTACTTGCCAGAATAAAAGCTATTCTACGCAGATCACAAGGACAAGCCGATCAAAATTCATCGGAACTGATTGAAATCGGCAAACTGAAAGTATCTTTTAAAACCCTTGAAGCCTTTGACGAATCGGGGACTGTGAAAATGTCACATAAAGAATTCGAAATTCTACATTACCTCTATAAACACACAGGCATGATCGTCAGCCGTGATGACTTGCTTGACTCAGTCTGGGGTAATGATTATCAACCTATTGCCCGAACAGTCGATAATTTTATTTTAAGGCTCCGCCAAAAGGTTGATCGGAATAATACTAACCATATAGTCACTGTTCATGGCGTTGGCTATAAATTGGTAATCTGACTCTTATATTCCTCTTCCTTTCTTGTTACAATTTGTGACAATTTGTAACATCTTATTATGCTATTTATACATTCAGATTATATTGCAGCGATAGATTTGTATCGTTAAATTATTTCATTTAAAAATAGCCATGATTAATTAAAATTTTAAAGCCATGAAAACACAAACTTTTTTAATTACAATCCTTTTTGCAGCATTTGCTTTTACAGCTGTTGCTGCTCCTGCAAAGTACCACGAAGTTAATAACAACGACGATCTCAGGTATCTGATTAAGAACACAATCAGACTCGATTTTAATAAGGCAAACAACTACCTTTATAATCAAAACATTGACAAACTCAATGAAAATGTAATTATAAGCTTTATGGTTGATTCTGAAAAGAAAATTAAAATCGTTAAAGTAAAAGCTGAAAACGAAGAAGCTTCTCAGTATATCATGAACTTGCTTAACAACAAAGTTATTGATGCCGATGAAAGCATGACAGGAAAATACTTCAATTTGCCAATTGTATTAAAATACTTGGCTTCCTGATTAATTAATTCATTAATACCTTTCTCACGATGAAAACAAAAATTCAATATTCTGTAGTCCTGATAATAATACTTGCATTGTCATCATTAAATTCCAATGCAAGCGTATGGACTTACATTGTTGATCTTGAGGGGCAATGGAGCTTCACAGTTGGCGACAATCCCGAATGGGCAAAACCTTCAACTAATGTTTCCGACTGGGATAAAATATCTGTCCCTTCCGAATGGGAACGGTATTATGAAAATTACAACGGTTACGGATGGTACAGAAAAAATTTCAACATTAAATCATTACCCGAAGAGGGGACAATAGCTCTCCTCCTCGGATGTATCGATGATGTCGATGAAGTCTTTATCAATGGAATTAAAGTTGGTCAGACAGGTAGTTTTTTCCCTGACTATAAATCAGCTTACGATATCGAAAGGATTTACTACATCCCCAAAAATATTCTGAAAACAGCTGATAACGTCATAGCTGTCAGAGTATACGACGAAGCTATCCGCGGAGGTATTTACTATGGCAAAAAAATTGGGCTTTGCTATGACAGCAATCAGGCACTGCTTTCACTCGACCTAAGCGGAAAATGGAAATTTTCCCCATACGCTAAAAAAGATATTTTTGATGCTGACTTCGATGACAGTAAATGGAACTCTATCAATGTGCCTTCTCCATGGGAGTATCAAGGTTTTGACGACCTCGACGGATTGGCATGGTATCGCAAAAGATTTACAATGCCTTCTACTCTCCGCTCCGAAAGACTTTATCTGGTCCTTGGCAAAATTGATGACACCGACAGAGTTTATTTAAACGGTCGCCCTCTTGGAAGAACTGAAAGCAAAAACTATAATAATCGCAGAAATTCTGATTACAGAAAACCTCGTATCTATGAAATCCCTTCCGGATTCCTTAAATCTGAAAATATTATCGTAGTTGAAGTGCACGACTACCAGGGCATTGG
>CAYUEI010000013.1:0-25427 GCA_964443445.1 uncultured Prolixibacteraceae bacterium | reverse complement strand
GGCCAGCTATACAGCCTTATGTCGATTTTACTACGAGTGGGTTTTCTGTTGGTGCATGGGGTTCTGTTTGCACATCTTCAGATGAAGCTTTTGAAATGGATCTCTATGCTAAATATTTGTTTAACTTCGGGTTAGGAATCGGTATTAATGATTATTATTTCGGAGGAGAATATTTCTCAGGAACATCTCATTATATTGAACCTACATTAAGCTTTTCGGCAGGGGGCTTTAGTTTACTTGGTGCATATATGTTTGGGGATGAAACTTCGGACGCTTATGTTGAAGCCGGTTATACTCTGAAGAATTTTACTTTGTTTGCCGGTGCGGGTAATGGTCAGTATACTTCTGACGGAGTATTCATGGTTTGTAATGTGGGATTAAAAGCTACTGAAACAATAAAACTGACCGATTCTTTTTCAATACCGGTAAATGGTTCTATTGTTCTTAATCCTTCGACTCAGGGATTCTATATTGTTGTAGGGCTATCACTATAAAAATCATTATAAATATTCAGACAGTTAATCATTTAAAAATATTCTCAATGAAGAAAATTGAAGCTATTATCAGAAAATCCAAATTCGAAGAAGTTAAAAAGGCTTTAAAAGAAATTGGTATTGAGTTTTTTTCTTACTGGGATGTAAGGGGAGAAGGTAAATCGCGGCAAGAAAGGGTTTATCGGGGACGTGTTTTCGATACAAGTGTTATCGAACGTACTATGCTTTCTATTATCGTACGCGAAAAGAATGTCCAGAAGACAATAGACTGCCTCATCAATAATGCTAGGACTGGTGAAATAGGTGATGGGAAAATCTTTGTTTCAGCAATTGAAAAGTCATATCGCATCAGGACAGGAGAAGAAGGCGACCAGTCACTTTTCATTAAAGGTGAAGAAGAATAGTATTAATAAATTAAATGTAAGTATTATGAAATCAAAATATACAAAATCAATTATACTTGGAATACTTTTCATTCTCATTGCAGGTATAAAACCATTATTTGCTCAGGATGCAACAGAACCGGAGCCCTTTATTAGTGCTGGGAATACCGCTTGGATGATCGTTGCAACTGCGTTAGTCTTTCTTATGACCTTACCTGGTCTTGCTTTCTTCTATGGAGGTTTAGTACGCAGGAAAAATATCCTTAATATTCTGATGCAGTGCTTTATAATTGCAGCTGCTATTACTATTGAATGGATTTCTTTCGGATACAGTTTGTCTTTTGGTTCTTCCTCAGGTTCTTTAGCTCCATTTATTGGTGGTTTTGACTGGGCTTTTCTTAAAGGAATTAAAATTGATGATGTAAGTCCGTATTATATTTCTCAGGCAACTGAACGAATACCTCATATTATTTTTATTCTGTTTCAGTGCATGTTTGCCATTATTACACCGGCTCTAATAATCGGTGCTTTTGCTGAAAGAATAAAATTCAAAGGTTTTTTTATATTTATTCTTCTGTGGGCAATTTTAGTATATAACCCTATTGCACATTGGGTTTGGTCAGCTGATGGTTGGTTATACAAACTTGGAGCCCTTGATTTTGCCGGAGGTACTGTAGTTCATATAAATGCAGGTATTGCTGCTTTGGTTATGGCTTTACTGATTGGTAAGAGACGCGGAGTGAACGGGACACCTACTGTTCCTCATAATATTCCGTTTGTTGTTTTAGGTGCTGGGTTACTATGGTTTGGATGGTTTGGATTTAATGCAGGAAGCGGTCTTGCTGCAGATGGACTAGCAGGAAACGCATTCCTTGTGACGCATCTTGCTGCAGCTACTGCTGCGCTTACCTGGGCTTTGATAGAATGGTTTTACCATGGGACACCGACTACAGTTGGAATAGCAACTGGTGCAGTTGCTGGCCTTGTTGCTATTACCCCGGCTGCCGGATTTGTTGGTGTTGGAGGTGCTTTGGCAATAGGGGTCGCTGTTTCATTGATATGTTATATTTCAGTGAGCTTTGTTAAACATAAAATTGGTTACGATGATACTCTTGATGCTTTCGGAGTTCATGGAGTAGGAGGTATCGTAGGAGCTTTGTTTACAGGAATTTTTGCAGTACCAACAGTACAGGCAGCTTATAGTGGTGTTGTAGCAGGTAACTTCAAACAATTATGGATACAATTAATCGCAGTAGTTGTGGTAATTGTTTACAGCGGTGTTTTAACTTTTGTTCTTTTTAAGATAATTGATAAAACAGCTGGAATCAGAGTTGAACCTATCGTTGAAGAAGAAGGCCTTGACATATACGAACATGGAGAATCAGCATATAACTGATTACTTAACACGATTCCTTAATTTTACTTTTCAATAGCAGTCTCATGTCCTGATTCCTATATTTTTGGGAGTCAGGACTTTTTATTTGTTAAGTTCTTTCATTGAACATGAAAAACCAGCATCAAATGCGTCGAGATTTATTTTTACTACCTTCTCGCCTTTTTCTCCAAATATCTCTTTGATACTTTTCTTTAATACATCAACAGATATATCGAGGAAGGGAGCTGCGACACCAAGCATTACCATATTTGAAGCCTTGGCTGTTCCGGCCTCCTTTGCCATATATTCAGCATTGGCCAATACTTTTCTTGGAAGATTTTCAATCATTTCAAATAAAATCGACTCTTCGGGGTAATTGGGTATGTTTTTAAAACAATCCCTGCTGGTAAGTAACCACCCTCCTTTAGAAAGATAGGGTATATACCTCAGGCTCTCAAGCGGTTCAACAGAAATTATAAGGTCTGCCTTTTCAAGTTCGATAAGGTCAGAATATATTTCCTGATCTGAAATCCGTAGGTGAGACTGAACCGCACCGCCTCTTTGGCTCATACCATGAACTTCAGCTTGTTTTACTTTATAACCTAAAGATAAAGCAGCAAAATCAATTACAGCTGCTATTGATAAAATTCCTTGCCCTCCGACTCCGGCTAATATTATATCTTTTTTCATTTTAATCAGTGTTTACAATTTCTTACCAAAGGATCATTTTTCTTTTCTTCTTTTTTTCTACGCAATTGTGTTTGAATGCATTCTCTTGAAGCTATTATAACAGAAACGCCTTCATAAGCAATTTCTTCTTTCATTATAGCAACATTTGAATCAAAGTTTTTCGACAAAGGTTCAATTACCCTTATGTGCTCTTTTTCAACACCTACTCCTGCACATATTTCTACTAACTTACCTGTTCCTGATGAATCCTGTCCTCCGGTCATTGCTGTGGTTGAATTATCAGATATGATTATTGTTACAGATGATTTATCGTTCACTGCGTCCAATAAACCTGTAATTCCGGAATGTGTAAATGTTGAATCTCCAATTACTGCAACTGAAGGTCTGTATCCTGCATCTGCAGCTCCCTTAGCCATTGTTATCGATGCTCCCATGTCGACACAAGTGTTGACAGCATTATATGGGGGCAAAGCTCCCAAAGTGTAGCAGCCTATATCTGAAAATACCTGATATTTTTGTGCTCCCCCCAAAGCAGCATTCAATTCATCAAAAGTATCGCGGTGACTACAACCCTGGCATAATGAAGGTGGCCTGTTGACAAGGACTGCGTGTGTTGCCTTGACTTCTTTTGCATTTTTGCCAAGAGCTACTCCAACATTATCAGGATTCAGCTCTCCTTCACGGGGAACAACCCCGTTTAGTTTTCCGTCTATTTGTTTAGAAGTATTATTTGTTATTAATCCTCTGAGCAATTCTTCGTATATAGGAAATCCCTCTTCTAGAACAAGTACTTTTGATGAATTGTCAAAAAGTAATTTTACCTTTTCTATTGGTAATGGATATTGGCTAACCTTAAGAATATTGTAGTTTTCTTTTTCAGCTGAGATATTCTCCATCAAATAATTATATGCAATACCAAAAGCTAAAACACCCAAGGCTCCTTGTTTATTTATTTCCAGCTTATTAAGCAGTGTGGATTCAGATTCTTTTTCAAAATCCTTTTGAACTTCAATCAATCTGTGATATTTTTTACGGGCATATACCGGCAGAAGCATAAACTTCATTGGATCTTCAGGGATCGATAGCTTATTTTGTTCAATTGCTTTACTTTGAATGATGCCGGATCTTGAATGAGAAAGGCGGGTAGTTATTCTCATCATTACCGGAGTGCTGTATTTTTCTGATATTTCAAAAGCAAGTTTAACAGAATCATAGGCTTCTTGTTGGGTTGAAGGCTCAAAAACAGGTATCATGGCAAATTTTCCAAAGAAACGGGAATCCTGTTCGTTTTGTGATGAGTGCATTGAAGGATCATCGGCAACAACAAGGATTAAACCTCCGTTAACACCTGTTGATGCTGAATTCATAAACGGGTCGGCCGCTACATTTAATCCTACATGTTTCATGCATACCATTGTTCTTTTACCTGCAAAAGACATTCCAAGCGCAGCCTCGTAAGCTGTCTTTTCATTTACTGACCAGGTTGAACGTATGCCTTTATCTCCGGCTTCTTCCGATTCCTGTATGTATGTTGTTATTTCAGTTGAAGGAGTACCCGGATAAGCATAAATACCGCTTAACCCAAAATCAATTGCTCCCTGTGCAATAGCTTCAGCACCTAATAATAATTTCTGTTTCATCCGTGTTTTTATTTGTAACGAACATTCTCTTTTCATTAACTTAAATAAATTCCATCTTCGGAAAGTAAACAAATAAAACAAATACCTGTGATTTATCCAACTAAAAATTTGTTTTAAAAATTGGTTCGATATTTGTTTATTTTATAACTTTCAAATTATGTATACTTTTATTTTGGAATTAGATTATTAACTTAAATTTTATAAACATGAAAACCGTAATTCTATTTTTTGCTTTATTTTTCCCTCTTGCAATGTTTGGGCAATATAGCAAGAACTTCATAGATCAAAACTATATTGAAGTTTCAGGTAAAGGTGAAATGGAAATTTCACCCGATGAAATTTATATACGTATTGTAATAAATGAAAGTGATTATAAAGGTAAGGAAACTTTGGAGATGCTTGAAAGGAAGATGCTTGAAAAGCTAACTTCAATAGGGATTGATCTTAAAAAGGATTTTTCCGTTACTGATATATCAAGTAATTTTAAAAACTACTGGCTAAAAAAGCATGACATCTTTACTTCGAAGGAATATCAGCTTGTTGTTCATAATGCACAAACAGCAGGGAAGGTATTTCGTGAACTCGAATCTATTGGAATTTCTAATATGGATATATTTAAAGTAGATCATTCCGAAATGGATAAGTTTAAAGATGAAGTAAAAGTGATGGCTATCCAAAATGCAAAGAATACTGCTGATTTACTTACTAGAGCAATAGGACATAAAGCTCTCTATGCAATTTATATTCAGGAAAATCAACCATTTTACAGACAGATGCCTATGGCCTCAAATATGATGATGAGGGTAAAAGGTGCTGAAGCTTTGGATGCAAGTTATGAGGAGCCTGAAATTGAATTTGAAAAAATAAAACTGGAATATTCTGTTATAGTTTATTTTTCTATTTATAAAATGGCATCAAAGCCTGATGATAAATAATTATATTTCAGGAATAATCAGGATTTCAATAGTTTGATAATATATTTGAATATTAAGGGCGCTATAATGTGCCCTTATTTATTTGTTTAGTATCGCTATAATTCTTAAAGGTGATCCGCTTCCTCCTTTGATTTTCATTGGCAGTGCAATGATATAAGCTCCTTTTTCAGGAAGTTTATCAAGGTTGGCAACATTTTCATAACCGGTCAAGCCCTTCTCAAAAAGTATCCTGTGAACCATGAAATCACCCGATTGTCCGTAATCTATACTTGGTGTATCCAAACCAAATCCAACAATTTTTCTTTCTTCAGATAACCATTTGGCTGCTTCAGGATCAAGACCGGGAAAATGTAAGTGAGGAACAGCTTCTGCTCCGGTAAGGTTAGTCCCAAGATATTTTTCCCTGTTATTGTAATATCTGCCATGTCCGGTATGGACTAAAACAACTGCTCCATCAGGAATTCGTCCGTTTCTTGATTCCCATTTCTGAAAATCTTTAATGCTTATAAGATAATCGGGATTCTTCAATGCTTTTTCTGATACATCAACAATAACACCTGGTCCGTGTAATTCAGAAAGAGGAACCTTTTCGATAGTGTTTTTATTTGCACTGAAATGAATGGGTGCATCGAAATGCGTTCCACCATGTTCTTCTGCAGCAAACTTGAATGAAGAATAAAAGTAGTTCTTATTTGTAACGCCATAAGAAACAGTATCGTGAGAGAATGGAATATTAGTTGGCCAGTATATTGAGTTTTCATCAAAATCAAATGAGAGATCAATCCATTCTGCACTTTGAAGCATTTTGGCAATATCGGTCGATAAAATGGAATTTTCTTTTTCATTTTTACATGAAATGAAAAGGATCAAAGCCAAAGCTGGGATAATATATTTCATATTCCGGAACAGTATTAGTTAATATTCATTAAAATTGTATTTCTCTTTACTAAGTTAATAAATTGGAGTTCAGCTTATACACCTTGGATTCTTTTTATTATCAAATCGAAGCTTAATTCATTAGGTTCATACACTGAATAATTTTTAATCCCAAAAGATTTAATTACTTCATTTAGATAATCCCTTCGAACTGTCATTATGAGTATTTTTTCTTTGTATGTAAGTAAGGTTTCTATGTTGTTTCTCCAACCTCCTCCATTAATTTCAAGTTTACCGACTTCATCAATTATTATTATTTTACTGAATTCGTTTTTTTCATTTAAGATGATATTTCTTGCCCATTTAAGTGATTCTTCATTTATTCTATATCTTCCAATTCCTTCTGAATCTTCTTTTCTTCCTAAGCTTAAAAAATCTTTTCTTTTTCCAGAACTTACTGATATCAGATCGTATCCGGATGTTTCTCCATTTTCAATATTCTTCTTTGTATAAATTCCACCTGTATCGTATCCGTTTTCTTTCAATCTTTGGATTAGCTCAATTATAAAAGATGTTTTACCTTCTGAAACATCTCCGGTTATAACAATAACTTTTGCGTGTTTTTCTTTCAACTCAAGAAATCTTTTCTCTGCATGGTTAATAAGATGATTGACTACCTGATGAGGCTTCCTGATAAATGTTTTTGCATCAGGTAATATTGAAATTATAACAGGTAATGATTCAAATCCAAGTTCTAATGCCAGAGCTACCTGATGGAATGAAGATTTAGACATCCTTTCCCTTATTTTGGGATTATATAGTTCGGTTCCTAAAACTGCAAACCCGGTTATTAATATTGCAGCCCTGAAATTCATTTCCAATCCGGTTACAATTCCTTTCATTAAGCTATCTTCCCCTCCGTTGAAGGATGATATTAACAATGCCGATATAGCAGTTATTACAATAAAGAAAATCCAAAAGCCCGGTCTAGATAACTGTCTCATGCTCCTTTTATATCGAATGACCCATATTGTGATAATAGAAACTGAGAGAGGTATCCAGATGTATATCTTGCTTTTATTTATTAGAACTATTGAGCAAACAATTAGTATTGAGCTAATAATCAACCAAGCTATTGAATAATTGAACCCTTCCTTATTTTTATTATTGAAGTTGGAAATTTCTTTACCGTTTGTAGTATTTATATTTTCATAACTTTTACCTGTACCCCTTGCAATACTGATTCCAATGATTGCTGAAAAGAGTCCGAAAATCACGTATATTCCCAGTAAAACCAGTATTGGCAACCAGTATGTGTTAAATTGAATATTGAATTGTTTCTCTGAAAACTTTAAAATATTTGAATAGATTTCTACAATATTAAAACCATAATAGATTATGAAGTTTATAATCTTCTGAAGAAATACCCAAGACATTGCAAAAATGGACCCTAAAATAAATCCTGCAATATTTCTTCCCAATAATCTTACCGAAATTTCCAGCAGTATTGATTCCATGAATATTGCAATCATTGGCCCGAATATTACAGCACTGGGAGAAATAGTCTTCATTAATGCACATATAAGACCACTTCTCCAGAATAATCCTTTATCTTTCCATATTCTGGAAAATGAGATCATGAGAATCAGTCCAATCGCTGTTAGAATACTTCCTTTGAAAGGAACACTAAGATTATGCAAAAAACTGCCCAGTATTATTTCAGAAGCTGCCCAAATGGAGCCTACAACAGATGATTTTAGCCATACATCATTCAGTTCTCTTTCTTTATTCATTTATTTACTGAAATTATAAAGAAGTGATGCATAGAAGTTTCTTCCCGGCTCAGGATATCCTTCCTGTAATGTATAATTGTTGTCGGTAATGTTTTTTATTCCAAATGAAAGGTCGAAGTATTTGGCAAACGTGTATTTAAGTTCAGCATTGGCGATGAAAAAGGGTGCAGATATTCTTGATCCGTTACTTGTACTATATCTTTTTGAATTGTATTCTCCCGAAATGCTTATATGAAAATTCTTTATTGGAATTATTTCTAGTGAGCCATAGACTTTATTTTCTGGTATGTCAGTGAATAGCAATTCAGGATTGGTTATATTCAGACAATTAATATAGGAATATACACCATAAAACGTTAATTTTTTAAAAGGTTTATAAGTAATAGTCAAATCTGCCCCTTTATATTCTGAATTACCGGTATTCTGCATTTGATACAAATCATCCTGAACGTTATTTACTATTTGAATTGTATTGAATATCCTGTTGTAGAATAATTCAGGACGCATTATCAAATTTTCTCCTATAGAAAAATCACTCCCAAGTTCTATATTCAACGCCGATTCACGTATCAGGTCAGGATTAGGTATCGCACTGCCGGCTCTGTATGAATACCTGTCCTTCATTGTAGCAAATCTGTTTTTGTAAGCTATATTGAAATTTGTACTAATTGATCGGGAAATCTTAAAATAAGTTGCTATCTGGGCGTTAATTGCATCATTTGAATTTTTCGGTAATAACTTAATCGTTTTATTCTTCGAATCATAATCTTCTGCTTTAATACTATTCCTGAAATTATAACTTACACCGGGTATAATTGTTATTTTCTTCGATAAATTATAGATGTCTTCAACCCCAATCGATACTGTGTTATCTGAGGTATGTCTTACAGGTTCTCCTTCATTATTTTCCCTATGATTATCATTCTTGAAGTGAACAGAAATCTTTGCTGTGTTTTTTTCTGATATATCATATCCTAATTCAATATTACCACCTAAAGTATAATCATAATAAAAGCTGTTGAAAGAAGACTTCTTTGTTTGAGTAGTATAGGTATTATCATCATAACTACTTATTTTATTTCTAAATTCATCGTAGAACAATCTGATTTTAAGTTTTAATACCTCGTTTATTGATGTTTTTGAAATGTAATATATGCTTTGTTTATCCCAGTTAGGCCATTGCCAAAATCTGACTTTTGTATTTGGGTCATTCCCTAGATAAATTGGGTTTCCTTTATTCCCATGTGAAATAGAATAACTGATGCTGTATTCATCGGATTCGTTGGGAGTGTACCCAAGTTTAAAGCTTCCCTTTAAATCTTTGCTGAATGAATTATCCAGTTTATGGTTTTTTTCAAGTGCGATTGTGTCAAATTGCACTGAAAGCGGTACATACATTCTGTCAATAATAGAAAAATTAGCGGATATGTATATTTTACCAAGATTGCTGCCAATACCAACTCTTGAAATATATCCGTTACCTCTCATTACTCCTGCTTCTACTTTTACCTCAAGCTTATCAACAGGTTTAATACCAACCAGGTTTATTGCTCCTCCCAATGTGTTAGCTCCATACATTATTGACGAGTATCCTTTTGAAACATCTATTCTTGAAATATCAAAAGTAGTGAATCTGGCAAGGTCGACGTATCCGTCATAGGGCACGTAAACCGGAATACCATCAACAAATACAGGTACACTTCTAATGTCGAACCCTCTAATGAAAACCATGTTTTCATTCCTGGATCCGCTGTTGTAATACATTACTGATGGAAGGGTTCTTAATGATGTACTGACATCATTAGAATTATACTTTTTCATTTCAGATAAAGGAATTGTTTCTTTATCAATAACTTTAGAAATGATTATTTCTCCTAATTCAAAAGTTTTGTCTTTTAATTCAGTTGAATCGATCATACTCTGAGCATTTGAATAGAAATGTATAATCGAGAAAAGTATTAAAGGAAAAAGTCTTCTCATAGGTCTATAATATTTTTCATTATTCGTTATTCAAAACAGGAATAACGGAGTTGAAAGTATATAATAGAAATAAGACTTCAAAGAGATTGCTAAAAGTTTATTGATTTAAGCTCAAATTTTTCGTTTGATTTTCGAGGAATATATTGAATTCTTCTTCAGCTTTTTTATATGCTAAAATCACATTTTCTCCATATTCTGTAAGTTTTGCTATTCCTCCTTTTTCACCTCCGTGTTTAAGTTGAATAAGAGGGAATTCAGCTACATTATTCATCCTGTTTACGCTGTACCAAGCCTGTCGGTATGATATTCCGGTAGCTTCAGCAGCTTTTCTTAGTGATCCCAGTTCAGCAGTTTTCATAATAAGGATAACTTTACCTTCTCCAATAAGGGTTTTGTCATTTATTTCAATCCAGATCTTACCTTTTAATTTATATTCAATACTATCAGGAATATCCATATGTAATTATTTATTTCTTCAAAATATGATTCGACATAAAAAAACCTTAAGGCCTAAAGGATTACCCTAAAGCAACATCCAGCAACATCATTGTAGCAAAGCCTATTATAGTGCCAACTGTTGAAAGGTCGGTTTCATCTCCTCTTTGGGATTCAGGTATAAGTTCTTCAACGACAACATATATCATTGCTCCGGCAGCAAATGATAAGGCATAAGGCAACATGTTTGTCAAAGACGATACAAGAATTGCACCAGCCACCCCGGCAATTGGTTCTACTACTCCGGAAAGTTGACCGTAATTGAATGCTTTTAATCTTGAAAATCCCTCTCTTCTCAGAGGTATTGAAACAGCTGCTCCTTCAGGAAAGTTTTGAAGTCCAATACCTATTGCCAGAGCGATTGCTCCCGAAATCATTCCTGCATCTGCATTGTTTACCAAAGCTCCGAAAGCAACGCCAACTGCCAATCCTTCAGGTATATTGTGCAGCGTAATTGCCAAAACAAGAAGAATGCTCCTTTGCCATGAGGTTTTTAATCCTTCAGCTTTATCTCTTGATAGACCCATATGAAGGTGGGGGAGAAGCCGGTCGACTAAATAAAGGAAGGCACCTCCCGATAAAAAGCCAACAAGAGCAGGTACCCATGGAGTAATTCCAATTTCTTCTGCCATTGAAATTGCCGGATTCAATAATGACCAGAAACTAGCAGCTATCATTACTCCTGCGGCAAAACCAAGCATTGAATTCAATACTTTTTTATTTATCTCCTTGAAGAAAAACACCATGCCTGACCCTAATGCTGTCATAAACCAGGTGAACAGCGTTGCTGCTAAGGCAAGAATTACAGGGTTATAACTCAATATTGATTCAAGATTCATTTATCAGGTATTACTATCTAGTAAACACAAATATAACAAAGGGAATCACTATAAAAGTAATTCCCTTTGTTATATTTAACTTTAATTTCTAAGTTTTTTATTTTCCTTTTGGTTTTTCAACAGGTACTATTCCTGCCATTTCTCCAATCATGTTAATCAATTGCGAGTCGGAAGGAACAACGATTTTGGCATTTGATCCCAATGATGTTTCAAGTGCTTCCAGTTTTCTAAGTAATTGGGCATTACCTACAAAATATTTATCAGCAGCTTCATTCACAAGTTTTATAGCTTCAGCTTCTCCTTCTGCATGAAGTATCTTGGCCTGCTTGTACCCTTCAGCTTCCTTGATCTTGGCTCTTTTAATACCGTCGGCAACGGTTTCTGCTGCAGTAGCTGAATCAATGGCAGCTATCTTTTCGTTCTCTGCCTTTACAACTTTATTCATGGTATCCTGAACGTCTTTTGGAGGATCAATCTCCTTTAATTCCGTTCTTACAATTTCAATACCCCAGCTGGCTGTTTCTTCATGCAGCGTTTTATAAAGATCGGCATTTATCTTTCCTCTTTCACTGTTGGCTGACTTTAGTGTCAATGTGCCAATGATATTACGAAGCGTTGTGCGTGCAAGATTTACTATCTGCCATCTGTAATTGTTTACATGGTAAATAGAGCCTTTTACGCTTTCTTCATCCGATTTAACTTTGAAATAGACCTGAGCATCTACCCTGGCATTAAGATTATCATTTGTGATAATTTCCTGAGGTTCAGCATCTACCATTTGCTCTGTTATGTTGACTTTGTAAATCTTGTCAATCACAGGTATTATCCAGTTAAAACCAGGACCTGCAAATCTGTGGTATTTCCCCAGTCTTTCTATCAAAGCCTTGTGAGTAGGTCTTACTATCCTGATTCCTAAAAAGAATAGTATTAAAACAGGAATCCCAATGTATAATGCAATATTCATGTTAACCTCCTTTTGTGTTTGTGAGTAATATGTTAAAGATATGAATAAAAAATTTATTTTAATATTTTTAAATATTTTATTTCAAAATAGGGGTATCATTGTTAAATATTGTCTCTTTTAAAACAGAGTAATTTAAAACTATATTAAAAACAAATCATTACGTATGAAAACATCTGTCTTAACTATCATTATTCTTTTAATCATTTATCCTTTCATTGGTTTTTCTCAGGAAAACAAGATTACTGTTCCAATTATCAATGAACAGGTCTCCGATTTTCAATTGAATGATCAGAAGGGTAATCCTATCCGGCTTTCCTCTTTTAAAGGTAAGAATGTTATGCTTGTATTTCCAAGAGGTATGGTTAAAAAAGATTACTGGTGCCAGATTTGTCATTATCAGTATGCTGATCTTGCTGATCTTGTGAAAAAAGAAAATATATTTGGAAAATATAATCTTGAAGTTTTATTTATTCTTCCATACCAGTCTGATTCAGTTACTAACTGGATTAATATGTTCCCCGTACAAATGGAAATTATTGATAACTGGAAATTTCCAAAGGATTCTTTGAATATGAATGAAGGTATAATAAAGTGGGCAAATACGACCAGAAAACTTTTACCGAAAAAGATTTTCTATTCTGCTGATAATATTGAAACTCCTTTTCCAATTCTTTCTGATGGTCAAAGAGCTGTTTCAAAGGGATTTCAGCTATATAAGAATGAAACTGATGCACCACAGAATATGCCCGCAATAATGATAATTGATAAGGATGGTATTCTTCGCTATAAGTATTTAAGTCAGGATACTAAAGACAGACCTACTTACGATTATCTTTTCAAGATAATGGATATAATTTTATAGATCATGATTTATTATTGCATTTTGTATGTAATAATAAATTCAGAATTGTTTAATCAAAGTTAAAGTCGTTTTTTGTCTTATGGTAGTTTTTGAGATTTTTCCCAAATGCTTTATCTTTTTTTCTCTTTTCAAAAGACGATAATTCAAAAAACGCTCTTTCTTTAATCATCTTAAGGAAGTTATTATAAGCTGCTTCATCAATTCTGCCATCTTCAACTCCCTTAAGTACAGCACATCCGCTTTCGGTTGTATGGGTGCAGTCCTGATATTTGCAATTATGCGATAAACTGCTGATATCATCAAAGGTCATTTCCAGACCAGCTACTGAGTCTGTTATTCCTACTTCCCTCATACCCGGATTGTCGATAAGAATTGCACCGTTTTCAAGTAGAATTAGTTCTCTGTGGGTTGTTATATGTCTCCCTTTTTTTGTACTGTCACTTATTGAATCGGTTTTCATTAGTATTTTTCCCGACAGATGGTTGAGCAGAGTAGACTTACCTGCCCCTGATACTCCCAGCATACAATAAGTCTTACCTCTTTTCATGAAATCCCTGACATTATTATATCCATCTTCCGATTCGCTATTCATGGTAAGTACCGGAATGTTTTTTATTCTTCTTTTTATGTTTTCAATTATTTCACTCAGTTTATCTTTATCGACCAGGTCAGTCTTGCTAAGTATTATTACAGGTTCAACTCCCGAAGAATTACAAATCGTAATAAACCTTTCAATTCTGTTTATTTTGAAATTATTTTCAACAGCCTGTATGATAAACCCAAAATCAATATTTGCAGCTATTATCTGCACTTCTCCCGATTGACCGACTGCCTGTCTTTTTATCAAAGAATATCTTGGGAATACTTTATTGATGATAGCAAGATCTTTATCATAAACGGTGATTGAAACCCAATCTCCCACAGACGGATAATCTTCCCTCGTTTCAGCTGCAAAGCGCATATTTCCTGTTATTTCAGCTTCATATTCGTAATCAGCTGTTTTAACTATATATCTTTCGCGGTGTTCAGCTATTACTCTGGCTGTAACAAATTCCTCGAGCTTGTTTTCTTTTTTGAACAACTCAAGATTTTCATTATATCCCCAATCTTCAAGATTCATTTTGATGGACTTCTTTTAACTTTTCATTGCAAATTTAAAAATATTTGAAAGAGAAGGCTTTTGTCCCTGCATCAGAATTCCTGTTCTGAAAATTCGTGCTCCTACCCATACTGAAAAAATTGTGAAAAGTATTACTCCCAATAGTCCTAAATAAGCTTGCCATATTGGAATTGTAACAGGAGTGGCAAGTCTGACAGTCATAAGTAGTGGCGTAAATGGTGGAATGAAAGACATCACTGTGGCAAATGTCCCCATTGGGTTTTGAATAACAGGCCAGACAATAAAAAGTGGCAATAACATTGGAAGATTTGAAGGGAAAGCAACGTTCTGGGCATCTTTGTTATCGTTGCATGCTGCTCCAAGAGCAGCCATCATAGAATTTGCCATTACAAGATAGAAAATCAGATAGATAAAAAACCAAGGCAATAGATCGTAAGGTATATAATTGCCATATCCCAATAAATCAGCCGTTAAAACACCCCCTCCCACATATATTATGGCTGTCATTAATGAAACCATAGTATTGCCTATTATTTTTCCTGCCATAAACTGGAAAGGAGTAACAGTTGCAAGTAAAACTTCTGCAATCTTCTCCATCTTTTCTTCCATAACTGAATTTAAAACTGGTGTAACTC
Organism: uncultured Prolixibacteraceae bacterium; assembly: GCA_964443445.1. Classification (GTDB taxonomy): domain Bacteria; phylum Bacteroidota; class Bacteroidia; order Bacteroidales; family Prolixibacteraceae; genus CAYMTR01. The sequence goes on along the minus strand of CAYUEI010000013.1, from coordinate 10,346 downwards.
CCATTATAACAATCATAAACATTAATAGTAGTAAAGTATAAGGTATTACTATCGACATAACGATATTACTTTTTTCAGCGTCTTTAATTTCCCCTGAACTTTCATTGATAGTCAGTAGTCCCATCCCTTCAACTTGTGTCCAGTAAAAAAGTTCCTTAACGCTATCTGCAGGAAGACCAAGGTCAGCTATTCTTATTTGCCTTAAATAGTTATTTATTGGGTTTGAAAACCAATTGATTGTTTCAAACTGTAAAGTATTCTCAGAATAAAATCGCACAAATGCATTTGAAGGATCTTCGTCAGGGTGAAGTATTGAAGAACCTATTTCAATAAAACCGGAAATTTCATTTGATGAAACTCTTTTCGAAAGCTCCAGTTTTTGTTTCACAGGATCACTTTTGTCAGGCTCAATGAATTCAATGATAAAAGCCGGCCTTATTTTCTCATTTGTCTCAGGATTAAATATTTCAACCTCATTACGCTGTTTGGCACTTTGCTGAATCGACTCTTTGAAGAGGCCTGAATTGTCAACAATAATAAACTTTTGATCTGTAGTGTCAACTTTATTTCTGGAAATCATTGAAACCAAAGTACTTCCACCCATGAATACAGGCATGAGTATTAATATTACTAAAAAGCTTTTTGTTTTCACGGCAGCTTTAAATTCTCTCATTGCTATTGTTAAAACTTCACGCATATTTTTCCTCCTTTCTTTCAGGTGATGCTATCCTGATGAAAATATCGTTCAATGAAGGTTTTGTCATTTCAAATTTAAACACTCTCGTTTTTTTAATAATTTCTTCAAGAATATATTGAGGATCTGTTCCTGGAGATAATCTGATTTCCTGAACCTGTCCATAATCATTTATGTTTTCAATACCTTTAAGTCCCTGTAATACATCAGCTCCCGATTCAGTTTTAAGGATAACAGTATTGCTCCCGTAAATATTCTGAATATCGGAGAGTGTACCATCCAGAACTTTTTTCCCTTTAAAAATCATGAATATATAATCGCACATCTTTTCTGCCATATTCATATCGTGGGTGCTGAAAATAATAGTTGCCCCATTTCTTTGCAACTCAAGCAGTGACTCTTTCAATAATACTGCATTAACCGGGTCAAGGCCACTGAATGGTTCGTCAAGAATGATAATGTCAGGCCTGTCAATTACTGTAGCAATAAACTGAATTTTCTGAATCATCCCTTTGCTGAGGGTCTCTACCTTATTGTTTGACTTATCTGAAAGGCCAAGCTTGTCAAGCCAATATTCGATTTCCTGATTAATATTTTCAATCTTTTTCAGGGTTCCATGAAATTTAAGTACTTCATAAACTTTCATTTTTTTATAGATTCCCCTTTCTTCCGGCAAATAACCGACACGCTTCAGTCTGGATCCTGTAATCTGTTGCCCGTTAACTAATATATTCCCGGAATCAGGCTTGAAGATATTCATTATCATTCTGATTGTTGTTGTCTTTCCAGATCCGTTGGGGCCTATAAATCCATAAATTGTACCGGCAGGAACCTTCAGGTTCAGGTCATTCACTGCAGTTACTTCCCCGAAAGACTTAGTTACATTTTGTATCTCAATTTTCTCCATAGGATATTAATTAAAGTTTAAATGGCTATTTAAAAGTGATATTAAAATGATATCACAAAAATCAAAATAAAATACTAAAAATCAAAGGGAAATAGCAAATAATTTAATTGAGATATTGATTATTTTATAAGCATAAAAAACACCGGCTATTTGATGACCAACGAAGATCCAAAAGCCGGTGTTCTTAAAACAAACCATTCTGAGAAATTTCAACTAAAATCTCTCTACCCAAAAATCAAAATCTAATGAACCTAACTAAATCTAATCTAAACTAACCTAACTTAACTGTAATATGAAAAACAAATCGAGAACTTTATCTTATTAACCTAAACTTATATTAATAACGCTAAATTATATCCATAAAGTATAAATTAGATTTTTTTTAAGAATTTTTAACAATGTTTAACATTTTGCATTATAGATTACAGTCTCTAAGTTGTATACTATCTGTGCATTAATAATAAATGAGCTTTTTTGAGATTCTTAAATCTTTGATATTATCTTATTTTGAGTTAAGCTTTTTTATCTACCCGAAAATTTTTCCGATGTTCTTTCTTTACATTTGCTTTTGCAGGTAATTCTTCCTGATTAATCCCCCTCCATTCACCGCAATATTCTTTACGGCCACAGGTTTTGCAGTGAGAACCAATCCAAACATTATCAAATTGCTGCATTAGTTTTTCAATAAATATTGGCTCAGAAGTAAGAATTCCTAATTCAAAATTCCGGTTTTTTGAGCTTTTGGCACCCATTCCTGCTCCGGTAAGGTTTGCACTGCCTGAATATGCGTGCATTCCATCGACAATAACTGTTTTAAAATGAACTCTTGGGCAATTAAACTGCTCCAGCATTTTTATTACAATAGGGTACTTGTCAAAATCCTTGCGGAAAGCATCACCCGGCTCTTTAGCAAAAATAAGTCGTATTTCTACTTTCTTCTTCAGCAGGTCTGACAATGTTTCAATGAAAGGAACCATCTTCGCCCCTTTCTTTGTATATAAATCTTTAATGTCGGCTGTTCCAATCCAGACAAACCTTTTGGCATTTGGAATTATACCCTGGATTACCTTCTCATAAATCTCAATATCTGTAATAAGTTCAGTGGTCATGTAAGATAAACTCACTGTGAAGCAGAATATTGTCTATAAATAATTTTGTGTTTACGCTTATCTTTTAAATGTTCTGAATAATCAAACTTGTTGTCAATTATTCCAGTTTTCATAATGGTTGAAATTTGGCATAAGTCAATGGTTAATAATGGAAAGAGAGCCTTTAAATATATGACTCATTAATCTCTAATTCTTACCCTGTACCTATCAAACACCATAAGCAGTCTTTCTTATGGTGTTTGATAGGTACAGGGTAGCTCTTTGGTGGGAAAGAAGGGTATATTAAATGATTCAGAAATATAAATGAAATTTATACGAAAGACCTTTGAATAATTAGAAAATCTATTAGAGTTTGAAATTCCACTGTTGTGATTGAAATAATAATAGAGAACTAAAAAACAAACGATTGCATTATTTTAATTTATTTTGCAATTTTCTAATAAATTAATTGACAATTTTCTTTATATATTATATAATAGACAATAAATCAGGTGAATAAAACCAAAATGTTTTTTTATTTTTATTTTTTTAAATCATTTAATATTATATATAAATTTGTCTTTAAATTTTTTTATTACTTGAAAAAATTAGTATTTTTATTTCATATTTTGAATTTATTTATTTTTATTAATATCTATATAATTGTAAAAGAGAGTTATATATAGAAGTGCAAACGTTTGAATGAAATATTATGACACTAAAGACAAATAATAGATTTGCTGTTCATCCGGAAGATTTCAAGAAGTACGATACTCAGCATATAAGGGATGAATTTCTGGTTTCAGAAGTGATGGTTGATGATCAGATAACTCTGACTTACAGTCAGTATGACAGGTATATTGTCGGGGGAGCAGTTCCGGCAACAAAAGAATTAAAGCTGGATGTTTTCGATTCACTGAAAGCTGATTTCTTTCTTGAGAGGAGAGAAATGGGAATTATTAATGTTGGTGGCAGCGGAAAAGTAAAAACAAGCGACGCTGTTTATGAACTTGGATATAAGGATGCCCTGTATCTTGGAAAAGGAACAAAGGATGTTATCTTTTTATCTGATGATTATACCAATCCTGCTCATTATTATATTAATTCAGCTCCTGCTCACAAGGAATATCCTTCAAAAAGAGTTACGCTGGCTGATGCTAACGTAATTAAGGCAGGTTCTTCAGCTACATCAAATGAAAGGCAGATTAATCAATTGTTGATTAATAAGGTTGTTCAGACCTGCCAGCTTCAGATGGGGATGACGGAACTTAAAGAGGGAAGCGTCTGGAATACAATGCCGGTTCATACTCACGACAGGAGGATGGAAGCTTACTTTTATTTCAATGTGCCTAAAGGTCAGGCGGTTTGCCATTTTATGGGACAACCTGGTGAAACACGCCATATATGGATGAAAAACGAGCAGGCTGTTCTTTCTCCTGCATGGAGTATTCATAGCGCTGCCGGAACAGCCAACTACACATTTATCTGGGGTATGGCAGGAGAAAACCTTGACTACGGAGATATGGATGTATATCAACCTGATGAACTTAAATGAAAACCGGAGCATTAAGATATTCTGATATTCAGGAAAGAAAGGTGACAGATTTCTATTCAAGACGAGTAATATATACAGATAATCTGATGATGGTAAATTGTGAATTTACTGACGGGCCAACTGAAAATCCTGATCCTTTTCATTCACATACTCATGAGCAGGTTTCGTATATGGCTGAAGGAGAGGTTTATTTTTTTTGTGGTGATGATGAAAAGGTTCATCTTAAACCCGGAGATCATTTCTCTGTACCTTCAGGAGTGTCGCATACAATTCATAGATTGACTCCTTTTGTCAGGATAATCGATTGTTTTACACCTTTGAGAGAGGAATTCATTAAAGAAAAATAAATGGAAGGTGTTAAGGAAAAAATTTATTAAGCAAAAAAAATAAAACTATATAACAAAATGATTTCAGAATTATTTGATTTAAAAGGAAAGGTAGCCCTGATAACCGGTGGAACTCACGGTATAGGGATGGCAATTGGCAAGGTGCTTGGTCAGGCCGGAGCAAAGATTTGTGTTAACGATCTTATGGAGGAAAGACTGGCTGCATGCAAGACTGAATATGCAAAAGATGGAATTGATGTTTTCACTCTTGTTTTCGATGTGACCGACGAAGCAGATGTTGACAGAGGCATTAGCCTTATTGAAAAGGAAGTGGGAACGATTGATATTTTAGTTAATAATGCTGGTATTATTAAAAGGATTCCAATCCTTGAAATGCCTATAGCCGATTATAAGCAAGTGATTGATGTAGATCTTGTTGCGCCGCTGATAGTATCTAAGCGTGTAGCTCCGAATATGATTAAAAAGAGAAGCGGAAAGATAATTAATATGTGTTCTATGATGAGCGTTTACGGAAGAAACACAGTTTCAGCCTATGCTTCAGCAAAAGGAGGATTAAAACTTCTTACTGCTAGTATGACATGTGAATGGGCGAAATACAATATTCAGGTTAATGGAATAGGTCCGGGATATATTGCCACTTCACAAACTGCAGCTATTCGTGAGGGGAATCATCCATTCAACGATTTGGTAATGATCCGAACACCCGCAGGACGTTGGGGGCAGCCTGAAGATGTTGGAAATGCAGCATTGTTTCTGGCTTCAAAGGCAAGTGATTTTGTTAATGGGCATGTGCTTTATGTTGATGGTGGAATACTTGCAAACTTTGGATATGTTAAGGGAGAAAATGAAATTCCGGAATAAACGGATGCTTATAAGAATAATGTTTTAGAACCAAATACAAGATAAGCATATAAAATAAATCTTACTATTCTGCTTATTGAGTAGAGAGTGAATTTTCCATAATCGAAGCGGATGGCCCCCATTATGAGGCATATAGTTGACCATGGAAGTGGAGTCATGGCAGCAATTATGATCAGCGCGGGGCCAAATTTTTGTACCCAGGGAATATATTTAATGAAGAACTTTCTTTTATAAAGCTTTTCACTAAATCTTTTATAAAGCAAACGGCCGATGAAGTATGCCAAATGGCCAGCAAACAAAGATACTAAAGTAAAGAAGGCAACATTGAGAATGTAAACCCCTGTACCACCCAGATTCATAGACCAGTACATAAATAATTCAGGGGGGAAGAGTCCGAAGAAGACTTCAGATCCAATATAAATCAGATAGATTATTAGAGGTTTGCTATAAAATTTTTCAATCCAGAATTCAGGATTAAGATCGATGACTGTCTTTTTAAATATAATGGCAACAACAATTAAAATAGCAAGATAAATTATTGCCCTGAGAGTATACTTTAAAATAAATTTGTTTTTTTCATTTAGCATGGCCTTAAATTACAATTTTTTAAGGTAGTATGTTCGTTCAAGTCTTTTATCATACCATACTTCAATCTTTTCATTTTCAATTAAAACTTTCACAAGATATCCCTTGCTGTTTTCAAACAAATATCCGGTATCTGTTTTAATAAGGATGAAAGGATTAGAATAACCATATCTGTATTTGAATTCAATCCTATCTTTTAATCTGATGATATCAAAATAATTTTTGATACTGATCTTATTTTCATCGATTTGACTTATGCGATACTTGTCAAATCCTTCTTTAATAACATATTCATTTTCACTTTCTTTAGTAATTGAAGGAGGTAAGATGTTGAGAAGACCATCTTTATAAGAAATTTTTTTATCTGAAAATTCTATTGTGTTTGTTGAAGAAAAAAGTCCGCTTTCCTTTATTGTAATCTTATCGTCAAAGAGATTGATTTTATCGACTGAATTGCCAAGCAGGCCTTCGCTAATGCGTGATATTTCATTATCTTCCTTTGTAACTTTATAAATATTTTTGCCGAAGAGTGATGGTGATTCACATACTATCTGATAGTTTTTTGTTTCTTCAGTGTTAAAGAGTTCAGGGATATTAAGAAACAGGTTATCATTGATATCAAGAAATACACCCTTGCAAATATGAAATCCTAATGGATGATAACTCATATCGGCTGTAACTGTTTCTTTAGTACTGTCTGAAGTGCTTTTTTCTTCAGTATAAGTGTTTCTGTAGATATCCTCCCTCATCAATAATAATTCGGTTCCAGGTTTGAGGTTTAATTTATGAGGTTCCTTTCCGGAATCGTATGATTTTAAGAATTTGTAGTTTGAGTAAAAACATCCCTGCAGTAATAATAGTAAGATTATCAGAGGTATTGTTGTGGTTAGTTTTAAATATTTCATTGTTTTGGTTTTATTCAAATTTAAAAAATATTTAGTAAGAGTGTATTATTTACAAAATATTAAATGAGAAAATTGGGAAATAAGGATTTTACAACTGAAGGTTATAGTTTAATTAAAAAAGAATGTATTTGAAATGTATAAAAATAAAAAAAGGGACTTAAGTCCCTTTTTTTATTATGCTTTAGGTTCTTCCGGAATATCGTCATTATCTTTTTTGAATACTGAGAATATTTTAGAGAAGCCTTCTTTGAATGAATCTGCACTTTCAGCAAAGGCATCTTTAAGATCATCCCATTTATCTTCGGCTGCATCAATAAGAGCATCGTATTTAGCTTGAAGTTCATCTTTTTTAGCTTCAAGCTTTTCAATTTGTTCTGCATAAGTTTCTTTAAGATCAGCTTCAGCTTCTTCTTTTTTTAATTTAAGCTCATCGATTTTAGCAAAGATGTCGTCTATGCTTTGTTTTGCTTTTTCTTTGAATTCCTGTTGTTCCATAATTTTTTGATATTTAATATTTTAGAAATTAAAATAACTTTTTGCATTGTTGTAACTGATGTCTTTGACAATCCCTCCAACTAAATCAAAATCATGGGGAATTTCGCCATTTTCCATGTCATTACCAAACAGATTACACATTATTCTTCTAAAATATTCATGACGCGGGAATGAAAGGAAGCTTCTTGAGTCAGTAAGCATTCCAATAAATTGGCTGATTAAGCCTAAGGCTGATAAAGAATTCATTTGAGCTGTCATTCCAAGCTTTTGATCGAGAAACCACCATCCTGAGCCGAACTGTATTTTTCCGGCAACAGGGCCTTCGTTAAAGTTGCCCAGCATAGTTGCTATCATTTCATTATCAGAAGGATTGATGTTGTAAAGAATAGTTTTTGTGAGTTTTTCTTCGCTGTTTAATTTATTAAGGAATTTAACAAGGTTGGCAGCTACTTTAAAATCACCTATTGAGTCGTAACCTGTATCAGGGCCGAGGATGCTGAACATTCGGCTATTGTTGTTTCTAAGTACTCCGTAGTGAAATTGTTGAACCCATCCTTTAGCGTGGTCCATTCGTGCAAATTCGAGCAGCATGAAAGATTTGAACTTTTTGAGTTCTTTCTTTTCAAGAGATTTGCCTTTCCTTACCTTCTTAAATATCTTGTTGATTTCATCCTGAGTAAAGTCCTCAGCATAAAATTCTTCAAGGCCATGGTCAGACACTCTGCATCCTGCGGCAGCAAAGAAGTCATGTCTTTTTTGAAGAGCGGTAAGGAGGTCGTCCGGAGTGTTGATTTCGATTTCTGCAACCGAACTCAGTTTGTCGATATACGTATTAAAAGCTTCAGGAATATCGGCATTCATAGCTTTGTCGGGGCGCCATGCCGGGAAAGCTTTGAATGGTGTTTCCATAGGAGCAAGTTTTAAATGATATTCAAGATTGTCAATTGGGTCATCGGTTGTACACAGAACGTCTACTTTCATTTTTTTCAGCAAGCCATGAACAGAATAATCGGGAGTCTGAAGCATTTTTTCAGTTTTGGCATAAATATTTGCTGCAGTTGAAGGATTGAGCAAATCATCTATTCCGAAGTATCTTTTCAATTCGAGATGAGTCCAGTGATACAATGGATTACGCAAAGTATATGGTACTACCTGAGCCCATTTTTCAAATTTTTCATAATCTGAAGCATTTCCTGTTATGTATTTTTCATCGATGCCAAAAGCTCTCATTGCCCTCCATTTATAATGGTCACCTTTAAGCCATATCTGAGTTGGGTTTTTGAAGTTGATATTTTCAGCAATTTCCTGAGGGGGGAGATGATTATGGTAATCAATGATAGGCATTTCTGCTGCATAATCGTGATATAAACGTTCAGCTGCCTTTGAGTTCAGCATGAAGTTATCGTCCATGAATTTTTTCATATAATAATGTTTTATTTTTATTTTCGAAAGAAACTTACATTCCTGTTTTATTTTACGCAGATTTCCAATCCTATGATATCTCTTAATAATTGCAGGAAAGATCGTTTCTATTACTTTATTTTATTTTCACACACACAAACCTATTAAATATTTTTCTTTATAGAAGTTTCTCTTATAATCAATTTTGGTTTAAGAACAATTTTTCGTGGAATAAACTCATCCGAATTGGAGTTTAATTGTTCAAGGAGCAGATTAGCAGCTGCTTTCCCCATTTCCTCGCTATATTGTTCAACGGTTGTCAATTTTGGATGTATAAGTTCAGCAAAAGGCTCATTGGAATAACCTGAAACAGCTATATTTTCAGGAACTTTGATTCCATTGTCGTGGCAAGCTTGAAGAACCCCCATTGCCATATAGTCAGAAGTTGCAAAGACAACTTCGGGGATATCATTTTTTATGATCAAATCATTCATGAAATTATAAGCTATCTGTAATACAGGAGTAGCTTCAAAACATCTCATATTGTTTATGTCCATGTTGTTTTCTTCAAGAGCCTTACGGTAACCATTAAAACGGTTTCTGTAAATACTTGAAGTTCGTGGTCCCCCCATCCAGAGAAAGTCTTTGTATCCTTGTTCTATAAGGTGAATAGCTGTTTCATAAGAACCTGCTTCATCGTCATTTTCAACTTTATTTACGTTCAGCTTATCGGAAACCCTGTCGAACATAACGAGAGGGATGTGGGCGTTTATTGCTTTATGCAGGTGTTTGACATCATGTGTTTCGACTGAAATTGAAATAAGGATTCCACCGACACGATTTGCTATTAGAGTTTCTACATTTTCAATTTCCTTGTCATATTTCTCTTCCGACTGGCAAATAATAAGGGTATATCCTGCAGGGTTTAGAATACTTTCCACACCGGTTATTACGTTAGAAAAGAAATGGCGGTTTATTCTCGGGACAATCATGCCAATAGTATTTGCTTTTCCTTTACGCAAGTTTGAAGCAATAGTGTTTGGGCGGTATTGAAGTTCCCTGGCAGTTTCCCATACCAGCTGTTTGGTTTGACTGCTTATTTTAGGGTGATCGTTGAGCGCCCTTGAGACAGTAGAAGCCGTAATATTCAAGGCTTTTGCTATATCTTGAATTGTAGCTTGTTTTTTTGACATCGATATAAAAATGTAAAATAATTATTGGTTCAAATATATAAAAAAAATAATGCAAACGTTTGCATTATATTACTCTTTTTTTAATTTTGTAATAAAAATATTGAAAAGTTATATGAAAAAAGTTGTTACGTTCGGAGAGATAATGTTGCGATTGGCAACGCCGGGTTTTTTAAGGTTTGATCAGACTGATCAGTTTTCAGCTACGTTTGGGGGAGGAGAAGCAAATGTTGCAGTATCGCTTGCAAACTATGGTGTTGATGTTGACTTTGTGAGCCGTCTTCCGAAGAATGATATTGGATTAGCATGTATGAAAGA
>CAYUEI010000012.1:0-26481 GCA_964443445.1 uncultured Prolixibacteraceae bacterium | reverse complement strand
TGCCTATACCGGGAGTAACATCAGAAATAATTATTGAAAAAATGAAAAATAAAAATAAAGGAGTAGTTAAAGCTGAAAATCTGATTAGTACCTTAAAAGAAAGGCAATACGATATTTTAATAACCATGGGAGCCGGTAACATTGATAAATATATAAAACCAATTGGTGAGATGCTTGAAAATCAGTAATGATCTATGAAGAAAAAGTTAATCATAAAATTTGTTAGTCTGGTTATGTTATTAGCCTTTATAATTACGTCTTTATGCATGATAGTAAATCAGGTTAAAGATTTAAGATGTAATGGTGTAGAAGTTTTTTTTAAGGAAAAGCAACAATATATCTCTGGTAAATCGATTGAGAATTTGGTTTATAATAGTGTTAATGGTTTGAAGGGGAGGAAATTGAATGATTTAAATACTGATCCTATTGAAAAAAAGATTGAAAAAAATCCATGGGTAGAAGATGCAGAAGTGTACGTTGGATTTGAAAAGGCAGACAGTAAATTCTTTAAAGGAGGACTTAAAGTTAAAATAGACCAAAGGGATCCTTATTACAGAGTTATAGCATCAAAAGGAGGTTATTATGTTGACAAGTATGGAAGCAAAATGCCCTTTTCAATTTTGAGTACAAAGAATGTATTAGCAGTTAGCGGAAATGTATCTTCTGAGATAGCAAAAAATGAATTACCTCAGTTACTTGATTTTATTTATGACGATAAATATTTGAGATCACTGATAGTTCAGATACATATCAAGAGGAACAAAGAAGTATTACTTGTTCCAAGGGTAGGAAAACATATAATTGAATTTGGAAAGATAGAAGATATAGAAAGAAAATTCAAGCACTTATATGCACTTTATACTGAGGGTTTTGTCGGTGAGGATTGGAGTAGATATAAGAAAGTTTCTTTGAAGTTTAATAATCAGATAGTTTGTACGAAAAGATAAAATAATAGTGAACAATTTTAATACACCCCTATGAGTGAACGGAATAATATTGTAGCTGCTGTCGATATAGGTACAAATACAACAATTTGTCTTATAGGCAGAGAAAATGAAGGGAATAAAACTGAAATTTTAGGATATTCCATGGTTGCCTCTGCAGGTATAAGAAGGGGCGTTGTATTTAATATCGATGAAACCATTGAGGCTGTTAAAAATGCTGTTAATAAAGCATGTGCAGGTCTTGATGCTGAGATTAGAAAATTGTATGTTAATGTTAGCGGACAGAAACTAAGAACGGTAGAGCGAACATTATACAGGAGTATTGAAGCTGGTAAGATAATTTCCAAAGCAGATATTCGGAGTATATATGACGAAGCAAGATCTACTGTCCAACAACCAGGTGATAAGGTTTATCACGTTATTAACCAGTCATATTCTGTTGATGGAGAAACATCAATACATAATCCGATTGGTGTTCCGGGTTCTGAACTTTGTTCAGAATATAAACTGGTTGTTGGGCCTGAAATTTATGAAGAAAAACTAAGAATGAGCCTTCAGAATGCAGGTTACGAGCTTGTTAAGGCAGTCGTTTCTCCAATAGCATCTTCTGAGTCAGTTTTGTCGGATGAAGAAAAAGAAGCTGGCGTTGTTGTTGTTGATTTCGGTGCAGGTACTTCTTCAATTACAATTTACCATGAAAATGTCCTTCGGTTTTTATCGGTAATTCCATTTGGAGGAAATGTTGTTACTATGGATATAAAGGAAGGATGTAATATTCTCTTGAAGCATGCCGAATTGTTGAAAGTTCAATACGGGGCTGCATTAGGAGATTTTGCTCCTGCAAATAAAGTGGCAACTATCCCGGGAATTAATGGATGGGAGCCTAAAGAAATCTCATTTAAGACATTATCCTATATTATACAAGCCAGAATGGAAGAAATTGTTGAGTTCATTTACCAACAAGTTCAAAAAAGTGGTTATGCCGATAAATTGGGAGCCGGTATTGTGTTAACCGGAGGCGGTGCAAAGTTAGAAGGCTTAAGGCAATTAGTCCGTTTTAAAACAGGTATGGATGTAAGAATCGGGTATCCGATAATCGGACTAACAATTGAACAGGAAAAAGTTCTGGAGAGCCCGCAATACGCTGGCGCCTTTGGATTGTTGAAAAGAGCGTTAAGAGACGGAAATGCACAAAATGAAGAAATGGTTTCTAAACCTTTAAAAAAGGTGGAAAAACCTAAATCGAAATTAGGTGAAAGTGTCATACAAAAAATAGCATTTTTCTTTAATGAAGAATAAAATTCAGAACTTTTAAAAAATTATATTATGTCTGAAGATATATTGAATTTTAATTGTGAACCAAATATAGCTGCCAACATTAAAGTAATAGGTGTTGGAGGCGGTGGTGGAAATGCTGTAAATTATATGTTCCAAAAAGGTATTGCAGATGTTGGTTTCATTATTTGCAATACTGATGGACAAGCTCTTAAAAATAGTCCGGTACCCATTAAAGTACAACTTGGTGAAGCTCTTACTATGGGAAGAGGGGCTGGAAACCAACCTGAACTGGGCGAACAGGCTGCTATCGAAAATATAGATGATGTAAAAGCAATTTTGTCCGATAATACTCATATGGCTTTTATTACTGCCGGAATGGGAGGAGGAACCGGTACAGGCGCTGCACCGGTAATTGCAAGGTTGTGTCGTGAACTTGGTATTCTTACAATAGCTGTTGTAACTGTGCCTTCAAGGTCTGAAGGTAGAAAGCGTTATGAACAGGCCTTGAAAGGGGTTGAAAATATCAGAGAATTTGTTGATAGTTTACTGGTTATCAATAATGAAAAAATACGTGATATTTATGGTAATCTTCCTGCATCTCAGGCTTTTGCTAAAGCCGACGAAATTTTAACCACTGCTGTAAAAGGAGTAGCTGAAATAATTACATTACCCGGAAATATAAATATAGACTTTGCTGATGTTCATACAGTTATGTCCGGAAGTAAAGTTTTTATTATGGGTACAGGTTATGCTGAAGGTGAAGACAGAGCAATATTGGCTGCAAAGGCAGCCCTGGAATCTCCTCTTTTAGATAGCAATGATATTTATGGAACCCAAGATATTCTGCTGAATATAACTTCCGGAAGCAACGAAATAACTATTGGCGAAATTGGTGAAATAATCGAATTTCTTCAAGGAAAAGCCGGTTCAGATGCTAATATTATATGGGGTAACGGTTATGATAAAACACTGGATGAAAAAATAAGCGTTACAATTATTGCAACCGGATTTAAAATTAATCCTTCAGCCATTCTTCAAAATTTTGATAAAGAACCTGAGCAATTTTTCAATTTGAATGAAATCGAAATGACTCCGGACATTGAGGAAGAAAAAACAAAAGTAGAGATCTTGGCTGATGAATTTGAAATGGAATCTGTTGAGATTGATATTAAAGAAGATAAAGTCAGAAGAGTTAATAGCATTTCTACCCAGGAGCCAAGTAAAAAGTCTGAGCAAAATAAAAAGAAGGAAGTAAAGGTAGAAAATTGGTTTATGCGCCAATTTAATAGCTTATTCGAAGAAAACAGTGCTGAATTAGAATAATATAAAATCGAAAAAATGGAATCTGAAATTATAACAAGCTTTGATATACCTGTAAAAGAAGGATCATTGATTAAAGTAATAGGCGTAGGAGGAGGAGGTAGTAATGCCGTTAACCATATGTGCAGAAAAGGTATTAAAGATGTAGATTTTGTCGTCTGTAATACTGATTCTCAGGCTTTAGCCACAAGCCCTGTGTTATGCAAGGTACACCTGGGATCTTCTTTAACTGAAGGTCGTGGTGCCGGTAATAAACCTGAAGTTGGCAGGCAGGCAGCAATAGAAAATATTGAAGATGTAAAAAAGGCAATTGGGGAGAGAACTAAAATGGTTTTTATAACTGCAGGTATGGGAGGTGGAACAGGTACGGGAGCCGGACCTGTAATTGCTAAGGCTTGCAGGGAACTTAATCTGCTTACAATTGGAATCGTAACTATCCCTTTTAGAAACGAGGGGAAAAGAAGAATTCAGCAAGCAATTGAAGGAATTCAGGAACTAGAAGGACATGTCGATTCTTTATTGATAATTAATAATGAGAAAATCAGAGAAATGTATGGAGATTTTAAAATCTCAGAGGCATTTTCTAAAGCAGATGATGTTTTAGCTACTGCAGCAAAAGGAATTGCTGAGATTATAACTGTTCACGGGTATATAAACGTAGACTTTGCTGATGTCGAAACTGTGATGAGACAAAGTGGTGTTGCAATTATGGGTTCTGCTACAGCTACAGGAGAGGACAGAGCAGTTAAAGCCGTTGAAGAAGCTTTGAATTCACCACTTTTAAATAATAATAATATTAAAGGCGCAAGAAATATTCTTTTAAATATTACTTCTGGTGATTTGGAAGTCACAATGGATGAAATCGGCCAAATAACTGATTATGTTCAATCAAGAGCCGGATATGACGCTGATCTTATTTGGGGTAATGGTAAAGATGAAGATATGGGTGAAGAAATTTCTGTTACCGTTATTGCTACTGGATTTAGTACAAGTTCGATTCCTGAGATTTTAGCAACCAAGAAGGTCGAAAAAACATACCATTCAGTTGTCGAAAACCATGTTCCAAATGTAAATACCCAAGTAAAAACACCTCCGGTAAGTAAACAAACTCCTCCTGTCAGACAGGAAACTTTTACTTTTAATCAAGATAAATCCAGAGATAATAGTTACGACGCATTATACTCTAATGTTAAAAAACCTTCTTCAATACAAACTGAACAAAAAATTGAAAGAGTGGAATTGTCAAATGATTTTCCTAATGCCAGAGACGAAGAAATAGAAAAATTCGAAAATATCCCTGCTTATATGAGAAGAAGCATTAAAATGAAAACTTCTGAAAACCCTGAAGATAGGAAGGTGTCTCGCTTTTCTATTTCAACTGATGATAGTAACGAAGTATACATAAGTGAGCAGAATTCTTACTTGCATAAAAACGTTGATTAACAACCAATAAAATAAACGACATGAGTCTTTTTGAAATAATTAGTAATGATATTAAAGAAGCAATGAAAGCCAGAGATAGTGTTCGGCTTGAAGCTTTAAGAAACATTAAAAAGGCAATGCTGGAAGCTAAAACATCTGTCAGCGCAGATCATGAACTTTCTGATGAAGAATCTATTAAGATCATAATGAAACTTGCTAAACAAGGTGTTGATTCCGCAGCTATTTATTCTCAACAGAACAGAGAAGATCTTGCTCAGGTTGAAAAAGCACAGGTAGCTGTTTTAAATTCTTACTTGCCCTCAATGATGACTGATTCTGAATTGGATAATGCAATTAAACAAATAATTGCAAATGTTGGAGCTAAAGATATTAAAGATATGGGGAAAGTTATGGGTGTAGCCACTAAACAACTTGCCGGAAAGGCAGATGGCCAATCCATATCCCAAAAAGTACGTTCACTGTTGCAATAAAAGTTTATTCTAAACTTTTGGGGTAAGCACTATCATTTTTTGATGGTGCTTTACTTTTTTTATTTCCAGATGGATTTTTTTTAAGTTATTTATTGGAAGTGATTTTTTGTATTTTTGCATTTATATAAAAAAATACTTTCAAATTGAAATAATGCTATTAATTATTTACTTTTGAACCAATAATAATTTCTACAATAACCAATAATTAAGAAAAATGTCACTAAAACATCAATTAGACGATATCGATATAAAAATATTAGAGATAATTACTAAAAATGCACGACTTCCTTTTAAAGATGTTGCTGTAGAATGTGGAATATCAAGGGCTGCTGTTCATCAAAGGGTAAATCGTTTAATTGAAATGGAAGTTATTATTGGTTCTGGTTACAATATTGACCCCAAAAAAGTTGATTATCATACTTGTACTTATATTGGAATTTTTCTCGATAAAGGCGGTATTTATGAGAGTGTTGCTGAACAATTAAGAAAAATCCCCGAAGTCGTTGAATGTCACTATACAACAGGTAAATATGCAATCTTCGCAAAGGTTTTTGCCAGAAACAATGAACATCTCAAGCAAATATTAAGTGCAAATATTCAAAAGATACCAGGAGTAACAAGTACTGAAACTTTTATTTCTCTCGAAGAGACTTTTAAAAGAGAAGTCCCGATTACTTAGAATATTGATCTTTACAATTTACTTTCTATTCTTTGTTTTACAGCTTCAAATAATAATATACCTGTAGCTACAGATACATTTAATGACTCTATTTTCCCCTGTAGAGGTATCTTAATCAATTCATCAGCTATTCTTAATATGCTATCGGATATACCATGATCTTCAGATCCCATAACTATTAAACAAGGAACCTTGTAGTCAAAATTAAAGTAGTTTGCTTCTGCTTTTTCTGTAGCAGCAAATACCTTAATCCCATTCTGATGCATATTGTTTATCGTTGAAACAGGATTTTTTACTTTACATATTGGAATTGAATGAAGGGCTCCTGAAGAAGTTTTTATTGCATCTCCATTTATCTGTGCTGATCCTTTCTCCGGAATAATGATACAATCAACTCCGGCACATTCTGCACTTCTGGTTATTGCTCCAAAGTTTCTGACATCAGTAATTTGATCGAGATATAACATTAAAGGCGTTTTGCCACTTTCATATGTTTGAGTTATTATCTCTTCAAGATTATGAAAAGGAACCGGAGAAATAAATGCAATTACTCCCTGGTGATTCTTTCTGGTAATTCTGTTGAGCTTTTCTTCAGGTACCAATTGATGATTTATATCGAATTGAAATATTAATTCATTTAACTCACCAGATAATTCACCTTGTAAACCTCTTTTAATAAGAATCTTATCAATAACTTTATCAGACTTAATTGCTTCAATTACTGACCTTATCCCAAATATATAATCGTTCTTTTCCATACACTAAATTTACCATGTTTTTTTTAATCTCCAACTATCAAGTTCTTTGTGAACTTGTTCCCATTCAGAGTATTTATTTTCAAGTTTTGTCTTATTTTTTTCATAATCTGAATAAAGCGAATTGTCAGTATTCAACGGATCAGATATTTTTAAATTAATTGTTTCAATTTCTTCCTCAAGAACTGAAATATCATCTTCGATACTATTTATCTGCTTTTCTAACTTTGTTATTTGCTTGTTTATTTCCTTTTTTTCAGTAAAGGAAATCTGATCTTCATTGACGGTAGTTTGATTAGAAGCAACTTCATTGATTGGCCTTTTATTTACAGATTCAAGTTCTTTTAATGATTCTATCTTTTTCTTTTGAATGAAATCGTATATGCCACCAAGGTTTTGTTTTATTTTTTTATCCCTGAATTCGTATACACAATTTACAAGTCCATCTAAAAATTCACGATCGTGGGATACAACAAGCAATGTGCCCGAAAATTCTATAAGCGCTTTCTTTAGAATATCCTTCGACTTCATATCAAGATGATTTGTAGGCTCATCGAGTACAAGGAAGTTAACCGGTTCAAGCATTAATTTTATCATGGCAAGCCTGGTGCGTTCTCCCCCCGATAATACCTTTACTTTCTTTTCTACTGTTTCTCCTGAAAACATAAATGCTCCAAGTATATCTCTGATCTTTGACCTCACATCTCCTACGGCTACTCGGTCTATTGTTTCCAGAACTGTTAAATCTTCGGCAAGCAGATCTGCCTGATTCTGGGCAAAATAACCAATTTTCACATTGTGCCCGATTTTAAGATGACCCTTGTGGTCAAGTTCACTTGTTATAATTTTGGCTAAAGTAGTTTTCCCTTCACCATTTTTACCAACAAAGGCAATCTTCTCACCTTGCTCTATTATTATATCAATTTCGTTTAAAACATTATTGTCTCCATAAGATTTAGATAAAGATTTTGCTTCAACGACTATCTTTCCGGATCTCGGGGCCGGAGGAAATTTAAGGTTGAGAGATTGATTATCTTCTTCATCCACTTCAATGATTTCTATTTTATCCAGTTGTTTAATTCTTGACTGAACCTGAACAGCTTTTGTTGCTTTGTACCTGAATCTCTCAATGAAATCTTCAGCTTCCTGAATCATTTTTTGCTGATTGCGAAAGGCTGAAAGCTGATGTTCTTTTCTTTCAGCTCTCAGCTCTACATATTTTGAGTAATTTGTTTTGAAATCGTATATCTTCCCAAGTGATATTTCAATAGTTCTATTTGTTACATTATCAAGAAATGCTCTATCGTGCGACACCAGAACCACTGCTCCGTTGTAATTCTTAAGAAAATCTTCAAGCCATTGAATTGATTCAATATCAAGATGATTTGTAGGCTCATCGAGCAAAAAAATATCCGGTTTGAGCAGTAATAGTTTGGCTAATTCAACCCTCATCCTCCAGCCTCCGCTGAATTCTGAGGTATGTCTTGTGAAATCACTTCTTTGGAATCCTAATCCTATTAATGTTTGTTCAATTTCAGCAATATAATTTTGCCCTCCAATTATACTATAGTGGTCATTTAGATCAGTTATCCTTTGAATCAGATTATGATATTCTTCAGAATTATAATCTGTTCTTTCTGTAAGTAAGACATTCAACTGATCAATCTCTTTTTTTAAGTCCAGTACCTTTTTGAATGCGGTTTGTGTTTCCTTAAAAAGAGTAGAGGTATCATTTATCTTCATGGTTTGGGGCAAGTAACCCAATGTAGTATCTTTCGATGAAGAAACAACTCCCTCAGATGGCTTTTGAATACCTGCCAATACTTTTAATAAAGTAGTCTTTCCTGCACCATTTTTTCCAACAAGACCAATCCTATCCCTTGGATTAACTATAAATGATATTCCTTTGAAAAGATCGAAACCTCCAAAGCTTAATTTTACCTGCTCTGCTGAAATCATTTAATTAAAATATTTTGAGATGCAAATATAATAGAATGTCGGGAGTAAAAGCTTTTTACTAATCAGAGATGAAATTTTACCGATAAAAATCAATATTTCATCTTGACAAATACTGGATTTACAGTATTTATAACACAAAACCGTAACAATTTCAAACCATTGGTGTCATATAGTATGTAAAAACAATTATAAAATATTAATTATTAAGCCATGAAAACACAGACATTAAATTTTGGAAAAATTGCATTATTAGTTTTACCTTTTGCTCTTATGAGTTTCACTACTCCAAAAGAAAGCAACGTAAAAAGCAAATATGAAAAACATAATCTGGAAACTTTAAAAGTTGTAAAATCTGATTGTTCAGAAAAGGAAACTTTGAAAATCGAAAAGTGGATGACTGATGAAGAATATTGGAAGTATTCTAAAAAGTCACAAAAAGAAAACTCTAACTCAGATTTAAAAGAAAAAGAACTGAGTATTGAAAAATGGATGATAGATGACAGCCTTTGGGCAGGAAAATAAATTCATCGGGGTTAAGCGAATTAATGAAGGGGGATATATAATTTATTCTTGAATTGAGTTTACAGTTGCAGCAGGTACATATGGAAAAACATCTGCAATTGTACTCAATTGAATAGAAGTACAGTTATAAGGTACTAATAGATAAGATAGTCCCTCTTCGAGATGCTTAAGTGCTTCAATTATGTCATTTGCCATTACAAGAATATAACTATTGGATTTTTTTTCTTTTCCCCCTTCATCATCAATGCTGACAATTGAAATCTTAGCCTTATACCACCATTCTCCGTCTATCTTTGAAAATACTTCAGAAATATTTGATCTTTTGATGTTGACAATATGAAATTCATTTCTTGTTATTTCCTTCATTATCTCATATGTCCTTGATTCTGCGTCAGTAAAAGACACTGCATCAATTAAATAATTTTCAACGACATTATTTTCCATGCCACTTTGGTCAAGCTTTTGATATTTGACCTTGCACTCATACCATGTTTGCATCATAATTTATTTTTGGGCGCTAAAATACTAGCTTTATTCAAAAAAAGAATAATTCAAGAAGATAATTCAAATTTTAATTTTCAATGAAAAGTTTTTCTCCCAAAGAATGGGATGGATTATTGGACATTTAATACTTTTTACCTTTCAAAGAGGTATCAAATACTATAAAAAAACTTTCTTATGGTGTTTGATACCTCTTTGGTATATGTTTGAAATACTTTTGTATTTTATCTTTTTGGGATAATCTAATAAGCTTCAGATATCTGAATTATTATTTGATATTCTGAATATTTTTAAGTGAGCTGAAGAATAAACCAAACTATTTGAAAAAAAAATTCTATTTAGTTTAAATCGAAGGATTCTTAATTTTTAATGTAGAATCTCTTACAACGAGTTCAGCTTTCATAACTATACTATCTGTAACAGAAAGATTTGAAGTTCCATTCAAATGATTGATTATTAATTTAGCTACCATTTCTCCCATTTCATAACCCGGATAATCAACTGTAGTAAGTTTAGGTTCGACAAGTCTGGTAATCGGGTCATTATTGAAACCTGCAACTGCAATATCCTGAGGTATACGGATTTTATTATTCCTGAGTGTTCTCATACATCCGGCAGCGCAAGCGTCATTTGAAATAAATATGCCATCCGGTCTTGGTTTCATTTTTAAAATTTCTTCAGCAATCTTTATTCCATCATCAATACTAAGACCGGATTCGATAACGAATTCCGGATCAAAAGGCAAATTGTTTTTCTCCAGGGCAGTCTTGTATCCATTAAATCTGTCTTCGTATACATTTCTGTTTCTATTTCCTGAAATGTGCATAATTCTTTTGCAGCCCTGTTCAATGAGATGTTCAGTTACCAAATATCCCATTTTATAATTATCAATAATTACATTAACACATCCCGGTTTATAGCAAACCCTGTCAAAAAACAAGACAGGAATCTTTTTGTCCAGGAATCTTTTAAAATGGTTGAAATCATTAGTGTCTGCAGCCAGAGAAACTATTAGCCCGTCGACACGGCTGTTATACATAGTCAATGTGTTGGCAATTTCTTTTTTGGCAGACTCGAATGATTGGCTTATAATAAGGTTATAGCCACTCTCATTGGCAATTTTTTCAATACCTGCAAGGGTAGATGACATAAAGTTACTATCAAGGCGGGGAACTATTACTCCAAGTGTATAAGTTCTTTTGGTTCTTAGATTGCTGGCAAAAGTATTTGTTCTATAACCAAGAGATTCAGCTTTGTCTTTGATTTTCTTCTTCATTTTATCGCTGATAGAAGAATGATTGTTTAAGGCACGGCTGACTGTTGCTGGTGAGACTTTAAGCTCATTGGCTATGTCATATATTGTAACTTCTTTCATTATAAGTTATTTAAAAACCATGTAAAAATAAACAAGAAATTAAAATTATTATGCAATCGGTTGCGTGAAATTTAAAAAATTGTCATATTTGTTGACTAGTTTTGTTAATAAATAAAATTCCGGCATAGTGTCGGCAGTTTTTTTTAGTTTAAATATCCAATTTTTTAAGTTCTGTGAAATATTTGCGTTACTTTTTTATTATCTGATCAATAAAGTTACTTGTTATTTGAAGTTCTCAAGTTGAAATATTCAGCAATAAGGACTAAAATTTAAATAAAAGGAATTTTTATTGGTTCAAATAAAGTTCCTTATTTTTTAAAATAATTTGAAATTTTTCAATTTGAATATTATATCTAACTAAACAATCTATGAAAAATGAATTAAATTTTGGGGAGTATATAACTTCCAAAGTAACCAAATTCGGTTCGGTTTTTAAAATAACCGTTCTTTCATTTATTCTGTCGATTTGTTTTACTACAAATTCTTTTTCAGCAAATGAATCTGAATTCGTTGGGAACATAGGCACTGAAATAAATGATGAAATTAATGGAGAGTCTGCTTCACAACAAAAAACCGTTACCGGTAAAGTTGTTGATGATGCAGGAGTTTCACTACCTGGTGTATCAGTGATAGTTAAAGGTACTACAATTGGTACTATCACAGATGCTGATGGTAAGTATTCAATTAATGTACCTGCTACAGGGAAAACATTGTTGTATACCTTCATTGGAATGAATTCTCAGGAAATTGAAATCGGTGGCCAGACCCAAATCAATGTTACAATGCAACAGGGATTTGTTGATCTTGGTGAAGTTGTGGCCATAGGTTATGGTTCAATGGAAAAGAATAATGTTACCGGTGCTATTTCATCTATCAAAACAGAAGAAATCATGAAGGCTCCTGTTCCTAACGTTGTAGAAGCACTTAGGGGACAGGTTTCAGGTGTTAAGATTTCCAGAGGTAGTGGTAAACCTGGATCAGGGGTTGACTTTTTAATCCGTGGTAAAAAATCTCTTAGCTCAAGCAATGAACCATTAATTGTTATTGACGGTGTGCCAAATACCGGAGGTAACCTCGCAGAAATAAATCCTGCTGATATAGCTTCTATCAATATTCTTAAAGACGCAGCAGCTGCTTCAATATACGGAGCCAGTGCAGCTAATGGTGTTGTCCTTATTACTACTAAAGACGGTATTTTTGGAAAACCACAGTTAAGTGTTGAATTTTCTTATGGTCTAAGTGATCTTGCGATGCAGCCGACTATGTTCAATGCCCGTGAATATGTTGACGTTAAAAAAGCGGCATCAGTAGGAGCAGGACTTGGTGAAAAAACAGCTGAACAACTTCTTGATGATGTTGAATTTAAAAACTGGGGGAATGGGGATTCAATTAACGAATCAAATTGGCACGATATTTTACTTCAGATAGGAAATATTCAAAATGCAAGTGTATCTCTTTCCGGTGGAACAGAAAAATTCCGTTATTATATGAATGGTGACGTATATCTGGAAGATGGTATCGCACAACATTCTACATACGATAGATATTCATTAAGATTGAATGCTGATTATACTCCATATAGTTTTCTTACTGTAGGAGCAAGAGTTCAACTTTCCAAAAGTGTTGCCGATGAAACAGGCTGTACTTTATATCAGGGAAACGCTGACTTTGGTGACTTTGTTGGCAACTCACCTCTTGGGAGATTATATGATGAATATGATCGTTTGGTTCCAACTGTTAAAGGTGACCAGTTCCAGTATAACCCGCTTTATCGTTACAGGGAATCACAAGTTGACAGAAATTCTTCAAGGGTTTATATTAACCCATGGTTTGAAGTCAAGTTGTTTGATGGTCTTACATATCGCATGAATGCATTTGCTGAACAACGTTTTGAAAATTACAAAGAGTTTTATTCTTCAATTTATAACAATTCAATTCTTGATGCTGATCCCGGAACAAATCAAATCAGAATTCAGTTAAAAGAAGAAATGACATACTTGTGGGATAATATTTTGAATTACCGTAAAATCTTTAATGATGTTCATTCAATCGATGCAACATTGGTTTATGGTATTCAAACTTATAACGTATATACTTTAGATACACGTGGACAAGGTTCTTCTTCAGATGTATTGAAATATAACGATATGTCTTCAGTCCCTTCTGATAAATCAACTGTTTCATACGATCCTGATGAATGGGGTAAAGAATATTATGTGGCTCGTTTAGGCTATGGATATGATGAACGTTATAACATTACGGCTACTTTCCGTCGTGACGGATCTTCTAAATTCGGTCCTCTTTCAAAGTATGGTAATTTCCCATCTATTGCTGCTGCATGGAATATCCAAAATGAAGGCTTCATGAAGAGCGTAGACCAGATTTCGCTATTGAAATATCGTATCAGCTATGGTATAATGGGTAATGACAATATTCCGACATACAGATATCTTGCTACAACTGCAAATGGAATATACACTTTCAATCAAACAGGTTATACAGGAAAAACAACTGATCCAAACGTTTTCCCAAACTCTAATTTAAGGTGGGAAAAGAGTAATCAGTTCAATACGGGTATTGATTTTGGTATCTTCGATAATAGAATCTCCGGATCTATTGATTATTATAATACTCTTACAACTGACTTGCTTCTTACTGAACAGATTCCAAGTACAACAGGATATACTCAGGTTATGAGTAATGTTGGTAAAACTAAGAACTGGGGTATTGATGCAAATATCAATTTTGCAATCTTAACAGGAGATTTCAAATGGGATATGGCAGTTAACTGGGCCAAAGACCACAATGAAATTGTAAGCTTAAGCCGTTAT
The DNA here is from genome assembly GCA_964443445.1 of uncultured Prolixibacteraceae bacterium. Taxonomy (GTDB): domain Bacteria; phylum Bacteroidota; class Bacteroidia; order Bacteroidales; family Prolixibacteraceae; genus CAYMTR01. The sequence goes on along the minus strand of CAYUEI010000012.1, from coordinate 12,404 downwards.
GCAGTTGATAAGGATGGTAACCCGGTTGATGACCTTGCTAACGGATGGTTCATCGGACAGGATATCGATGTTATCTACGATTATAAATTTTTAGGCATCTACAGTAATAGTGAAGCAGATATTGCCTTGGCAAAACAAATGCATCCAACAATTAAGAACTACGGTCCTGGAGATGCTAAGATCGCAGATGTTGCTGGTTTAGTTACTGATGCAAATCCAACAGGAGGTCCTGATGGTGTTGTGAATACAAATGATAAAACTTTCCTGGGAAGCCCAACTCCATCATGGTACGGTGGTTTAAGGAATACATTTAGTTACAAAGGTTTTGAATTGACTGTATTGTTTGAAGCAGTTATGGGTGTAGAAAAGATTAATGGTTATTATGGAAACCTCACAATGAGAGATAATCAAATTAAAGTTGATTATTGGACTCCTCAAGATCAGGATGCTGATTTTCCTGAACCAAATTCTAAGAAAGAGTATGATTTTGCTGATGCTGTAAAACTCAGAGATGCATCATTCATTTCTTTAAGGAATATTTCATTTGGATACAACGTGCCTTCAAAATTAATCAAAAAGACTCCTTTCAAAGGATTGTCTTTATTCGTAAGAGGTAATAATCTTAAGTATTTTACTGATTATACTGATTCTTATTCTCCAGAAATTGATCCGTTCAATTTCCCGATTACTAAGACATGGACTTTCAGTGCTAAGATTACATTCTAATTTCAATTACTTAAAGAAGAGATAAATGAAAAAAATTAAAACATATCTGATTGCACTTGGGGTAATTGCCTTATTCTCGAGTTGCGGTGAATCCATCGTAAATTTAGAGCCTAAAGACAAATTCACAACTGACGTAGCCTTGTCTACTTTAGATGGTTTGGAAGGTTCAGTTTATGGTATTTATGAAAGAGCAAGAAATTTTTACGAAAGTGAAGTTTCAAGTACTTACAATTGTGCACAATCTGACATTGTAAGACAAGGTTCTAATATTGGAGATGCTAAAATAGGCTCACAACAAAGTTTATTGGCGCTCCTTACTTTTAATGCTGTTTTTAATGGAAGTAATTCACTTGTACAACAGATCTGGGATGGTTGTTATATCGGATTAAACCGTGCTAACCTTATTATTTCGGGAATTGACAATCTTCAAATTGACTGGACTCCTGAAAAAACAGCCAGAAAAAATCAAGTACTTGGTGAAGCTTATTTCTTCAGAGCATTTTATCACTATACTCTTGTTATGAGATGGGATAATATTGTTCTTGCTGATAAAGTATCTAACGACCCTGATGCTAAAATTACTTTAGTAAATAAAGATGCAGTTCTGCCTTTAATTGTAAGTGACCTTACTACCGCCATTGAATTATTAAAATCAGCTTCTGATATAGGCTTTTCAAGCAGAATATCAAAAGGTACTGCCCGTCATTTATTATCAAAAGCATATCTTGTTCAGAATGAATGGGCTAAGGCTGCAGAGATGGCTGAGGCTGTTATTAATGACGGATACTATAAGCTTGAACCACTTGATAATATTTTCTCTTGCCAGTTTCAGGATAATAAAGAAATAATCCTTAAGTGGGAATTCCTTCATGGAGATGCAAACCATCAGTCTCGTACATGCCAGATGTGGCTTCCTCTTTATGATAGGGTAAATGGCGTTAAACGTTCATTTGAACAAGGAGGACGTCCTTACGCAAGAATGCATCCAAGTGATTATTTCTGGACACTATATGAGAAAAATGATTTAAGGTTAAAAGCTTTTAATAAAACTCATTGGGTTTATGATGTTGAAACTGAATCTGAAGGCTCAATACCTGCAGGAGAATTTGTTGGCGATACTGTCAAAGCTGAAACAATGACTGAATATGCTAATATAGGTGCTATTGTTATTACTCCAACTACCAAGAAATATTTTGAAGATGGTACATTTGGAAGAAAAATAGATGATGCTTCCGGTTGGAAAGATGTTATCCATTACCGTCTTGCTGAATCTTATCTGATTGCTGCTGAAGCAAACTGGAGAGCAGGTAATGAAGCTAAAGCACTTAATTTCATTAATTCAATCAGGAGAAGAGCCGGAGTTGCCGATTTTACTTCTCTTGATCAGGAAAAATTACTTGCTGAACAAGCTCGTGAATTAGGTCATGAAGGACATCGTTATGATATGCTTAAACGTTTGGGACTTCTTGTTGAAAGGGTTAAACTTTACAATCCGGATGCAGGTCCAAATATTCAGGATTTTCATGTTCGCTGGCCAATTCCACGTAACTTTGTTGATATGACAAAAGTTTCACAGAATGAAGGTTACTCAGAATAAAACATTTTAGTAGATTTGAATTGGAAAAGGCAACCATTTTTGGTTGCCTTTTTTATTAATTGATTTTTGAAATTACCTTTATTTCGTAATCCGGAGTATAGTTTACTATGAAAAGTGATTTGTTACTAAATCCTGAAAGATCCTTTATCCTTCTGAAATCTAAATAACTCTGAATCGTTTTCGGATGATAACCCGATATTTTTTCTATAAAGTTTCTTCCAAACTTATTATAAGCTGAAGAAAAATGAATTGCTATATCATTACCACGATAACTATATTGATTTGGCTCAGTTAAGAACCTTTCACGATATTTCTTAATGAATGCTTTAACATCTTCATCACTGTAATCAATGAAGTTTGGAGTAAGAATCTGAAGTTTAAGCCTGTGATAATATTCTGTATTTATACTTCTTAAATTCAAATAATCATGCATCCCAATTAAAGTGATGTCATAATCTTTTGATAAAGTATACAGGCTGTTGATTGCCCTGCTTAATAGCGCTTCTCTTTCGATCTTATTTTTTGGAGCAGGTATAAATACTACATTCTCTACATCTTTTTTAAGGTCATCTTTAATTTCCCAATACCCTTGTTTTCCTCCTCCCGTAAAATCAACCTCCTTTATTGTCCCTGTTGAAGATTTTCTTGAAGAAAATTTTGCTCTTACCAATTTTTCAAGATCTGCTTCCTTAACTTGTTCATATCCTCCAAGTGACAGAATGATAAAGTTCTTGTCATAAAACTCATTTCCGATATAATCTGCAGTTTTTCTAAGTATATAATCCTTAGTCGGATTTACCTGAAAATAAAACGGATTGTTTGCAACCATATCATCATCAGCTGATAGGGGGGACACAAATGGTATCTGATTTTTATAACAGTAGGATGCAATAACTTTCTGTTGCTTAATATCTATTGGTCCAACTATTAAATCAGAATTTACTATATCAGTATGCTTAATTACAGAATCTATAACGTATTGTCCTGTTCTGCAATCATATGCATCAAGGCGAATCTTCATTCCGGCATTAGCCATCGAATCAAGAGCTATAATAAATCCTTCATAAAAGCTTAAAAAATTCCTGGTAGGTCCGTATAAAGTCCTTTCCTTTTTATTCTTAAGAAAGCTATATGAGTAGTTTTTATCAACCTTACTTAATGAATCATAGTATGCAAATTCTTCTGATGATAAAGCCTCTTTATTTAAAGAGTCATTGATTTGATAATTCAGAGGAAGAAACATTGTAATCCTGAATGTGCCTTCTCCCGGCCCAATAACTATTTTTGAACTACCTTCATTTTTTGCCAACCCTTCCTTCTTATCTTCTGTAATGGTAGGTTCTGATTTTGAAAAACTATTATTTTCCTGTTCGGAAGTTGTATTTTTCTTAATGAGAAGTGTATCTCCTATGTTAAGATCTCTATGAGTAAGTATCGGATTCCATTCTTTTATATCATCAATGGATATTCCATAATTATGTGTTATTCGATATAAAGTTTCACCTTTTTCAACGATGTGCTTTTTTATTTCTGGCTCATCCTTTGGCTGAATTGGTATTTTTATTATCATGCCAGCTTTAAGGCCGTCTTTCAAGTCAGGATTAATCGAAATCAATTCTTCCTGAGTTACACCGTATTTTTTATAATAACTAAAGAATGTTTCCTGACCTTCTACTTTGTGAAATATGTAATCTTTCTTTTTTGACTCGTTGTCCTTATTGATTTTCTTTTCCTTTTTTTCTTTGTTTACCGATTTAGAGTCTTCTTTTTCCGGTATATTTAGAACCATGCCAGCTTTAAGCCCGTTTACAAGTTGAGGATTAGAGGTAAGTAATTCTTTCTGAGTACAATCATATTTTCTGCATATCGAAAATATTGTTTCTCCCTTTGATATTACATGAGTATTCTCTTGTCTTACTATTGGCGATTCTTTTGTGGTTGAATTTTGCCCGGCAACAGAAATCCCTGCCAGGAGCTGTACAACAAGGAAAAGTATCCATAACTTACTTTTATTCATATCTTTTTCTTAATGTCTTTCCAATAAATATCGAGCTGAAGCAAATGTATAGATTAAATATCTACATCACTTCTTATAAGATATGCGAAAGTAAAAAATGTTATTTTAATAATTTCTAAATTGCACCAATTTATGATTAAGGCTATAAAATTATTCTTTTATGTCCGGTAGTAATCTAATCGAAAGGTTGAAAGACCCTTTACAGAAAAGGATGGCTTTTCATGAACTGGTAGTTACCTATCAGAAAAGATTGTACTGGCATATCAGAAAGATTATTGTTGACCACAATGATACTGATGACATTCTTCAAAATGTTTTTATTAAAGTCTGGAATAATATTGAATCCTTTAGGGAAGAGTCTGTTTTAAGTACCTGGATTTACAGAATCGCAACCAATGAATCTCTGACATTTCTTTCACAACAGAAAAAGAGAAAAGGCTTTTTTGTTAAGTCTGAAGATGAATATCTTAAAGAAAAGTTTTATGCTGATGACTTCTTTGATGGGGATGAAATGCATAAACAACTTATGGAAGCTGTTTTGTCTCTTCCCGAAAAGCAAAGGATTGTGTTCAACATGAAGTATTTTGATGAAATGAAGTATGAAGAAATTTCAGATATTCTTGAAACTTCCGTTGGAGCCCTTAAAGCTTCATATCATCATGCTGTGAAAAAGATTGAAGAAAGTATAAAAACAGTAATTGATAACTCAATAATTTAATTTTTTAAACCTTTAACACTATTTTTAGTCATATAAGAGTATATAATTTTAATGAAAAACAAAGAAAATCATATCAATAGGGGAGAGGACTTGAAAAAATACCCTTTTAATACTCCGGATGGCTATTTTGATACCTTTAGCGAGCGCTTGATGAGTAGGCTTGAAGAGGAAAGTAGTCCCGTAAATAATTCAATTTTTGTAAGGTATTTAAAACCGGCAATAGGCCTTGTTATTGGTTTTGCTGTAATTGCTGCTATTGTTTATGTCCCTGTAAAACTTATTTTCCCTGGTAAAATAAGTAATATACAGGCGGAGAAATCTGAAAACGAAAAATTGGAATATTTTTTGGCCCACTCTAATAATGATTTTTGGCTTTATGAAACAATTGAAAATTTTAAAATTTCAGAAAATGAAGATATTACTGAAATTGAAGATGAATTATTAGCTTGTTTATCTGAATATGAAATTATTGAAACCCTTGAATAATATGAAAAATCCACTTTTTGTTCTGATATTGGTATCTATGGCCTTATTTTCAAAGGCTGAGATGCAAGGGCATATTGACTATGAAAACTTTAAAGCCCGTAAAGTTGCTTTTATAACTACTACATTAAACCTTACTCCTGCTGAAGCTGAAAAGTTTTGGCCTGTTTATAATGAATACGACCAGAAAAAATTTTCCCTGATGCAGGAAAGAAAGGAAATTGAAGCTAAAATGAAGCAAAAAGCTGATGCCTTGACGGATCAGGAATGTACCGAAATTTCAAAGAAGTTTGCTTCTTTCAAAAAGATTGAAGGAGATCTTGAAATGGAATACAACGAAAAGTTCCTGAAAATTCTTTCTCCTCAGAAAGTTGTTAAGCTAAGCGTTGCTGAGATGGAATTTAAAGGCCACCTTTTAAGAGAATATAAAAAAGATAAGGACGATAGGGACGACAAGAGATAATGCCTGAAAACTTTTTATTAAGGGCTTCAAGGCCTGAAGATGCTGAAGTTGTATCTCTTTTACTTGTTGAGGCAATGGGAGATCTGGCATCTTCATTTACTTCAGGAGCAGATTATTCTGAACAGGTAGCTTTATTCAGGAAATTCTTTACTGAAAAGAATAACCAATACAGCTATCAAAATACTGTAGTTTGTGTCAGTTATGATAAAGTTATAGGCTCCGCAAACGGATATGACGGAAGTCTTTTGAAAACCCTGAGAGCTGATTTCAGTAGTTATATTCATGATAAATATAGATTTGTTTTTCCAAAAGATTCTGATGAAACAGGTCCCGGTGAGTTTTATATTGATTGTATAAGCGTTTTAAAAGAATTTCGTCGGCAAGGCGTTGGAAGCTGTCTGATTAATACAATTATAGAAAAGGCAAAGTCTATTGGAAAAGATAAAATCGGACTTTTAGTTGATATTGATAATACAAATGCCCTGGAATTATACCGGAAACTTGGTTTTGAAATTGTAGAAAAGAAGTTTTTTATTAATGATTTATTCTTCCATATGCAGAGGAACATTATTTAACTCTGAACCAATCAAAATCAGCATATCCTGAATTGTTGGTAATAGTTGTTTTTAAAGCATATATTCCCATTTTTGCTCCGATCCATCGACCTGCTCTTGCAGTAAAAGGTTGCCCTGTTTTTATAAAGTTTATCCCGTTTTCACTATAATAAAACTGACAAACACCTCCTTTTGACATTTCTATCCTGAAGTAAACATCCGATGTTGATATTTCATGCATTTCAAACTGATTCGTTTTTGGATCAGTCATTGCGTTTGAGACAGTACTAAAAGCGACAAATCTCTTTCCACCGGAATTTATTATTTCAATAAAAGCATAATCTTCTCCCATTATTATTAAGCCTGCTCTGTCGCCATCTTGTTTTGGATGAAATTTAAGGAATGTTGTTGCACTAAACTCTTCGGCAGGTAATTTCTGAAGATAAAGATTGGGAATATCCCAAAAGTTACAGTCTTCTTTTTCTTTAGAAGCACAGTTTAATCTCAGAAAACCGTAATTTGTCGGGAAAGCCCAGTCAGACCTGAAGTTTGCATGCCATTGCCACTGTAACCCGAATTCAGGTATGTTAAACTCATCTGAAACCGGAATAGCTCCTACTGATCTATTGGTCTTTATTGAGGGCTTTTTATACGTTAAAACAGGTTCTCCTTTGCCATCTCCATCTTTATCTAAACCTATTACAGGCCAGTCTTCTTTCCATATTAGCGGCTGAAGATGAACTATCCTTCCGTATGCATCCTTGTCCTGAAAATGTATAAACCATGATTCACCCGATTCTAGTTCTATATATCCTCCCTGATGAGGCCCGTTTATATTTGTTTTTCCCTGATCCAATACTATACGTTCTTCATAAGGTCCGTATATGTTTTTTGAGCGTAATACCAATTGCCAGCCGGGTTTTACACCTCCTGCCGGAGCAAATATGTAGTAATATCCGTTTCTTTTGTAAAGCTTTGGCCCCTCCGTTGTTGGATGTCCATTGTTCCCATCAAAAACCAGGGTGCATTTTTCATTTAATGATAAACCATCTGAAGCCATTTCGTTTATAACAAGGATGTTCTTAAATCCGGCCCTGCTGCCGGCAAAAGCATGTACTAAATATACCTTTCCATCTTCATCCCAAAAGGGACAAGGATCAATCCAGCCTTTTGCTTCATGAACAAGGTGGGGCTCACTCCATGGACCTTCAGCATTGTCAGCTGTTATGACGTATATTCCAAAATCAGGATCACCCCAATAGATGTAAAACCTGTTGTTGTGAAATCTTATCGACGGTGCCCATACTCCGTTGCCATGTTGAGGTTTATCGTAGTTATCATACGGAGGTAGTTTCCTTAAAGCATAAGTTATTATTTCCCAATTTACCAAATCAGTGGAGTGAAGTATTGGTAATCCGGGTATACAATTGAAGCTTGAAGCAGATAAATAAAAATCATCCCCAACACGAATGACATCGGGATCTGAATAGTCAGCATGTATTATTGGATTTGTATAAGTGCCATCACCATTGTCTGATTGCCGGTATCCTTTTTCATTGAGCTTGTAACTACCTGAGTTTTGTGAAAATATCGTACCGGAAATTAATGATGATATTAACATACTTATTACGAATAAAAAATATCTTGTTTTCATACTGGATTTGCTAATATTTAATTTCTGGCATTGATAATCACAATTTCTCTAAAAGTAACTTTATAAAAATAAAAAAGAGGTTACAATGATTGCAACCTCTTTCCCATTAAATAATTAATTATCTTTTATTTACTGTTTTAACAGTAACGATTGAACCATCTGACATAGTCTTTCTTACTATATTAACACCATTGGAAGGTTCTGATAATTTAGCTCCCATAATGTTGAAGTACTCAGTTTTAACAACTGTAGCATTTGAATTAAGATCCTTTACTCCTACTGGATCAACAATTGCTTCCGGTTCGAAAACGAAACCATAGATACAAGCTTTAGAACCTGTACAGAAATAATTGTAACATTTGTTAGCTTCAGCTTTGAATGATATTGCATCATAAATCCATCCTGCTTTTTCCTTAACAACTGCATCTACAGCTTTTTGTTCATCCACTGTCATTTCAAGGCTATTCCCTTCTGCCAAATCCCAGATGTCCCATGAACGAGCTCCGTTGAAGGTTCTTTCACCTGCATAAGTTGTTGCTGTAATGAATTTTGCTCCTGCTTTAAATAATGTTTCATCAGCATACAAATAGCTTGTAACTCCTTCTTCTCCACAAAGGACATAGCAATAATCATCTGTTTTATTAGTAACGATAGGAGTCTCAACAATGTATGTGTTTTTCTGACTGTTTACAGCAGTAATGATTGTCAATTTACCTGCTTTTGTACAATCAAAAAGCCACATTGCCGAACCACCAAAAGTAGGATAAGCCCATGGTTTTGGATTATTGGTTCCCTGTAGTGAAAATCCAAATGTTTCACCATTATAGGTAACTTCTGTGTTGGCTTTTATTCCGTCAGCACTTGGAGCATCATACCATGTCATTTCACAACCATCTACTGTCCACACTGTTCCTGCAGTTGGAACCGGTTCGTCAATTGATGAGAACTTATAGAAGTTTTGAGCATTTACTCCGATAGAAGCTGCTAAAACCAATACAAGTAAAATGTATACTTTTTTCATAAGTCAAGATATTAAATTGTTAAACATTTTTGAATAGTATTTGAATTCTAATCTTTATTATTAATAACCGGGATTTTGTTGAATCTCAGCACTGTTTAAATCAATGGCCTTCTGGGGTATTGGACGATATAATTTTAATTGCCCGTCATTTCCTTTAAAGTCCTCAGCAGAATTAAGTTCAGGATTTGAAGCTACATTGTATTCAACAAGCTTGCCTGTCCTTCTTAAGTCAGCCCAACGAAGTTTTTCTCCTGCCAGCTCAAGGGCTCTCTCATTCAGGATATCATCAATATTAATGTTCGTTTTTACATAAATTGCATTACTTCCACGGAAAGCTCTTTCCCTTACTACATTGATCATTTCATCTGCCTTTGCCTGATTGCCGGCTTTTAAATATGCTTCTGAAGCTATTAGATAAGTTTCAGCTAATCTGGCAAGAACTATATCACGATAACATGTATTGTTTCCATAAGATGATTCAGGATCATCAAATTTACGTATACATGTTATTCCAAAAACAGCATCCCCTGTTGTGGCAGCATCAAAATATGAACACGGCGTTTTATCAGCATGTATTGTGGTTGAAGTCATAGGTATTACTACAGTTTTTGTTCTGTGTGCGGGATCTTCAGCTCTCCATGCAACGATGTCATTAGCTGAACTTGCATAATGAGGAGGATAATAAAATGAAATAAAATCATTTGCTGTAGTTCCTTTATAAGGTGCATAGTAATCTCCTGAAGTTTTTGGGTTTGTTTCATCAGTACAATAAAGCTTTGTCATAAATGTTGCTTCATAACGTGTATCGCCCGGCTGAAACAAATACATGAGTTTTTCAGAAGGTATAAAATTCGATGATGCATTTTTGTATCCCTGATCTGCTCCACCATAATACTGTCCGAATATTGTTTGAGCTCCGTTTCCATTTTTATCCTCTGCTACTCCTGCAGCTGTTGAAGATGCCCTGTCATATTGAACGGCAAAGAGAACTTCTTTATGAAGATTGTCATTTGCAGGAAGCCACAAATTTTCAAATGTTTCATCCAGTCCGCTTCCCAAGGAAATAGCCTTTTCTGCATTTGAAGATGCATTTGAAAAATATCCATTGTTTCCAAGGTCCCAACCTGCTGTCAAATATACTTTTGCCAAATAATGAAATACAGCCTGCTTGCTTACTCTTCCGCTTATGTCTGTTGCGGGAAGAGGACTACCATCTGCAACCAGCGCTTCCATCTCACTGATAATGTAATTGTAAACTTCTTCAGTTGTATTTCTTGGAGCTTCAGTTACTATTGATTTTACATATTCCTTAATCAGTGGAACACCACCAAATTGTTGAACTAATTCAAAGTAATAAAGCGAACGAAGGAATTTGGCTTCAGCCGATCTTAGATTTATTGTAGCTTCTTTTGCATCAGTAGTTTGTGCATAGAAAAGAACACAATTTGCTGACTGGATGCCTTTATAACAATCTGTATAGAAATCGGTAACTGTTTCATTCTCGGGAGTTAATCCTGAGTATGTGTGCAAACCTTCATCCGGCATTGCGTTTCTTCCTCTGTGATACAAGTCGGTGCCGCTGCTGAATATTATTGCCTGATCGTAAACAGGCTTTAACTGTGAATATGCGTAATTTACAAGCGTTTCAAAACCGGCTTCAGTATTGAAATAAGCTTCTGACGTTACATTTGATTTATTATCAGCATCAAGAAATTCGCTGCAACTATTCAGTGAAAGCATTCCTGCCAATAATACTAGTATATATATTAACCTTTTCATATTTCAGAATTTTTACAGTTACTTTTAGAATTTAAGGTTGACACCAAATTGATATGTAATTGTGCTTGGTCCTCCATCAGAAAGTTTAGAACCTGCCCATTCAGGATCAAATCCTTTATAGCTTGTAAATACAAACGGATTAAGAATATTAGCATACAGACGTAACTGTCCCAGACCAATTTTCTCAAGTAATTTCTTTGAGAAGTTATATCCTAGCGAAATGTTCTTAACCTTTATAAATGAAGCATCTACAAAGTAATATGTTCCGTCTATCCCTGTTGTTCCCCAATAATCACCTGTGCCTCCGTTGTTTATTTTATCATTTGGATAAGGATGAGTGCCGTAATGAGTTTGTTCTTGTTTTGAAACTGTTCCGTCAGAATTCAAAACAGGAGTGTTTGCAGGAATATAATAATCCATATTTATATGCATCCTACCCCTGTCGTTATATCCTTCATATTGCCTCATAAATGGAGATTCAACCATGTAATTCTGTTTTGTATAAACAGTTGCTGAAAGATCCCAGTTCTTGTAAACCAATGTAGTACTGAAACTTCCTGTCCAATCAGGTTGCCCTTTACCTATTATGTCTTTATCTTTATCATCAATTACTCCATTATTATCCACATCTTTTACGTAAGGCATACCTTCAAATAATCCATAATACTCATTATAAAACTGATAGGCATGATCATAGGTTTTTGTTTCTGTTGAATTCGGAAGTGTAACTGTAAGTGGCTGGTCAGAAACAATGCCTCCGATTGTATAATTGTAGAAAATATCAACCGGCTGACCAACAAACCACAAGTTTCCAAGGTCCTTCTCAACTGTCCCTCCGTATAATTCTTCAATGGAATTCTTGTTTGTTGCAAATGAAAATGTGGTTTCCCATCTGAAGTTTTTTGTTTTGATATTGACAGTATTCAGACTAAGTTCAAATCCTTTGTTGCTTACTTTTCCAATGTTGTCATTCACTGTTGCTCCACCTCCGGCTTCTATTGCCAGACTTCTTTCCATCAGCAATCCATCGGATACCTTGTTGTAAATATCAGCTATTAAGTTGACACGATTGTCAAAAGCTGAAAAGTCAAACCCAAAATCAACTTCCGATGTTTTTTCCCATTGAATAGCCGCATTTACTATTCCGTTTGGTCCGTAACCATAAGACATATTTGAACCGAAAGCATAGTAACCGGTTGAACTTGGAGTAGTTGCAGTTGCGTAGTTGCCTACATTATTGTTTCCTGATACTCCATAGCTTAATCTCAATTTAAGGTTGTTAAGCCAATCTGCTTTTAAGAATTCTTCTTCGGAAATTCTCCATGCTATAGCTGCTGATGGGAAATAACCCCAGCGATAATCTTTGGCAAAACGTGAAGAACCATCACTCCT
>CAYUEI010000011.1:0-26658 GCA_964443445.1 uncultured Prolixibacteraceae bacterium | reverse complement strand
CAAATATTAATGTGGAAATAAAAGAAAAATTTAAAATGATAAGCAATATGCAAATTAATGAAATAGCTATCAGGGGAGCTAAAGCAACAATAGTTATTTCCCTTCGGTTGAGCACCTGCCTGTCAGATTCTGCATAAAATACAAACTTTTTCCATATAGCTCCGAATCCTATATTCTTTTTACCAAGAATAAGAAAAGCAGCCGCATGTATTAATTCATGGAATGGGATTATTAAAAAAAAGCTTAGGAAAATCGTTGAAAGGGAAATAATAAGTTCACTTATAAAAGTTTCATGTTTTATAAAGTTAATTGTGAAATAAGTAATGATAAATACATTTGCAGCAATAGATATTCCCTGAAATATTCCATAAATAGTCATTATTAAACCTTTTTTTCCGATTTCTTTTATAAGAAAAGATTTCAGGTCGTCATAACTTACTTCTTCAACAAGTTCAAATTCAGGATTGTTTAGTAACATCTCCGGAGTAAGATTGTTTTTCATTGTTCTCGTTCAAATAAAGTTTTGTAAATATTTTTCAGGTCGATAAGCCCCACAATGAAAGCTGCAATAGTTGATGCGGCAATGAGGGTAAGTAAACCAATTATAGGATTAGAAATATTTTTACACAAGAATCCCAATAAAACCAGGCAGGTTGCGAATGCTAATAATTTAAGCAAGAAAGTCCACTTAACTTTAAATTTAAAAATCCTTACAGCAATAATTACCTGGGCAATTGCAGTAAGAAACTGAGTGAATAAACTTACAATAGCAGCTCCCTGGGCATGATATGAAGGTATAAGAATCAGGTTAAGAGTTATATTTATTGTCATCCCGATAGCTGCCATAATATTTAATTCCCGAATACTTCCATTAGCGGTAAGCAGTGTACCAAAAATGTAAGTAGTTGATATAGGAATAAATCCGAACATAAGAGTGGCAAATATTGGAGCAGATTCAACAATGTAGTCTTTATAGAGCCATCCCATAATTTCATTTCTATAGAAAAATGAGGCAATTGAGAGGGTAAGAGAAATAAAAATAATCAGAGAAAAAGAGAACAGCACCATTTCTCCAACTTTTTGCTTAGACTTGATCATGCGCGAGAATATCGGGAGAAGCATCCCGGCAAAGAGAACTCCAAACATTGACACTGCGTCGAGCAACCTGAATCCGTGAGCATACAGGCTGACCTGGTGAAAGCCTTCTTCATCGGGCAGTAATCTTTCAATCAGCACAGTATCAAAACGGTTGTAGAAAGCCATTAGTAAAATCAGAATAGCATAAGGGAAGGTCTTTTTCAGAAATATTATGCTGAAATTCAGGTTGAAGGATATTTTAATTTTCCCTGCCTTTTTAAGTACAATCAGAAATATAATTAAAGCAGCAAAGACATAGGATATTGTTTGAATATAAACAAACCACTCAATTTTAAAAACACCTCCGCTTATGTTTGTAAAAAGAAGTATCCCGCTGATAATTATCATGAAAACCCTGTCGAGTACAGACACTAAACTATCGGTGGTAAAAAGATGCAGGGCAGAAAGGTTGGACCTGAGATACAAAATCATTTGCAGAAGGAATTGATTGAAGATCAGGAATATTAGTAAGTGCAATTGAACTTTGTCGTATCCAATTATAAAACCGGTAGCTATACAAATGACAGAATAAAGCAGGCCAAGAATAAATTTAATACCAAGGATATTTCCAAGATGCTTGGGCAGAAGCTTATTATATCTGGCAATATTTCGGTTGTTATAATTAGTAATTCCAAGATCGAGTAAAATGTTTAAAGTAAGGGATAATGCCAGTAAGGAATAATAAAGCCCGTAGTCGTCGCCGGTAACAACCTGAACTGTCCTGTCTATTCCAAATAACCAGAAAGGTTTAACAAGGACGTTAATCGCTAATAAAAGAATAAGGTTTGTAAAAAACTTTCGCTTCAAGTACTCAGATCTTTGATTTCAGAGCATAAAGTAACAATCTTTAATCGTTATTTCCAACCATATTTTTACATAGTTTAAATCATTTGAAATACTTAATCTTGCTAAGAAAAGTACGAAGTATAAAGTATAGTAGAATAGCTAAATAGTTTTAAAAAGACAGTAAAAACTCCTGGGTAGTTTCATATAAAAACTACAACTTTAAGAAAAGCTATCTTCGATGCAGGAAGCAGGCAGAGACCTACCAAAGAGCTATCAAACACCATAAGAAATTTTACTAATAGTGTTTAATAGCTCTTTGATAGCATTCCGGCATAACTTTATTAAGATTTAACTTTTAATCTATCCGGGACTTTTCGAAATTCTGAAATGTGAAAAATGTCAAAGGAAATTCAGAAATAATTCGTTTATTTTGGAATGAAATAAATGGAGTTATTTTAAAGATAACAAAATCAGAATATTGAAATAATTGAGGTGAGAATAGCAGTCAATACACAGCATTTATTAAAAGACAGACTTGAAGGAATCGGATGGTTTGCCCATGAAACATTAAAGCGCATGGTTAAATGGCATCCGGAACATGAGTTTATTTTCATTTTTGACAGGAAGTGGGATGAAAGTTTTATATACGGACCTAACGTGTTGCCTGTCAGGACTACAATACCTTCAAGGCATCCTTTTTTATGGTATTGGCATTATGAAATGGACATACCTGCAATTTTAAAAAAGCATAAGCCTGATTTGTTTTTCTCACCCGACGGTTGGATGTCGTTAAAAACTGATGTGCCCACTGTTGATGTTGTCCATGATATAAACTTCATGCACCGGGGCGAAGATTTTCCTTGTTTATACAGAAGATATTATCAGTATTTTTTCCCGAAATACATAAATAAAGCAAAAAGGCTGATTACAGTTTCAGAATACAGCAAAAAAGATATTGAAGAAACCTTTGGGGTAGATTCAGAAAAGATTGATGTAGTTTACAACGGTTGCAATGAGATATTTGCACCTGTTACCCGGGAAGTTAAGAAAGAAGTAAGAGAAAGATTTACAGGTGGTAATCCTTATTTCATATATGTTGGTTCTCAGAATCCAAGGAAAAACATTATTGGATTATTGGAAGCCTTTGAAATGTATAAATCATCGGGGGAAAATAATTACAAGCTTGTTTTTGCAGGGAAGCCCATGTGGGGAGAAAAGGAGCTGGAATCGAAATTAGCAAAGATGAAATTCAGGGAGGATGTAATATTCACCGGAAGAATTTCAACAGAAGTATTGCAGCTTGTTACAGCCAGTTCAGAAGCATTGGTTTTAGTTTCATTTCTTGAGGGATTTGGTATTCCGGTTCTTGAGGCCATGAAATGTGAAGTTCCCGTGATATGCTCAAACATAACATCATTTCCTGAAGTGGCGGGCGATGCAGCAATATATGCCGACCCTTATAAAACAGAATCAATTGCTGAAGCATTTTCAAAGATATCGGGGAGCAATGAAATAAGAGAAGAGCTAATTAAAAAGGGAAGGGTACAAAGAGAAAAATTCAGTTGGGATAATACAGCAAAAGCTGTCTGGGAATCAATAGAAAAAGCAATATAAGATGATTCAGTCGTTAAAGTCATTTTATCAGGAGGAATATATTGAAGCAGGATGTGATGAAGCGGGGAGGGGATGCCTTGCAGGTCCGGTTTTTGCGGCCGCAGTAATATTACCCAGGAATTATCAAAACAGCCAGTTAAATGATTCAAAGAAACTAACGGAAAAGCAAAGGTATAAATTAAGGGAAGAAGTTGAAAATGATGCACTTGCCTGGTCAATTGCGACAGTGACAAATGAAGAAATTGACAAGATAAACATTTTGAACTCGTCGATACTTGCAATGCACAAGGCTGTTGACGGATTAAAAATTCTTCCGGGTTTTTTAATAATAGATGGTAACAGGTTTAAGAAGCACAAAGAAATACCCTATCAGTGCATTGTAAAAGGAGATGGTAAATATTTGTCAATAGCAGCAGCATCTGTATTGGCTAAGACTTACAGGGATGATTATATGGTAGAGATAGGTATGAAACATCCTGAATATAAATGGGATATCAACAAGGGTTATCCAACAAAAGCGCACAGGGATGCGATAAGAGAATTTGGTGAAACACCATTTCATCGTTTAACATTCAGGTTGCTTGACAATCAGATGAAACTGGAGTTTGAGGGAAATGCGTAAAAAAAAAATATTAAGTTTTTGAATATGAGAAAGAAGCTGGTTCTTTTAATTTCAATATTTTTAATTTTCAGCCCTTTTTTAAGAGGAGAGGAAGGAATGTGGTTTCCCCATTTGCTGAGTCGGGAGAACATAGAAAAGATGAATGGACTTGGGTGCAGGCTGACAGCTGAAGACATATTCAATTTCAACCGGTCGTCGATGAAAGATGCGGTTTTAATGTTGAACAGGGGCTCATGTACAGGAGAAGTGGTTTCACCGGAAGGGCTTTTTCTGACGAATAATCACTGTGGATATAGTGATATTCAGGAATTATCGACTGAAGAAAATAACATATTGAGAGATGGATTTTGGGCAGGGAGCAAGGAAGATGAACTTCCGGTAAAAGGAACAACGGTGACGTTTTTAGTTAAAGTTGAGGATGTTACGGATTCCATAATTTCTAAGTTGGATGATAGCATGACAGAGGAGCAAAGAAATGGGAAAATTATTTCAGCTTCAGTTGAGCTTGAAAGAAAAACTGTTGAGGGGACACATTATGAGGCAAATGTAGAAAGTTTTTATTCGGGCAATATGTTTCTCTTATATACTTACGAAACCTTCATGGATGTAAGGTTAGTTGGCACTCCTCCTCATTTCATTGGTAAGTTTGGTGCAGATACTGACAACTGGATGTGGCCGAGACATACGGGCGACTTTTCGATTTTCAGAATTTACACAAACAAGGATGGTAAGCCGGCAAGCTATTCAAAAGACAATATTCCATTAAAGACAGATTTCTTTTTTCCCCTATCAATAAGAGGATATGATGAAGATGAATTTGCAATGGTGATGGGTTTTCCGGGATCGACCGACAGATATCTGACATCAGAGGGGGTCAGGCTTTTGCAGGAGAGCGTGAACAATGCAAGGATAAAAAACCGGAAGGAAAAGCTTGAAATAGTTAAAGAATATATGAATACGGGAGCAAAGCCAACAATACAATATGCAAGCAAATATGCCCGGAGTTCAAATTATTACAAATACAGTATCGGTCAGAACTTCAGGTTGAGGAGGATGGATATTATTGAAAGGAAAAAGCAAAAGGAAGAGGAATTTTTAAAATGGGTCAATGAAAATGAAGAGCGTAGAAATAAATATGGTGAAGCCCTGAATCTTATCTCTGAAGCATATACCTACAATGAAGATGATATTGCGCAGCAATTTCTAATTGAATCATTTATATCAGGACCGGAAATAATTGGTTTTGCATTGAAGTTTAAGTATTTGAGTAATATTTTAAAGAAAGGTTCAAGTGCTGAAATGCTTGAATTATATACAGACAGGTTAAAAGAAACGGCAAAAGAATTCTATAAGGATTATGATTCAGAAACTGACAAGAAAGTAATGTCATCTCTTACGGAGGTTTATGAAAAGAATGTAAATAAAAAGTATTTACCTGGTTTTTATCGTGAAATTAAAACAAAGTATGGAGGTGATTACAATAAGTGGGTTGAACGTCTTTACAGCAAGAGTATTTTCAGTAATGAGGACAAACTGAAATCCTTTTTGAGAAAGCCTCGTTTTACGGTACTTGAGATGGATCCTGTATATAAAATAGCTCAGGAAGTAAGCCGGGTATTAAAAGGAGTGGGAGAGGAGAATGGAGAAGATGATTCCAGGCTAACCAAAGGTTATAGGTTATTGGTAAAGGGAATGATGGAAATGGAAGCCGGTAAGGATTTTTATCCGGATGCCAACTCTACCATGCGATTATCTTATGGGCGGGTAAAAGATTATTATCCGGCTGAAGCGATTCATTATAATTACTTTACAACTTTGAAGGGTTACATTGAAAAGGAAATTCCGGGAGACAGGGAATTTGATGTCTGGCCAAGGTTAAAAGATTTATATTACGCTCAGGATTATGGAGAATATGCAGATAAAGATGGAACCTTGCATACGTGTTTTATTACAAATAATGATATTACAGGGGGTAATTCAGGGAGTCCGGTTATAAATAATAAAGGTGAGTTGATAGGAATAGCTTTTGATGGAAACTGGGAAGCCATGAGTAGTGATTTGACGTACACTCCTGAATATCAAAGGTGTATTAATGTTGATATACGATTTGTATTGTGGGTTGTTGATAAATTTGCAGGAGCGGAAAATATACTTAACGAATTGACAATAATAAAATAGTCAGAAAACATCATTTTTTATAAATTTGCCTGCCATCTTAATTATATGAAACATCAGTGACAGAAACGAAGATACAACATAACATTACGGTGTATACCGATGGGGCATCGAGGGGAAATCCCGGACCCGGAGGATATGGAATTGTTATGATGTCGGGCAGTTATAAGAAAGAGTTTTCTGCAGGATATAAATTGACGACCAACAATAGGATGGAACTACTTGCAGTAATAACGGCCCTGGAAAATTTAAAGCATGATAACTGTAATGTAACGATATATACTGATTCGAAGTACGTTGTTGATTCAGTTAATAAAGGGTGGTTGATGTCGTGGGTGCAGAAAGATTTCAAAGGGAAAAAGAATCCTGATTTATGGATTCGGTTTCTAAAAACATACAAGAAGCACAAGATAAATTTCATTTGGATAAAAGGACACTCAGAGAATAAGTATAACGAGAGGTGTGATGAGTTGGCAGTAAAAGCATCCAAGGAGCCGGTTTTATTGGATGATATTGGTTATGAGGCCGGAATTTAAAAAAAGACTATGCGTTTTATCTACAATTTTGGATTAAAAGTTTATTTGTTATTAGTAAAACTTTCAGCGTCGAGGAATCCTAAGGCAAGAAAATGGCTTGATGGCAGAAAGGACTTATTAAAAAGAATAAAATCAGAAAAAGGCTTCGAAGGGAAAAGTGTTTGGGTACATTGTTCTTCACTTGGAGAATTTGAGCAGGGAAGGCCATTAATTGAAGAAATCAAAAAAAGATTTCCTGAGAAGAAAATAGTATTGACATTTTTTTCACCTTCAGGGTATGAAGTTCAAAAAGACTATGACGGAGTAGATTACGTATGTTATCTTCCTCTTGATACCAGGAGAAATGCTAAGAAATTTGTAAAAGAGATAAATCCTGAAGTAGTATTCTTCATTAAGTATGAGTATTGGTATAATTTTCTTAAAGCATTAAAAAAGAAGTCGATACCAGTATATTTTGTTTCGTCGATATTCAGGGAGGATCAATTATTTTTCAAGTGGTATGGAGGATGGTACAGGAAGATGTTAAAGCTGGCAACTCATTTTTTCATTCAGAACAAAGAGTCGGCAGAATTGTTGGATAAGCTTAAAATTCAAAATTACACAATAACCGGAGATACTCGTTTCGACAGGGTAGCTCACATTTTTGAGAACGTTAAACCACTTCCTGTAATAGAGCAATTTTTAGATTTTAAGAAGGCAATAATAGCAGGGAGCAGCTGGAAAGCAGAGGAAGCTTTACTTATGCAGTATTTAAGGATATTTCCCGATTTAAAAATAATTTTAGCACCTCACGAAGTAAACGAAGATACAATTTCCAGGATTAAAAAACAGTTTGGCGAAAACAATATAATTTGTTACAGTAAGGCCACTCCAGCATCAATGGTAGGAAAGAAAGTTATGGTAATTGATTGTTACGGGTTATTAACATCTTTATATCAATATGGGTTAGTATCTATAGTTGGAGGAGGATTTGGAGCCGGGATACATAACGTTTTAGAGCCTGCTGCGTTTGGGATGCCGATAATATTTGGGCCTAATTACGAGAAATTCAGGGAGGCTCGTGAGTTGGTTGAAATTAACGGTGCATTTCCTGTAAATAATATAGAAGAATTCAATACTCTGCTGACGCATTTACTAAAAGACTCAAGCATCGTGAACACGATATCAAGGAAGGCAGCCAACTATGTAAAAGAAAATGTTGGAGCAACTAATAAAATCATCAATTCGGTTTTCAACAGCTGATTGTTAATTTATATTTTGTTTTATTACTCATTAGCTATTGACTTTCTGCGAAAAATTCGATATAGAGATATAGAGCTTTTATTATAGTGATTTTCTTTTTGGTAAACTTTTTCAGTTTTAAAAAAAAGCAAATCATTGATATATAGTAAGGTAATAACATAAAGTTGATAACTTCTTAATAACTTCTTCAATAATTGTTATCCATTTTGTAATCATCATTGTAATTTCGATAACGGTAATTTTTTAAAATCCCGAAGAATCGAAGTGACCTAAATTAAGAGTGTTAACCCCCTTTTTTAAAAGAATTATGGAGCTGGAAAATGTAGAAGTTATTAAAACAAAGAGAAGAACTTATTCTTCTGATGAAGCTTATCAGGCGTCGTTGAAATATTTCAACGGAGATGATTTGGCTGCAAGAGTATGGGTAAATAAGTATGCGTTAAAAGATTCGCATGGAAACATCTATGAGTTGACCCCTGATGATATGCATCGCAGGTTGGCCAAAGAGATAGCAAGGATTGAGAAGTCCTATGCAAGCCCAATAAGTGAAGAAGAAATTTATAGTGTTTTAAAAGAATTCAAATACATTGTTCCGCAGGGGGGGCCGATGACCGGAATAGGGAACAACTATCAGATAGCATCCTTGTCAAATTGTTTTGTAATAGGCAATGATGGCAATTCCGATTCATACGGGGGTATAATGAAGATAGACCAGGAGCAGGTACAGCTGATGAAAAGAAGAGGTGGAGTAGGGCATGATTTATCACATATAAGGCCTAAAGGGTCTCCTGTTTTTAATTCTGCATTAACATCAACCGGTTTGGTTCCTTTCATGGAAAGGTATTCAAATTCGACAAGAGAAGTTGCCCAGGATGGAAGGAGGGGAGCTTTGATGCTTTCAGTTTTAATTAAGCATCCTGATTCAGAGCAGTTCATTGATGCAAAATTAGAGCAGGGGAAAGTAACCGGAGCGAATATTTCTGTAAAGATTGATGATGAATTCATGAGGGCGGTTAATGAAGGCAAGACTTACGTTCAGAATTATCCGACTTATTCAAAAGAACCGACATTCCAAAAAGAAATAAATGCAAGGAGTCTTTGGGAAAAGATTGTTTATAATGCATGGAAATCGGCCGAGCCGGGGATATTATTTTGGGATACCATTATAAAAGAGTCATTGCCTGATTGTTATGCAGATCTGGGATACAAAACTGTTTCAACAAATCCATGTGGTGAGATACCATTATGTCCATACGATAGTTGTCGCTTATTAGCTTTGAATTTATATTCCTATGTAGATAAGCCCTTTACAAAAGAAGCAAGGTTTAATTTTGATTTATTCAAGAACCATGTGGGGATGGCCCAGAGAATAATGGATGATATTATAGATTTGGAACTTGAAAAGATTGACAGCATTATTGAAAAGATAGTTAAAGATCCTGAAAATGAAGAATTAAAGGCAACTGAACTTCAGTTGTGGAAAAATATTCGCAAAAAGGCAAAAGAAGGTAGAAGGACAGGAGTTGGAATTACAGCTGAGGGGGACATGCTTGCTGCTTTAGGTTTAAGATACGGAAGTGAAATAGCAATAGACTTTTCAGAAGAAATACATAAGACAGTTACTCTTGAAGCTTACAGGTCGTCTGTGAATATGGCAAAAGAAAGGGGAGCATTTACTATTTATGATTCAAACAGAGAAAAAAATAATCCTTTTGTCAACAGGATTAAAGAAGCTGATGGTGAATTATATGCAGAAATGGTAAAGCATGGCAGAAGAAATATTGCCTTGTTAACAATAGCTCCGACAGGGACAACAAGCTTAATGACACAAACGACATCAGGAATTGAACCTGTTTTCTTACCCGTATACAAGAGGCGTAGAAAAGTAAATCCAAATGATAAGGATGCTCAGATAGATTTTGTTGATGAGGTAGGCGACAGCTGGGAAGAATACAGTGTATTCCATCATAAGTTTAAAGTATGGATGCAGGCCAACGGAATTGATACAAGTAAAAAATACTCTCAGGAAGAATTGGATGTAATGATTGAAAAATCACCTTACTATAAATCAACATCAAATGATGTTGATTGGTTGAATAAGGTGAGGATGCAGGGCAGGATTCAAAAATGGGTAGACCATTCGATCAGTGTTACAATCAACATGCCGGAAGATGCAACTGAAGATCTTGTTGATCAGGTTTATTTTGAAGCGTGGAAATCAGGCTGTAAGGGAGTAACTGTTTATCGTGATGGTTCACGTTCAGGAGTTTTGATTTCAGATAAAAAGAAAAAACCTGAAGAGCAGTTAATAAGTTCAACTTCATTCCCGACAAAAAGACCTGAAAGTCTTGAGGCAGATGTAGTTCGTTTTCAAAATAACCGTGAAAAATGGATTGCTTTTATTGGTTTGATTGATGATAAGCCTTATGAGATATTCACAGGTTTGGCTGATGATGAAGAAGGCTTGTTGATACCCCGTTCAGTTACCCAGGGAACAATTATCAAGAAAAGAGAAGGTGAAGAATCGAGATACGATTTTCAATATATAAATAAAAGAGGATACAAGACTACAATGGAAGGGCTGTCGGATAAGTTTAATCCTGAATTTTGGAATTATGCCAAATTAATATCAGGGACTTTAAGACATGGTATGCCAATTCATAAAGTTGTGGAGTTAGTATCCAGCTTGTTGTTAAGCGATGATTCAATCAATACATGGAAGGCCGGTGTTGCAAGAGCACTTAAAAAGTACATCCCTGACGGAACAAAAGCAGAAGGTTCTGAATGTGGAAACTGTGGATCGAGCAACATTATTTATCAGGAAGGATGTCTTACCTGTAAGGATTGTGGCCATTCCAAATGTGGTTAGCCTTAAATATCCATAAAAGGAGGAGGGTGTTTGAATTTTCAGATACCCTCCTTTAATTTTATAAAAAATCATATATCTTTACATTATCAAAGTTCAGTGGAATAATTTAAAAATTGATTTATGAAAGCTTTCATTTTTTTAGTGGTTTTACTGTTTTTAAAGACTTTTGCAATTGGAGCTGACTTTATTTGTGAAAATTTGAGCAGGGAAGATAGCAAAGGTGAGGATTACATTTTGAGAGTCTCAGAAGGGGTAGAAGATCAAGATCCAATTAAATCAGGAGGAGATTTAACTATTAATTCAGATTCAAGGATAGATACTTTAATTCAGATTCACAAGGAAGAAAATCAAAGGAATGCAGTGATTGATGGATATCGGGTTCAGATTTTTCAGGGCAACAAAGAAAGTGCATATCAGGCAAAGGCAAAGTTTTTAATGTTACATGAAGATTTAAAGGTTTATGTATTATTTCAATCTCCTGATTTTAGAGTAAGGGTAGGAGATTTCAGAACAAGAAGTGAAGCTTTAAAAGTTAAGCACATGATAGAGACTCAGTTTTCTTCGACTTTTGTTGTAGAAGACGAAATTAATTTGCCTGATTTGGGAGAGTAATTATTAATTATCTTTTTATAGTTATAGATAAAAAAATGAGTGAGTTGATAAAACATGAATGTGGAGTTGCATTAATAAGATTACTTAAACCACTAGAGTATTATCAGGAGAAATATGGAACATGGTGTTATGGTTTAGATAAACTTTATCTGTTAATGGAAAAACAGCATAACAGAGGGCAGGATGGAGCAGGTTTAGTATCTTTAAAAATAAACAGTATACCTGGTCAGGAATATCTTCACAGATCAAGATCAATAAAAGAAAATCCCATTAAAGACATCTTTGATGGGATTTTTAAATTATATGGTAAATCTCAAAAGAAAAATCAGGAATTATTCAACAGCGCGGAATGGGCAAAGAACCATTTGCCTTATGTGGGGGAAGCTTATTTGGGACATTTAAGATATGGAACCTTCGGTAGAAATTCAATTGAGTTTGTACACCCGGTTATGAGGCAAAATAATTGGAAGTCAAGGAATTTAGTATTGGCAGGGAATTTTAACATGACGAATACTGATGAATTATTCAATAAACTAATCAGTTTAGGGCAACATCCGAGTGCTTATACTGATACAGTAACTGTACTTGAAAAAATCGGACATTTTTTAGATGAAGAAAATCAGTTGTTATTTCGGCAATATAAGAATGAAGGATTCAGCAATATTGAAATATCGCCTTTAATAGAAGATAATCTGAATATTCAAAAGATACTTGAAAGATCTACGCGGGATTTTGATGGAGGATATACAATAGCCGGAATGATTGGTCACGGAGATGTGTTCATGACCAGAGATCCCTGGGGAATAAGGCCGGCATATTATTATTGTGATGATGAAATTGTGGTTGCAGCCTCAGAACGACCGGTTATTCAGACAGTAATGAATGTACAATACGAGGATGTTAAAGAATTAGAGAGAGGACATTCATTAATTGTAAAGAAGTCAGGTGACATATTGGTAGAACAAATCAGAGTTAAAGAAGCAAAAAGATCGTGTTCATTTGAAAGAATCTATTTTTCGCGGGGAAGTGATAAGGAAATATATAATGAAAGGAAAGAGTTAGGGCGTTTGTTATCGGATACGATACTGAAAAAAATAAACTACGACTTGGTAAATACTGTCTTTTCATATATTCCGAATACTGCAGAAACTGCCTTTTATGGTATGATGGAGGGAATTAGGAGTCATTTGTTGGCATGGAAAAAAAATCAGATTAAGATATTAAACGGAAATCTTGATGAAGAAAAGCTTTCAGAAATAATCTCTCTTGAACCGAGGATAGAAAAAATAGCAGTTAAAGATGTTAAACTAAGAACTTTTATATCAGGAGATACAGGCAGGAATGATTTAGTTACACATGTTTATGATGTTACATACGGTGTTGTTAGAAAGAATATAGATACTCTCGTAATAATTGACGATTCAATAGTAAGAGGGACAACGCTTAAGCAAAGCATACTAAGAATATTAGACAGATTATCACCAAAAAAAATAATAATAGTTTCTTCTGCTCCCCAGATCAGATATCCGGATTGCTACGGCATTGACATGGCAGAATTAAATAAATTTGCAGCCTTTCAATCAGCAATTGAATTATTGAAGGATAGGGGAATGGGACAAATAATTGACAAAGTTTACAAGAAATGTTGTGAACAGAAGAATATGCCAAAGGAAGATATAATTAATTATGTGACTGATATATATAAGCCCTTTAGTGATGATGATATATCAGGAAAGATGGGTGAAATGTTGAAGCCACAAGACTGTAATGCTGAGATTGAGCTAGTATTTCAAACAGTTGAGGGTCTTCACAAGGCTTGTCCTGAAAATACCGGGGACTGGTATTTTACGGGGAATTATCCTACTCCGGGAGGGAACAAGGTGGTGAATACATCATTTATAAATTTTTACGAAGGCAAGAATGAGCGGGCATATTAGCCTTACTTTTTGTTGCTTAAATATGTTTCAATGTGTCGATCCTTTTTTGCTTCATAAATATCCTTAATAGTAACAATAATGCCGGTTTCTTCGACATCGCCGAATTCATCATTGATTGCTGTTCCAAAAGATCTCATTGTTGGCGATAAACTCATATAAGCATTAATAAGAGGAGGAATGTTTTCTCCATTCTCCCTGACTTTCTGTGAAAGTATTTTATAATCTTCCTTAAAGTTATTGCTTGAGAAGTATTTTTCGTAATTCGACAAATTCAGAGAAAGCTTATATTTTTCTTTAGGATATACAAGCTCTTCATGATCATTAAAATATTTATTTAAAAAGCACAGGAGAAAGTTGCGGGCGTCGATGTTAAAGTGAGTATACATAGTAACTTTCCCAAAGAAATATTTCATTTCAGGATGATCTATAGTTAAGGCACCTAATCCATCCCATAAGTTGTCAAGTGCAAAAAGAGCTTTAGCTCCGGCTTTGCTTGATTGATATTCGGGTTGAACAAACGACCTTCCTAATTCAAGAGTATGGGGTAAATATTCCTTTTTAAATTTATCAGTAAAGTGGAACAAATGCTCAGTTGCCAGGTTTGGTTCACCATTTTTGTTATAACCGAGATTATTACATAAGATGTAGCGGTATCCTCCAAGAATCTCTTTAGCGTCAGGATCCCAGACAATTAATTGGGTATATGGAATTTCGGCAATATCGTAACTGTCAATATCAGTTTCGTTACCGGTTCCTCCCCCTGCTTTTCTGAAAGTAATCTCTCTGAGCCTTCCGATTTCATGCATGATATTAGGAGAGTTGTGAGCAGTAACAATAAAAATCTGATTGCCTCCCTTATTTGTATTGCGCATGAATTTATCAGGAGTTAGTTCTTTTTCAATTATTTGGACAGGGATTTTTGAAACTATATTTTTCATTCTAAGAATTGTAAAGTTTATTTAAAAAGAAGTATTTCCAAGTGAGTAAGAGATATTTTTAACTTCATTAGCCCATTCAATTGGTTTTTTGGTATTGTCAAAATAAGTATATGAAATAGGTTTTCCGAAACTTACTTTAAATTTCCGTTTTTTAATTCTAAACATTTCATCAGCAAGGAAAATCATTTCAATATTGAATTTAATCTTTAATTTTTTTCTTAGGTTAGCAAGGTTGTAAAAAAAGTTAGAATTTCTTCCCTCAAAGTGAACAGGTATGATATCTCTTTTATGTTCAATTGCTTTTTGAATAAAATGTTTATTCCAGGTTAGATCAGTAATCTTGCCATTAATTTTTCTTGAGCATAATCCGGCAGGAAAAATCATAATCTGGGAATCAGATATATATAAATCTTCAACAAGGGGAGCACTATCACGGGCTTGTTTGCCCACTTTATTAACAGGAATAAAAAACTCTTTTAAGGGGTCGATTTCTAATAGAAAATCGTTTGCCATGGTTTTTGTTTTTCCAACTTTCTCGTTCAATATTTTAAGTAAAATAAGACCGTCGAGACCACCAAGCGGGTGGTTAGATGCAAAAATAAATTTACCGGATTCAGGAATATTTTCTATTCCGGAAATTTCATATTCGGAATCGGAATAATTAATTACTTCAGTAATAAACTCAACGCCGGAATTACTCTTACGATTTCTTATTATTCCATTTACTTCATTTAAGTGAAGTATTCTATTAAGCAAAGAAAAAACAAATCCAGGAATTCTTTTTGCAAGCTTTGGATTTTTGCCTTCAATTATTTTTTTTAATTCAATAGGTTGAAAAATTACTTTGATTTCTTCTCCCTTCATTGTCGTATTTTTTAAAAGCCCCGAAAAGTAATAAATTTTTTATAATACTATTTTAAGTAAAAGTAAAATGTTTCAAGGGTTACAAAAATGATGGAAGCTTGCAACAAGTTAATATTCTGACGGAGTTAGTTTTAAACAATTTGTTGAAAAGTTTTAGGTTAAAAGGAAAGAAATAATGTGTAATAAAGTGGAATAAAATTGTAATAAAGTGGAATAAATTCTAATTTTGATTTTTGAAATATCTAAACCTATATGCCTGTATTCTCTAGTCAATATAATGCCACCATAGATGATAAACGAAGAGTAGTATTGCCATCAAGCTATAAAAAAGAGCTTGGAGGGGAATATGATGAGGGTTTTATAGTTGAATTGGATCCTTATGAAAGATGTTTGAATTTATATCCTGCAAGTTCATGGGAGAAGAGAATTCTTTACATTAAATCAAAATTAAATCCCAATGATCCACGACAGAGCAGGTTGCTTGATAAATTTTATCAAAACTTCACAAAAGTTTCAATAGCTGAGAATGGCAGATTAAATATTCCTAATTCATTTTTTGAGAAAAAGGGTATAGTCAAAGACGTAGTATTTACAGGTCAGGGTGACAGAATCAGGCTATGGGATGTTGAAGAATTCAAGAAGTCGATGTTGCCTGATGAAGATTTTGGAGGATTGTTTGAAGAATTTCTGGGAGGAAATTTTTAAATAATTACAACGATGGGAAATAATTATCATATACCTGCTTTATTGGATGAATCAATTGAAGGTTTGAATATTAAGCCCGAAGGCATATATGTTGATGTTACGTTTGGAGGAGGTGGTCATTCAAAAGAAATATTGAAGAAGCTTGAAGATGGTAAGTTGATTTCCTTTGATCAGGATTCAGATTCAATAGTAAACATAATTTCAGATGAACGATTTGTTTTTGTGAATCACAATTTCAAGTATTTAAAGAATTTCCTGAAGTATTATGGATTTGAAAAAGTGGATGGAATTTTAGCTGATTTGGGAGTTTCATCACACGATTTTGATGTTGCAGAAAGGGGTTTTTCATTCAGGTTTAATGGTGATCTGGATATGAGAATGAATCAGAAGGGAAAGCTGAAAGCAGAGACGGTTGTAAATGAATATGAAGAAAGCGAACTGCTTAGAATAATGAGGGAATATGGAGAAATAGATAATGCCAGAAAAGTTGTTGCAGCAATAGTTAAAGAAAGACAAATTAAAAGGATTGTTGATACCCATTCTTTATGTGAGATATTGAGGCCATTAATTCCTGCGAAATCGGCAAACAAATATTTAGCTCAGATATTTCAGGCTATCAGGATTGAGGTAAATCAAGAGCTGAACACGTTGAAATGCTTTTTAGAGGATGCTGCTGATGTTTTAAATCCGGGAGGGCGACTTGTGATAATAAGTTACCATTCTTTAGAAGACAGATTAGTTAAGAATTATCTGAATAAAGGGGGATTTTCCGGAGATGCTCAATTAGACTTTTTTGGAAATAAAATATTAAAATTCAAACAAGCAGGTAAAAAGGTGATAGTGCCATCTGAAGAAGAGATAAATATTAATCCCAGAGTCAGGAGTGCAAAACTTAGAATAGCTGAAAGAATTTAAGATGATTGAAAAAGAAAAACAAAAGAACAAAGTAGGGGTACGTCAGATTTTACTTGGCAGTGTTTTTTTAAATGAAAACATGTTGAAATGGTTGCCTGTCGTTGTTTTGTTGGCTTTTTTGGGATTGTTTATGATATCTACACGTTTTAGAGGGGAAAAGATACTAAGAGAAACACATCTTGTACAAGAACAGGTTAGGGCTTTGAGATCTGAATCTGCAACAACAGAAGCAAGGTTGATGAGGTTAAGCCGTTACTCGACTATTTTAAAGGAAACACAAAAGAGAGGATTAGGATTAAAGCAATCTAATGAACCTCCCAGAAAAATAAAAATTGACTGATATTTTAAAACATGAATTTAAGAAAGATCATATTATTCCGATATACCATACTGTTGGCAATAGTATTGATTTTTTCATTAAGCATTGTTGTTAAGATAGTAATTATACAGCTTACGGGTAGTGAGAAATGGGGTAGTAAAGTAAAGTATCTTGAAGACAGGGAGTCAGTTATTGAAGGAATAAGGGGTGATATATGTGCTTATGACGGAAGGGTATTATCTACATCGGTTCCTTTTTATGAAATCAGATTCGATCTGGGGGCTCCTAAGGTTAGGGAAATTTTTAGCAGTGAAGTTAACAGTCTTTCAAAAAAGCTTTCAAAAATTTTCCCTGATAAATCAAGTTCACAATTTAGAAAAGAGCTCTTGTCTGCTTATAAGAGAAAAGACAGGTATTATTTAATACATCCGCAGAAAGTTACATACGAGCAATTAAAGAAGATTGAGACATTTCCAATATTTAAGCTGGGTAAGTTTAAAGGGGGGTTTATTGTAGTTCAGGAAAATGTGCGTTTTTCACCGCAAGGGAAGATGGCATCCCGCACTATTGGGTTAGTCAATAAGGGTACAGGCGATGGATATCAGGGTACAAAAGGGATATCCGGAATTGAGGGGATGTATGAAGATTATTTAAGAGGGAACGAAGGACTTCAGGTACAGCAAAACCTTTCAGGCAGGTGGGTAAACATTACATCAATTGAGCCGGAGAAAGGTAAAGATATTTATACCACTATCGATGTTTACTTACAGGATGTTACTGAAACTTATCTTCGTAATCAATTAATTAAAAGCAATGCTGAATATGGAACAGCTGTAGTAATGGAAGTTAGTACAGGAAAAATCAGGGCTATTTCAAATTTGGGCTTGAAGAATGGAGAATACCAGGAAATATACAATTATTCATACGGTCATGAAGGATGTACAGAACCGGGATCGACATTTAAGCTTGCTTCAATGCTGGTAGCTTTGGAGGAAGGCATAGTTGACACCAGTGATGTTTTTGATATAGAAGACGGGAAATGGAAGATATATGATAAAACCATATATGACAGTGATTACGGGCATGGAGAACACGGAAAGATGACTGTTAAAGAAATATTTGAACGTTCTTCAAATGTTGGTATAGCTAAGATAATAAATAAGTGTTATAAAGGCAGGGAGAAAGAATTTATAAACCGGATTTACAGACTGGGATTAAATGAAAAGCTGGATCTTGGATTCAAGGGAGAATCGAAACCTTATATAAAATATCCTACTGATGATAATTGGTGGGGAACTTCTTTAACATGGATTTCTCATGGTTATGAATTGCAAATTTCACCATTACAGATTTTAACATTATACAATGCTGTTGCGAATGATGGTAAAATGATGAAGCCCATGTTTGTTGAATCTATAAGGGATAATGGTGATATTCAAAAGATCTATGAACCTGAAGTTCTTAAGTATTCAATTTGTAGTAATTCTACATTAAGGAAATTAAAATCAATGTTGGAAGGGGTAGTTGAAAATGGTACCGCCAAAAATATTAAATCAGGTAAATATCGTTTTGCTGGTAAGACAGGTACAGCAAAAATTTACGATAAAAAGAGGGGATATTTAGACAGTCGTTACCGGGCTTCGTTTGCCGGATATTTCCCTGCTGAGAATCCAAAGTATTCCTGTGTTGTTGTTATTTCTGAACCTAAGGGAGATTATTACGGTGGTTCTATAGCAGGGCCTGTTTTTCGCAATATAGCTGATTGTGTTATGTCAACAGATATCAATATTGAGAATCTACATAAACAAAAGGATAATAAAAAACTTCCTCCGTTGATGAATGGCCTTGAGAAGGAGACAAAGATCGTTTGCAGAGAATTGGATTTGAGATATAAATCTCCGAAAGATGATCCGGATTGGGTTTCTACTAATGAAGAAGAAAAATTTGTAGAACTAAAAGGAAAAAATTTTGTAAAAGGGCAGATTCCAAATGTATTTGGAATGGGAGCTTCAGATGCAATTTTCATTATTGAAGGAGCCGGTTTCAAATGTAACATTAATGGAATTGGGAAGGTTGTCAGTCAATCTCCTCAGCCGGGAACAACATGTGGTAAAGGACAGGTAGTGTATTTGAGTTTAAGTTGAAAGAATAAAAGAAGCTGATATTTATGAAGAAACTTGAGGAACTTTTATATGGTTTGACGATTGAGAAATCAGTTGGAAGAATTGATCTTGATATAAAAGGAATAGAAATAGATTCAAGAAAAGTTGAGACGGGTTTTATTTTCTTCGCTATCAGTGGAACACATAATGACGGACATGATTATATAGATAAGGCAATTGCGAATGGAGCAGTTGTTGTCGTTTGTGAAAAAAATCCATCGGAAATTAATAATGATATTACATATATAAAAGTTGAAAACACCTCAGCCGGTCTTGGTGTAATCGCTTCCAATTTTTATAATAATCCTTCCAGGAAGCTCAAACTATACGGAGTAACAGGTACAAATGGTAAAACAACAACTGCAACCCTGCTATATAGAATGGCAACTAGTCTTGGTTTTAAGTCAGGGCTTATTTCAACAATCGTTTATTTAATTAACGACAAAGAATACCAATCATCTCATACAACTCCTGATCAATTGCAGTTAAACAAGCTTTTAGCAGAAATGGTTAATGATGGTTGTGAATACTGTTTTATGGAAGTCAGTTCACATGCAATCGATCAAAACAGGATTTTTGGATTAGACTTTGATGGTGCAATATTCTCAAATATTACACATGATCATTTGGATTACCATAAGACATTTGATGAATATTTGAGGGTAAAAAAACAATTCTTTGATTTTCTTAAACCTGAAGCATTTGCACTCACTAATGTGGATGATAAAAACGGAATCATAATAGTACAGAATACCAAAGCAAAAAAATATACTTATTCATTAAGATCTTTAGCCGATTATAAATGTAAAATAATTGAAAGTCATTTTGATGGTATGCTTTTGAGTTTGGATTCAAGTGAGGTTTGGACTCATTTTGTAGGAAAATTTAATGCATATAATCTTCTGGCTGTTTATAGTGCTTCTCTCTTGATTGGTTTTGAAAAGCAAGATGTATTGATTGAGCTAAGCAAAATGGTTCCTGTAAATGGAAGGTTTGAAGTTTTTAAGTCACCGGAAGGGATATTTGCAATTGTTGATTATGCTCACACTCCGGATGCCTTAGAAAATGTTCTTTCAACAATTAGTGAAATCAGAAATAAAAATGAGGCGATTATTTGTGTAGCCGGAGCAGGAGGAGACAGGGATAAGACAAAGCGCCCAAAGATGGCTTCAATAGCTTGCAAATACAGCGATAAAGTGATATTAACTTCTGATAACCCAAGAACTGAGGATCCAAAAGAAATATTGAGGGATATGGAAAGTGGAGTTGATATAAGTAACTCTAAAAAAGTACTGACAATACAAGACAGATATGAAGCAATTAAAACAGCTGTAATGCTTGCAAAATCAGGAGATATAATTCTTATAGCAGGAAAGGGACATGAAAACTATCAGGAGATAAATGGAGTTAAATATCATTTTGATGACAAGGAGGTTATTAAGAAAATATTTGAAATTGAATAAAAAATGAAGATATGATATATTACATCTATTCATTAATTGATCATTGGGATATTCCGGGATTAGGAGTTCTCCAATATATATCATTCAGGGCTGCAGCTTCTGCTATATTGTCATTAGTCTTAACAATGATATACGGGAAAAGAATAATATCATTTCTTCGAAAAAAACAAATAGGTGAAGATGTCCGTGATTTGGGACTTGAAGGACAATTACAAAAAAAGGGAACACCTACAATGGGTGGAATAATAATACTTACGTCAATCCTTGTACCAACTTTTTTGTTTGCCCGGTTGGATAATATTTATGTATGGTTAATGATCATTACAACCATTTGGTTAGGATTAATAGGTTTTATTGATGATTACATTAAAGTATTTAAAAAAGATAAAGAAGGTCTTGCCGGAAAATTTAAGATCATGGGACAAGTTTCTCTTGGTTTGATAGTGGCAGCAACTCTTTATCTTAGTAATGATGTTGTTGTTCGTGAAAAAGTAACAGATAAGCATGGAAAATATATTACACAAGTTCAGGTTAATAAAGAAACCGGGCAACAGGAAGTTAGTTATACTACTAGAGAAGTTAAATCAACAAAAACAACAATACCTTTTGTAAAAGGACAGGAGCTTGATTATAGGAGTCTTTTTAAATTTTTACCGGCTAATATTCAGGATATTGCAACATGGATATTTTACATTCTGTTGATAATATTTATAATAACATCTGTTTCAAACGCTACTAATCTTACTGATGGGCTTGATGGATTAGCTGCAGGAACAACGGCTATAAGTGCATCTACGCTTGGGATTTTAGCTTATGTAAGTGGTCACATAGCTTTAGCCGATTATTTGAATATAATGTTTATACCAAATATAGGTGAACTTTCGATTTTTGTTGCTGCATTTATTGGCGCTACAGTTGGATTTCTGTGGTATAATGCTTTCCCGGCTCAGGTTTTTATGGGTGACACAGGAAGTTTAGCCTTGGGAGGAATTCTGGCTGTATTTGCTATTATAATCAGAAAAGAAATAATGATTCCATTGTTCTGTGGAATATTCGTAGCTGAGAATCTTTCTGTAGTAATGCAGGTTGGGTATTTTAAATACACAAAAAGGAAATATGGTGCAGGGAAGAGGATATTTTTAATGTCACCTCTTCATCATCATTATCAGAAGAAAGGATATCATGAAGCAAAAATCGTTTCAAGATTTTGGATAGTAGCAATGATATTGGCAATAGTAAGTGTGATAACCCTAAAAATGCGTTAATGAAAAAATTTCTTGTAATACTTGGTGCGGGAGAAAGCGGTTTAGGTACTGCGATTCTTGGATTAAAACAAGATTACGATGTTTTTGTATCCGATAATGGTATTATTAAAGATATATATAAGAGTGAGCTTATCAATAAGCGAATTCAATTTGAAGAAGAAAAGCATACCGAGGATATAATTCTGAAAGCTGAAATTGTTGTTAAAAGTCCTGGTATTCCGGATAAGGCTGAAATTATTAAAAAGATAAAAGCTAAACAGATTCCAATAATTTCTGAAATAGAATTTGCCAGTAAATATACTGAAGCAAAGATGATTTGTATTACAGGGAGCAATGGCAAAACAACTACAACAATGTTGACTTTTGAAATGTTGAAGAGGGCTGGTCTTAATGTTGCAATAGCCGGAAATATAGGGAAAAGTTTTGCTAGGATGGTAGCAGAAGAAGATTATGATTATTATGTTATTGAGCTTAGTAG
The DNA here is from genome assembly GCA_964443445.1 of uncultured Prolixibacteraceae bacterium. GTDB lineage: Bacteria > Bacteroidota > Bacteroidia > Bacteroidales > Prolixibacteraceae > CAYMTR01. The sequence goes on along the minus strand of CAYUEI010000011.1, from coordinate 4,019 downwards.
TTTTCAGCTCGACGGAATGTATGATTTTAAAGCAGATATTGCAGTTTTGATGAACATCACTCCGGATCATCTTGACAGGTATGAATACAAAATGCAGAATTATATAGATTCCAAATTCAGAGTAATTCAAAATCAAACAAAGGAAGACTTCTTTATATACTTCTGCGATGATCCAATTCTAAAGGAAGAAGTAAGCAAAAGAAAGATAGAATCGATATTAATGCCCTTCACTCTTGATAGTAAAGTAGAAGGAAATGGTGCATGTATTAATGATGAAAAAATTAGAATAGTATATAATAAAAAAACTTTCGAGATGTCAATATATGATTTATCCCTTCAGGGAAAGCATAATGCTTGTAATTCGATGGCTGCCGGCATAGTTGGAATGGTTTCAAATATCAAAAGCGAGTTCATTCGGGAATGCCTGACTGATTTCAGGGGTGTTGAGCATAGATTGGAGAAACATTTGACAGTGCATGGAATTGAATTTATAAACGATTCAAAGGCTACAAATATTAATTCAGTTTGGTATGCACTTGAATCGATGACCAGACCTACAGTATGGATTGTGGGAGGAATAGATAAGGGTAATGATTATAGCGAATTAGCTGAGCTTGTAAAGCAAAAAGTAAAAGCAATTGTATGCCTGGGAAAAGACAATTCAAGAATAATAGAAGCTTATAAAGGTATTGTTCCTGAGATTGTTGAAACACAGAGTATGATACATGCAGTTAAATCAGCATATTTTCTTGCAGAAAATGGAGACACAGTTCTTCTTTCTCCTGCATGCGCAAGTTTTGATTTATTTGATAATTATGAAGACAGAGGAAGACAATTTAAAGATGCGGTAAGAAATTTATAGAATGGATAGATTTTTAAACATATTAAAAGGTGACAGAGTCATCTGGTTGGTTTTAATTTTCTTGTCACTTTTTTCGTTATTGGTTGTATATAGTGCGACAGGGTCATTGGCATACAGGCAAATGAATGGTAACACTTTTTATTATCTGGCCAAGCAAATGATAATGTTGGTTCTTGGTTTCGGGACAATAATGCTTGTTGTAAGATACATTCCGGTTAAATATCTATCTGTATTTTCACCTCTTATTTTAGGATTAGGTGTTTTATTATTAGGTGTAGCTTTAGTTTTAAGAGTTGGAGGAGGAACAGGAAGAACATTTAATCTTGGTTTCATTTCATTCCAGCCTGCAGAAATTGTAAAAATAGGACTTGTTTTATTTGTCTCACGTTTATTGGCAAATAATCAGGATAACGATAGTCCGCCATCATTCAACACTTTCTTATGGATTTTGATAATTAGTGGGGGAGTGTGTCTGATAATTTCAATGTCAAATTTTTCTACTGCTGCTTTGCTTTTCCTTACAATAATGACATTAATGTTTATAGGCAGGGTGCCATTGAAGTATCTGGGTCTTACTATTGCAACAGGGATAGCAGCCTTAGCTGTTTTTTATATTCTGGCATCGAGTGTGAATGTTGGTCGATTAAATACAATAAAAGGGAGGATCGATAGATTTATTAAAGGAGATCCGGAGTCTGAAATTGGAATCACACAGGCAGACTACGCGAAAATGGCTATATTCCGAGGAGGTCAGGGAGGACATGGTCCTGGGGGAAGTAAGGTTAGGAATCATATGGCTGCTGCATATAACGATTTCATATTTGCAGTTTTAGTTGAGGAATATGGTTGGCTTAGTTTTATAGTAATATTAGCATATATAATTTTTGCAGCAAGGTCCGGATTAATTATTAAACAAACGAAGAGAACATTTCCGGCATTTATGGTCGCAGGATTGACTCTTATGTTTGTTTTACAGGCAATGATAAACATGGGAGTGTCAACTGGTTTATTGCCGGTTACAGGTCAGACTCTTCCGTGGATAAGTATGGGAGGTACATCAACTTTATTTACTGCGTTTTCTTTAGGATGTATTCTTAGGGTTAGTTATCAAAACACTTTAGAAGGACAAACAGAAGAAGTTGAGGTTAATGTAAATGAGCCTCCTGAAGAGGATCATGCTTTTGCAGATGTTGGTGCTATAGACTAAATAAACAAAATGATAAATGGAGTATATGTTTGATATACTGTAGTATGAGTAAAAAATTAAAAATAATAATTAGCGGAGGTGGTACAGGTGGCCATATTTTTCCTGCATTATCAATAGCAAACGAATTGAAAACTAAAAATTCGGATTGTGAAATTCTCTTTGTTGGTGCTTCAGGAAGAATGGAAATGGAACGTGTACCTGCCGCAGGATATGAAATTGTTGGTTTACCTGTTATTGGATTTCCACGCAAACCGGGGATAAGAATGATTACCTTTTTTATAAATCTGGCTCGTAGTATGAAGCTTGCGCGTAATTTGATTAAGCAATTTAACCCTGATGTTGTGGTAGGTGTGGGCGGATACGCCAGCGGTCCAATTTTGAGAGTAGCTTTAAATATGAAAATTCCAACATTGATTCAGGAGCAGAATTCATATGCCGGAATCACAAACAGAATGTTGGGTAAAAGAGCGAATTTAATCTGTGTCGCCTATGATAAAATGGAACGCTACTTTCCCGCTGAAAAAATCGTCCACACCGGAAATCCTGTTAGAAAGAGTCTTATAGAAGCTAAAGTAAACAAGAGAGAAGCATATGATTTTTTCAAGGTGAACCCCGAAAAGAAAGTAATTCTTTTAACAGGTGGAAGTCTTGGAGCAAGAACCCTTAATGAGAGTGTTATTAATTCTTTGGAATTTATTTCTAATTCAGGAGTAGAATTTATTTGGCAGACAGGCAGTTATTATTATAGTTCGATTGTCGAAAAATTGAAAACTTATAATTGTCCTAATCTGCATGTTTTCGAATTTATTTCCCGGATGGATCTTGCATATTCAATATCAGACATAGTAATTTCCAGAGCAGGTGCTGGTACTATATCTGAATTATGTCTTGTAAAAAAGGCAACAATTTTAGTTCCATCACCTAATGTTGCAGAAGATCATCAGACGAAAAACGCTTTATCACTTGTTGAAAAAAATGCTGCAATATTAGTTTCTGATATAGAGGCTAAAGATAAACTTATACCAACTGCTTTTGACCTATTAAAGGATGATGTTAAACTGAATGATTTAAGGAATAATATTTCAAAATTGGCAAAACCTGATGCAGCAAGTGAAATTGCAGATATTGTGTTAAAACTGGTAAAAAAATGAATCTGGATTTTAAAAATATCAAGAATATATATTTCCTTGGAATAGGAGGAATCGGGATGAGTGCGCTTGCAAGGTATTCAAAGATTTCAGGGAAGAATGTTGCCGGTTATGATTTAACTGAAACAGTATTAACTCGTCAATTATCTGAAGAAGGTATTAATATTCACTATATAGAAGACATCAATCAATTTCCTATTACCTTTAATAATTCTGATACTCTGATAGTCAGGACTCCGGCTGTGCCGGATGATCATTCTGAGTATATTTATTTACAAAAGAATAACTATCAGATAGTAAAAAGAAGTGAATTACTAGGGTTCCTGACCTGCAATAGAAAATGTATTGCCGTGTCAGGAACTCATGGTAAGACTTCAGTTACTACAATGTTGACACTATTATTAAAAGAATCTGGGATAGATACCGGAGCATTTATGGGCGGTATCTCAAGAAATTTCAATTCAAACCTGGTGCTACCTGTAAATCCGGACAGTCTTGTAGTAACTGAGGCTGATGAATATGATCGCTCTTTTTTACAATTACATCCGTCAATTGCCATTATAACTTCGATTGATGCAGATCATCTTGATATCTACGGAGATTACAATTCTGTATTTGAAGCATTTCATCAGTTTATATCAAATGTTCGCGATGGAGGAACTGTTTTATATAAAAAAGGAATTGGAGTTGATACAAAGCGATTCGTAAATAAGAGATTCTTTACATACTCAACAACAGAAGTAGCTGATTTTTATACAAGGAACATAAAAATTATAAATGGAGCATATCAATTTGATATTGT
>CAYUEI010000010.1:0-29097 GCA_964443445.1 uncultured Prolixibacteraceae bacterium | reverse complement strand
GTTGAGCAGATTAATAAAGCTGTATGGCGAATACTACGGGTAAAGTTTCAGCTTGGTTTATTTGAAAACCCTTATACAAATTCAGCCGATTTCCCTGAAATGTTAAATGAAAAGAACCTTGAAGTATCCAAAAAAGCTGCTGTTGAGAGTGTTGTTTTATTAAAGAATAATGGGAATCTTCCAATAAATAAAAAAATAAAGACTATTGCTATTATTGGGCCACTTGCTGATGCTCCACACGATCAACTTGGAACATGGATAATGGATGGTAATAAGATGAATTCTATTACTCCCTTAACTTCTATATCAAACAGAGCTAAAGAAAACGGCATTAAACTTTTATATAGCCGGGGTTTGAAGCTAAGCAGATCAAAAGAAATTATAAATAAAAAGGAAATAATTAAAGCAGCTAAATCTGCTGATTTGGTTTTATTATTTTTAGGAGAAGAATCAATATTATCCGGAGAATCTCATTGCAGAGCCGATATTGGACTACCAGGTGCTCAGGAAGAACTTGTAAGATTAGTGTCTGAAAATTGTAATAATATTTCAACTATAATAATGGCTGGAAGGCCTTTAACATTTGAAAATATTCTTGATAAAACAGGTTCGGTGCTTTATGCAATGCATGGTGGAACAATGACAGGAGAGGCGATTGCCGATCTATTATTTGGGATTGAATCTCCTTCAGGTAAATTACCGGTTACTTTTCCCCGTCACGTAGGTCAAATACCTATTTATTATAATCACAGAATAACAGGTAAACCTGCTAATAACAATACATGGCAGAAAATTGATGATATCCCTGCTGAAGCACCTCAACTATCTATTGGAAATACTTCACATTATCTGGATTATGGATTTGAACCTATGTTTCCTTTTGGATTTGGTTTGTCTTATACTTCTTTTGGTTATACTAATTTAAAAATTGAAAATGATAAGATATCATTAGGAGGAATTTTGAAAGTATCTGTTGATGTTACTAATACAGGCAAATACGAAGGGAATGAAGTTGTACAGTTGTATATCCGTGATCTTTTTGCATCTCGTGTAAGACCTGTAAAGGAAATGAAGGGCTTCAAAAAAATTCTTCTATCAGAGGGTCAGAAAAAAACTGTAACATTTGAAATTCCTGTTTCAGAATTAGGATTTTATGGAGTTGATTTGAAATATGTAATTGAACCCGGTGAGTTTCAACTTTGGATAGGAGGAGATTCAAATGGAGGGTTAACGAAAAATTTTACAGTTATTAAGTAAAAAACAAATATTAATAGATATTAATTGAATTTAGTATAGTTAAAAAGTTTTGAATATGTCAAAGAATAACAACAATTATGTAGCAAGGGTATCGCTTATTGTAGCATTAGGTGGTTTCCTCATGGGTTTTGATGCTTCTGTTATTTCTGGAGTAGTAGGTTTTATTGAGCCTCAGTTCAATCTTTCCAAGCTACAGCTGGGTTGGGCTGTTAGTTGCCTTACTCTTACTTCTACTTTAGCAATGATGGTCGCAGGACCTTTGAGCGATAAGTATGGAAGAAAGATTATCCTGAAATGGGCTGCTGTATTGTATGCTATTTCTTCTTTGGCTTCGGCTTTGGCTCCTTCTTTCACTTTGCTTGTTATTGCAAGAATGATGGCAGGATTAGGGGTAGGAGCATCATTAATTGTTGCTCCAATGTATATAGCTGAAATATCACCTGCAAAAATTAGAGGAAGGATGGTTTCTTTTAATCAGCTTAATATTGTTATTGGTATTTCTACTGCCTTCTTTACTAATTATCTAATTCTTCAACTGGCAAAAAGTGACAGTGCTTTTGCTGAGTTTTTTAAATTCTCTGAATACAGCTGGAGATGGATGCTGGGCATTGAAACTATTCCTGCTATTTTTTACTACTTTTTCTTGTTTTTTGTTCCCAATAGCCCAAGATGGCTGGCGATGAGAGGTGAAGAAGAAAAAGCACTTCAGATTTTAACAAGAGCAAGTAATAAAGAAGATGCTGAACAGACAATTATTTCTATTAAGGAAAGCCTTAAAAATGTAGATATAAAGCAAAAAACTCCTATAAAGGAATTATTCAAACCAGCTTTAAAACTTGTCTTATTTATCGGAATTGTAATTGCAATACTTCAGCAAATAACTGGTATAAATGCAGTTTTTTTCTATGCACCTATGATTTTTGAGCAAACAGGAATAGGCAAAGATGCATCCTTTTCTCAAGCTATTCTTGTTGGTTTAACCAACTTGGTTTTTACTATTCTGGCAATGTGGCTGATTGATAAAATAGGTCGAAAGATGTTGTTGATCATAGGGTTCACCGGAATATTTATTTCTATGGGAATACTTTCATATTCCTTTGCCTCAGCTACATATCAGATAGATTTACAAAGCATTACTTCTTTACTGCCAGGAATGGATATGAGCAGTGTTCAGGGTATTGTTTATAACAGCGATATTGAATTTCGGACAGCAATTGAAAATTTGATAGGAATCGACGCCGCTAAGGAAAACCTCAGCACAATTGTCAGCCAATCAATAAGCATTAATTCATGGCTTGTGTTAATAGGCATTATTGGTTTTGTGGCTTCATTTGCTATTTCCGTGGGACCAGTTATGTGGGTCCTCTTTTCTGAATTGTTTCCGAATACAGTCAGAGGTTTGGCTATTTCATTTGCCGGATTTATTAACTCGGCTGTTAGTTTTTCAGTACAATTGATTTTCCCATGGGAATTAAATACAATAGGCAATACTCCAACTTTCCTTATTTACGGATTATTTGGTTTAGTCGGATTGATATTTACATTGATATGGCTTCCGGAAACTAGAGGTAAATCTTTGGAAGAAGTTGAAAAACTGATGGTTAAAAACTAATTGTAATAAACATAATTCACCTTGAATTTTAAAAGGAATTGAAAATTAATAATAACTGACATGAAAAATATTTTTTATATAATGATCATAATGATACTTGTTGGAGCTTGCTCTTCTGAAAAGAAAAACAAATCAAATGAAGATGGCCCAAGGAAAGTAGAGGTAAAAAATAATAATGGAATATGGAGGCTTTTCGTCGACGGAAAGGAATTTTATATAAAAGGAGCAGGATGTGAATTTGGAAATATTGAACAACTTGCATTACATGGGGCTAATTCATTCAGGACATGGAGAACTGATAATGGATTGCATTCCGGTAAGGAAGTGCTTGATATGGCTCAAAAAAATGGTCTGTTGGTGATGATGGGTCTTGAAATTCAAAGGGAAAGACATGGATTTGACTATAATAACGCTGATTCAGTTAAATCTCAATTGGAATATGTTAAGAAGGAAGTTCTTAAATATAAAGATCATCCTGCTCTTCTGAGCTGGGGTATAGGAAATGAGTTAAATCTTGCAGCTGCCAATATGAAAGTATGGGATGCTGTTAACGACATTTCAAAAATGATTCATGAAATAGATCCTAATCACCCTACAACAACTATGCTTGCAGGTATTGGGAAAAAAGAGATTGATTATTTCAAAACTAATTGTGATGACCTCGATTTTATTTGTGTTCAAATGTATGGTGATATCGTTAATCTTCAAACAAGAATCTCTGATGCGGGTTATGATGGCCCATATATGGTTACTGAATGGGGAGCTACAGGTCATTGGGAAGTTGAACCTACAGCCTGGGGTGCACCTGTTGAACAAACAAGTCAGGAAAAACAGCACTCTTATCTTGAAAGATATGAAAAGGCAATAGCTGCCGATAATAACAGGTGTATGGGTTCTTATGCATTCTTGTGGGGGCAGAAACAAGAAAGAACTCCTACATGGTACGGAATGTTCCTTGAAAATGGCCAAACTTCTGAAGCAGTAGATGCTATGCATAAAATATGGACAGGAAAATGGCCGGAGAATCGTTGTCCAACTATTGACTCTTTGAGAATTAACGGGAAGAAGATTTATGATAATGTCTATTTATCATCCGGGCAAAAGTTTCAAGCCGCTGCATCTGCCAGAGATTATGAAGGAGACAGCTTAAAATTCAAATGGGAAATTATGCCTGAAAGTACAGACCTTGGATTAGGTGGCGATAAAGAAAGCAGACCTGAAACTATCTTAAGTATTTATGGTAGCTCACAAATTCAAATTGAGGCTCCTGCTAAAGAAGGTGCATACAGATTATTTGTATACGTTGAAGACGGGAATAATCATTCTGCTACAGCCAACTTTCCTTTCTTTATAAAAGGTAAGTGATTATCTATATGAATTTTGAATGTTCAATCAATTATTTATTACTATGATGAAATTACATTCAAATATTAATATAAGAAGAGAAATTCAAATATAATTAAGAAATGTCCTGTATTCTGAATAATAAAATATTGAAAGTTGAATTGGGAGAACCCGGCGAATTATACAAGGGCTCACGATTTGATTATTCAGGAAACATCAGACAAGTTACCTTAAATGAAAAACATACATTTTGTGGTAGTGAAAAGACTACATATTCACACTTGTATGGATTTGGATTAGTAAACGAATTCGGAATTGATTGCCCTCTTAATTATTTAGAATCTCAGCAAGGAGAATATTTTATTAAAATTGGGATTGGTAAAATGAAAAAGGAAGATAATGGTATTTATAATTTCTTTAAGGAATATCAGAAGTCAACTTTTAAAATTCAGGTTAAACAAAAGAATGAGGTCAGTATAGAATATAATTCTTTATCTCCCGAATTAAACGGCTATAAGTTTAACTATTGCAAGAAAATTGAAATCAGGGATAATACTCTTTTAATTAATTACAACATTGAAAATATAGGTTATAGAGATTTATCCTCAACTGAATACTGCCATAATTTTATCTCTTTTGATAATTGTGAAACAGGTAAGGATTATAACATCGAATTTGATTTTTCATTACAACCTGATCTTTTTTCGGAATTTGTAGATCCTGATAACATCATTAAAGTAAATAGGAGAAATATTACCTGGTCAGGCTTACCACAAAATGAATTTTTTATTGGAAATATCAACGGAGATAAAAGCTTTAACCCTTTTTGGTGCATTAAGAATCTAAAGACTAAAACAGGTGTTAGCGAATCAGTCACTTCAGATTGCTTTAAAGCCAATTTGTGGGGAACTAAACATGTTGTTAGCCCGGAGTTATTTTATCAGTTTAATTTAAAACCGGGAGAGCAAAAGACCTGGACAAGGATTTATACTTTTTTTGAACTCTGAATATAGATTACTTATTTTTTAAAACGATTAGTACATAAAATGAAATCAGAAATTAAAATAGGGAAGAATGCTTTCTTGAAAAAGCCTGATAAAACAGGAGGAGGATTTATCCAAATTGGAGATGATTTATACTACACAATAAGGAATTACGATTTCATGCAACCCTTCTTTATGTCGATAGTTAGCAATTCAGATCATTGGATGTACCTGTCAAGCAATGGAAGCTTATCTGCAGGCAGGGCTAATCCTGAACTTGCGATTTTTCCTTATTATACTGATGACAAAATTCATGACTATAAAGATATTACAGGAAGTAAAACTATAATTCTAACAACGTTTTCAAACGAAACTTTTCTTTGGGAACCATTTTCAGACAGATTCAAAGGATTATATCATACGGAACGTAATATCTACAAGAATTTATGTGGCAATAAGATTATTTTCGAAGAAAAGAATAACGATCTCAACCTTACTTTCTCTTATGAGTGGATGAATAGCGAAAGTTACGGGTGGATTAGAAAAAGTACAATTTCAAACTCTGGTTTGAATAATGTCAATATTAAAGTTGTTGACGGAATCCAGAATATATTGCCCTATGGTGTTCAGCGAACCATGCAGGGTATGCTTAGTACCCTTGTTGACGCATACAAAAAGAGCGAACTTATTGAAGAAAGCGGACTTGCTCTTTTCAGACTTAGTTCTATTCCGGTTGATAAGGCTGAACCTAGTGAAGCTCTTAAAGCAACTACTGTCTGGAGTATCGTTGATGGAAACAGAAAGATATTATTAAGTAATAAACAACTTGACGCATTCCGAAATGGGGAAGATATTTTTAACGAAACTGAAACCCGTGGAATTAAAGGTTCTTATTACATCAACCATGAAATAGATTTGAATAAGAACAAGGATCATTCCTGGTACATTATTGCCGATGTTTCTAAAGATAGTTCTGATGTTATTAATTTGCTTAATATTATTTCATCTGACGATAATCCGGATATTAAGATTAATGAGGATGTAAAAGATGGAACTAACGCTTTAAAAGAATTAGTTAATAAAGCTGATGGTTCTCATAATTCTTCTGATACTAATGAAATTTGGCGACACTTCTCAAACACAATGTTTAATATAATGAGAGGTGGCATCCCAAAAGATGAGTATACAATCCAAATTGACGATTATAAACGACATATATGTCATTTTAATAAAGAAGTAAGTGCCGGGAATCAAGAATGGTTAAAATCATTGCCTGATACAATTGATTATCAGGAATTGATTTTAATGGCATACCAAAACGGTGACCCTGATTTAATAAGGTTATCAACCGAATTCATGCCTTTTATTTTTAGCAGAAGGCACGGAGACCCAAGCCGGCCATGGAATCTTTTTAATATAAAATTAAAAAATAGTGATGGTTCTCCATTGTTATATTATCAGGGAAACTGGAGAGATATTTTTCAAAATTGGGAAGCTTTGGCATACTCATATCCGGGATTTGCTATTGGTATGATATTTAAGTTTTTAAATACATCAACAATTGAAGGATATAATCCCTATAAGGTGACAAGCGAAGGTTTTGAATGGGAAATATTAGATCACTCTGATCCCTGGTCAAATATTGGTTACTGGGGCGATCATCAGATTATTTATTTAGAGAAGCTTCTTGAACTTATGGATAAGTTTTTTCCCGGAAAACTTCAGGACATGATGCATCAGGAAATCTTTACTTTTGCTAATGTTCCATACAGGTTAAAGCCCTATAATGATATATTAAGGACACCAAAGGAGACAATCCTGTTTGATGAGGCAGAGAATAAAAGAATTGAAGATTTAGTTAATCAGATTGGAGAAGATGGAAAATTCCTGAGGTCAGAAAATGGCATTTTCAGAAGTAACTTCAGCGTAAAGGTTTTAATTCCACTTCTTACTAAACTGAGCAATTTCATTCCGGGTGCAGGTGTTTGGATGAATACTCAAAGACCCGAATGGAACGATGCGAATAATGCCCTTGTAGGTAATGGCACTTCAATGGTTACCGTTTATTATATGAGAAGATATGTGAATTTTCTTATTCAATTATTTTCTAAATCAGATTCTGAAAGTTGGAGATTTCCGGTTGAAGTATATTTATTCTTATATGAAATATTTGATGCGCTTAATGAATTCTCATACTTATTAAAAACTAAAATTTCAGATAAAGAAAAGAAGCAAATCCTTGACAAACTGGGGTCGGCCGGGAATAATTACAGGGATAAAGTTTATAATAAATTGTCAGGTGAGACTGAATTGCTAAAAAGAGAAGAATTGTTATCATTTTTAAGTCTCGTTTTACAATTCTTAGATCATAGCATTGCCGATAATAAAAGAGAAGATGGTCTATTTAATGCCTACAATCTTGTTAAAATAAATAATAACGAAATTATTGTTCGTTATCTCTACGAAATGCTGGAAGGTCAGGTTGCAGTCCTGAGCTCAGGATATCTGAAACCTGATGAGGCATTGGAGTTATTGAATAAGTTAAGAAATTCCAAATTATACAGGAAGGATCAGAATTCTTATATTCTTTATCCTGATAGAAAACTGCCATCTTTTCTTAATCGAAATAACCTTAACAAAGAGGATATTGAAAGTATTCCATTATTGAAATATTTATCAGAGAAAGAAATTAAGGATTTGCTTATCAGAGACGTAAAGGGAAATTTTCATTTCAATGGGGAAATCAATAATTCTAATACCTTGAAGCAACGACTTGAGAAAGTCTTAAATGGTAATACAGAGTTTTCTGTAAATGACATTAATGAAGTGATTGAATTATACGACAATATGTTTGATCACCAATCTTTTACCGGGCGATCAGGAACATTCTATAAATACGAAGGACTTGGGTGCATTTATTGGCATATGGTATCCAAACTTTTATTGGCTGTTGGTGAGAATATTTTAATTGCTGAAAGAAATAATTCAGTTAAAACATTGATTGACGAGCTTAAGAATTACTTTTTCAATGTTAAAGAGGGTATCGGGAGCCATAAAAAACCTGATGAATATGGTGCATTTCCAACAGACCCCTACTCTCATACCCCTTCAATGGCTGGTGTACAGCAACCCGGAATGACCGGTCAGGTTAAGGAAGATATACTTTCCCGGTTAATTGAACTGGGTCTGACTATCAATGAAGGTAAAATCAATTTTAAGTCCTATATGCTGAATATTAAAGATTTCATTGTTGATCCTGCTGATAATAGTGAATTCATTTCATTTAGCTTTTGCGGTACTAAAATAAATTATAGAATGGCTACAGACAATAATGTAGTTGTTGAAATGAAAGATGGAAGTCAATTGAAATATGCAAGTAATCAAATTGATGTTGAAATAAGTGAGAAAATTTTTCTCAGAAAAGGAGATATAGATGTTATTAACGTGAGCTTTAATAACATATCCGGTTGTTAGTATATATAACTATGTAAAACGACAAATTATGCGGTCAAAATGGGTTTATTTATCAAATGCTTTGGCTGTAATAGCAATTTTCTCAATGTTGTTGGTAACATGCAACAATAAAAGAGATATGAAAATAAAGAAAGGGTATAAACTTGTATGGAACGACGAATTTAATTATTCAGGACTACCCGATTCTTTGAAATGGAACTACGATACAATTGGAAACAGTTGGGGTTGGGGAAATAACGAACTCCAATTTTATACTTTAAAGAGAAAAGAAAATGTATGGGTTTCTGATGGAACTTTAAAACTTAAGGCGATTAAAGAAAATTACAACGGATTTGGATATACATCTGCAAGGTTGACAACTAAAGGAAAGGGTGACTGGTTATATGGCAGATTTGAGATTTCTGCAAAACTACCCCACGGAAGAGGTTTATGGCCTGCAATATGGATGTTATCTACCGATTGGGAATATGGAGGTTGGCCTGAAAGTGGAGAGATTGATATTATGGAAAATGTAGGATATATTCCTTCTGAGGTTTTTGCTACTGTTCATACTTCAAGTTTTAACCACATGCTTAATACTCAAAAACGTTCTGCAATTGAAGTTCCAGATAACAACGAGAGTTTTCATTGTTATGCTTTGGAATGGAACGAAACCAATTTAGATTATTTTGTCGACGATTCTTTATATTTCACTTTTAACAGAGAATCCCAAAACCCTAATGACTGGCCTTTTGATAAAAGGTTTCATTTGCTTATTAACCTTGCAGTTGGTGGAAATCTTGGTGGAAAAGAAGGTGTTGATGATGCTATTTTTCCTGCTATTATGGAAGTAGATTATGTGAGAGTGTTTTTGAAAAAGAAATAGAACGAAACGATAAGGTTAGTTGTTAACTTAAAAAAATTATATTTTGATGAAAACAATTTTGATTATATTTTTTAGCCTGTTAGTTATTTCATCATATTCACAGGATTCTTTATGTAATAATCTTTTGTGGAATGATGAATTTGATTATTCTGGTGCCCCAGATACTAAGAAGTGGGGTTATGACCTTGGCGGAGGTGGATGGGGTAATAATGAATTACAGACTTACACCAATTCGAGAGATAATTCCTGGGTGGAAGATGGAAAGCTTTTCATTAAAGCTATCAAGAAAAATAATTCATGGTCTTCTGCACGACTTGTTACTAAAGGTAAAGGCGACTGGCTATACGGCAGAATTGAAGTCAGAGCAAAGGTTCCTGCAGGTACTGGTATCTGGTCGGCTATCTGGATGTTGCCAACAGACTGGGAATATGGTGGATGGCCTAAAAGTGGGGAAATAGATATAATGGAGCATGTTGGTTATGATGTAAACAGAATTTACGGTACAGTTCACACTGAGTCTTTAAACCATTCACTGGGAACTCAGCAGGGTAGCAATATCCTCGTTCAGACTGCTTACGACGAATTCCATAATTATGCTGTTGAATGGGACAAAGAAAAAATAAAGATTTTTGTTGATGGTAATTTGTATTTCACTTTTAACAACCGACATACAACTTACAAAGAATGGCCTTTTGATAAAAGGGAACATCTTTTATTGAATATCGCTATCGGTGGTTCATGGGGTGGAGCTCAGGGTATTGACCCAAATATTTCCGAAGCTATAATGGAGATTGAACACGTCAGGGTTTATGAATTGAAACCCGAAAAACCCGAAGTTACAGGCTCCGGAATTATAGTACCGGGACAAGAGGTTATCTTTTCAACTCAAAATGATGACAGATATTCATTTAATTGGATTTTCCCCGAAGATGTGCAGATTGTAAATGGTTCAGGAACTAATGAAATAAAGGTTAAATGGGGTAATTCTGGTGGAAGTGTGAAGGTTGAAATGCTTTCTCCATGTGATACTCTCATATCTGATCCCTTTGAAGTTAAAACCATATCCGGTAATAACACTTTTGTAATTCATAATTTTGATAATGAAGAAATTGAATGGAAAGCAGTGTCCAGTCTCAAAAACACGATTAACTTAATTCAAGATGAAAATGATGCTGTAAGGGTGAACTTTGATGTAAATAATACAACCGCTAATCCAAGTATAGAATATGCTTTTTCTTCTCCTATCAATTTTAAGGAATATTGTAAGATGGTTGTAAGTATCAAAACAGAAGAAGGTACCAGTCCTTCTAACATAAGAATTGATTTAATTGATGAAAACGGTCTTAGCGATCAGGGCAACCTGTTTAAAATTGATAATCCGGTAAAAAGCGGGAATTTTGAGGTTTATGCCCATATATTCGGAAAAGGTAATTCTTCTTTCAATATTGAAAAGGTTTTGAAAATCAAGATTTATTTCAATTATGGCGTTTACGGTGAAAAAGGCTCAGGATTCTTCATTTTTAATCCGATTGAAATGAAGATCCCTTCAGCATCCTCGAAAAGATTAACTCAGAATAATTTAATTATATTTCCCAATCCTGTATACGACTTTTTAAATCTCGAGAATACAGATGGCAAGATGTTAACTATTTATGATAGTATGGGTAAACTGGTTTTTAAGAAGGAATTGAAACAAAGGGGAACTGAAAAGTTAAATGTTTCATTTCTGAAAAGAGGAATGTATTATTTGCGTATTTCAAATGATAATGAAACCTTTATATCAGAATTTGTAAAAATCTAACGAATATGAAATTAAGAATTCTAACTGCTATCTTGTTATTGGTGTCATTAAATAGCTTTTGCCAGACAGGCTTTCTTCATGCCGATGGAAAGAAAATTGTAAACGGCTCAGGTGAAGAAGTTTTGCTTCGGGGAATGGGACTTGGAGGATGGATGCTCCAGGAAGGCTATATGCTGGAAACAGATAAGTTTGCTGGAACTCAGCACGAAATAAAAGCAATTATTCAAGATCTTATCGGAAAAGATGGAATGGAAGCTTTTTACGATGAATGGCTAAAAAACTATTGCACCAAAGAAGATGTGGATACTATGGCAGCTTGGGGTTTTAATTCTATCAGGCTTCCAATGCATTACAATTTATTTACCCTGCCTATTGATGATGAACCTGTCAAAGGTAATGATACATGGATAGAAAAGGGCTTTCTAATGATTGATGAGCTTTTGGAATGGTGCAAAGCAAACCAGATGTATCTGATTCTTGACCTTCATGCAACCCCGGGTGGACAAGGCAAAGATGCTAATATCTCTGATTATGATACTTCCAAACCATCTTTATGGGAAAGTGAAGAAAATCAAAGGAAAACTGTTGCTTTTTGGAAGAAGATTGCTGAAAGATACGTAAATGAGGAGTGGATAGGTGGTTATGACCTTATTAATGAGACTAACTGGGATATGAGCGGAAATATTCCTTTGAAAAACCTCATGAAAAATATTACTGCTGCAATAAGGGAAGTTGATAATAACCACCTGATTTTCATTGAAGGGAATGGTTTTGCAAATGATTATAACGGCCTTACCCCTCCCTGGGACAAAAACATGGCTTATAGTTTTCACCGATACTGGAATTACAACACTCAAAGCTCTATTCAATGGGTGCTGGATTTAAGAAACACTCATAATGTACCGATCTGGATGGGCGAATCAGGAGAGAATTCAAATGTCTGGTTCACCAGCTCAATACAGCTACTTGAACAAAATAACATTGGTTGGGCTTGGTGGCCTTATAAGAAGATAGGCTCTGTTACAGGTACTGTAACTATCAAAAAAACAGAAGGCTATCAGAAATTACTAAATTATTGGGCAGGCTCCGGATCTAAACCTTCTGTTTCTGATGCTACAACATGGCTATTGGAGATGACTGAAAACATGAAATTGAAAAATTGTATCATCCATCGGGATGTGCTTGATGCTATGTTCAGACAAGTAAGTGATAAAAGAGCTGTTCCTTTTAAAGACCATTCAATTCCAGGATTGATTTATGCTACCGATTACGACATTGGAGCAAACGGATATGCTTATTTCGATTCTGATACAGCGGATTATAGATCTGAAACAGGAACCTTCGCGGCTTGGAACAGCGGATATAGCTACCGCAACGATGGAGTAGATATTGAAGCCTGTACTGATTCTGAAGGTACAAACGGGTTTAATGTTGGATGGACTACAAAAGGTGAATGGATGGGCTATACTGTTGATATTAAATCCGATGCTTCTTTTTCAATAGATATTCGTTATGCTGCATATTCTTCTAATGGCAAGCTTCATTTTGAACTGGACGGAGTTCATATTTCAAAAGAAATATCATTGCCTGCTACCGGCGATTGGACTATTTGGAGAACAATGACTATTGAAAATGTTGTCTGTAAAAAGGGAAAACATCAGCTTAAAGTATATGTTGAAAATGAAGGATTTAATTTAAACTTCCTGAAGTTTCATAGTGAACTGGGCATTGGAGGTGTTTATCCTGAATTGCTCAACCTTGAAACTGATGATTCCGGGAAAAATATTAAAATCCTTTCCAATATTGGATTTCTGGCTTCATCAGTGCCCGCAGCCAATGAATTCAAATTGGTAGTCAACAATAAGGTTGTTGGAATTAAAAAAATTCTTCCAGATGAAAAATCTGCAGATATATTTATTATTCAACCTGAGGAAGAATTATTTTCAAATGACAAGATTCTATTAAGCTATAGTGGATCTTCTTTGAAATCTCCTAATGGCGCCTATTATGACCCTTTTTCAGATTGGGGAGTAGATAATAACACAACAAGCTATTTCTTTCTCCCCGCAAAAATTCAGGCCGAAGATTTCTCATTTAACTATGGGTTCCAGACTGAATCATGTACTGATGCAGGCGGAGGTTTAAATATTGGATACGCTGATGCCGGAGATTATATGGATTATAATATTTATGTTCAAGAATCGGGAGACTATAATTTCGAGTATAGATATGCAAGCCAGGTTGCCGGTAAATTTGATTTAATTCAAGTGGAAAATCAAAATGAGCAATTGCTTCACTCAGTTAGCATTGGAGCTACAGGAGGATGGCAGTCATGGAAGACTATTTCTAAAGTTGCTGCTTTGCCTAAAGGAAAATTATCATTACGAATTTATGTTGCTTCAGGACAGTTTAATTTAAACTGGTTTAATGTTTCCAACTCAAATAATGTCAAACTGACAAAATCAAATGACTATGATATTTTTGCGTACTATTCGGATAATTCAGGGGCATTGAATATCAATTACTCAGGAAATGAAAAACGGGAATATAAAATATCTTGTTATGACTTAAGTGGAAGATGTTTTTTTAGAAATAAAATGGGTTTTAATAGTTCAGGGGAAACCCGATTAATAATTCCTGGCATTGAAAAGGGGATATATTTGATTCATTTTAAAAGCAAAGAGAAAAGTAAAGTTCAAAAGCTTTTTGTTTTATAGTTTTTTCATAATTGAATTTTTAAGTTTAAGTATTAAGTTTTACCCATAATAGTGGGAACATGATTTGAATGGCTGTCCTGGTAAAAAAGGACAGTCTTTTTTTGATAGATTATTCAATATTTAGCAGCACAAATCACCCGATATTAATATCTGATACTTTCCTGCCACATCCGTACCACATCCGTACCACATTCCTATCAAACACCATAAGAGTGGATAGATTGTGGTATTTGGTAGGAATGAGGTATCTATAAAGTAAGATTAAGTCCGGAGGAATTATTTTGAAATATTACTTATAAATAGTCGGAATAGATGAGGACTATATTATTTTTTTTCCAGTAATGATTTTGTACTTAATAAACCGCATGCCGCAAAAATATCTTGTCCACGAGACGCTCTTATTGTTGTTAGAATACCTTTTTTATTTAATTCATCCTTGAAATATTGTAAACTGTTTTCATTTGTTTTCTGTAAGTCAGAATCGGGTATAGGATGAAACCTGATTAAGTTTAAATGGCTTTTAACTCCATTCAAAAGACGGGCAATTTCCTTTATATGTTTTGGTGTATCATTGAGACCTCCGAAAACGATATATTCAAATGAAAGTTTTCTTTGATTATTAATTGGAAATGATCGGATCTCATTTACAACATCCTGAATCGGATTTGCTGATTGTATTGGCATGAGTTTCTTCCTTTCTTCCTCGAAAGGAGTATGAAGGCTTATGGCAATATTACATTCACATTCATTTAAAAACCTTTTCAATCCGGGTATAATACCTATTGATGAAACTGTAATACGATGAGGCGACATTGCATAACCCCATTCTGAAGTTAGTATTTCAATACTTTTTAGAACCTCATTTAAATTGTCAAGAGGTTCTCCCATACCCATGTAAACAATATTTGTTATTTCTTGAAATTCATCAATACATCGTAATTGATTCAGAATCTCTCCTGCGGTCAATTGTCCGTTAAAACCTTGTTTGCCTGTCATACAGAATACACATCCCATTTTACAGCCTATTTGAGAAGATACGCAAACAGTTTTTCTTTCTTTATCGGGAATCATTGCAGTTTCTATATATTTATCAGTGGCTGCAGGGAACAGGTATTTTTTTGTACCGTCAGTGCTAACTTGTGTTTTTACGGGTTTTTCTAATCCGACCGTATACTTTTGTGATAGGATGTTTCTGAAATTCAATGAAATATTACTCATGTCACTTATAAGGGCTACGTGTTTCTTATAAAGCCAGTGAGCAATTTGTTTAGCAGAAAACTGGGGCATTCCTAATTCAATAACAATGGCTGTTAACTCAGTCAGAGTTTTACCGTAAAGTTTCTCGAGCATATTAATTTATGATATTTGAAACGCAAAGTTAATACTTTTGCATATTGCTGATTGAATTTTAATTTGTCATTTATGAATTGATCATTTTTAGCCCTTTAAATGTTATATTTGAGCCTTAAAATTTAGGCTATTATGATTCTTTCAGGTAAAGAAATTGAAAAAAGATTGAATAAAACAATATTCATAGATCCATATAATTCCAAACAATTAAATCCCAACAGCTATAATCTTAAACTTCATAACAAGTTGCTTGTATACGACAATTATGAACTTGATATGAGTAAGGAGAATACTGCTCATGAGATAATTATTCCTGATGAAGGTTATCTTCTGGAAACTAATAAGCTTTATCTGGGAAGAACTCTGGAGCATACTCGAACAGAAGGATTGGTTCCAATGTTGGAAGGACGTTCATCTGTCGGGCGCCTTGGTATGTTTATTCATGTTACTGCAGGGTTTGGAGATGTTGGTTTTTCAGGTTTCTGGACATTGGAAATCTTTTGTGTGCAACCTATTAGAATATTCCCTGGTGTAGAGATTTGTCAGATTTATTATCACAACATAAACGGAGAATACGATACATACAAAAGTGGTAAATACCAAAATAACGAGGGTATTCAGCCAAGTATGCTTTTTAAGGATTTTTTAAAGTGAAAAGATTTGGTGAAATATTGATAAAACTAATAAGCTATCCAATCTTAGGACTTGTGTATTTTTACCGATATGCTATTTCACCATTAAAACCTCCTTCATGCCGTCATGTCCCTACTTGTTCTGCATATATGATTGAAGCAGTTAAAATCCATGGCCCTTTTAAAGGTACTTTTTTAGGCATTAGAAGACTTTCCCGCTGTCATCCCTGGGGAACGCACGGATATGATCCTGTCCCTCCAAAAAAGATTAAGAGTTTATGAAACTCTTTTGATTTATTTTAGTTATATAATTGTATTATCAGAATGTGCAATTTGATTCTAATGAAAGGATTAAATCTTTCATCTTTCTGATTATATTTGAATTTTTAATTTTAAAAGAAATTTGAAATGAAGTATGTTGTGATATTAGTGTTTGTGATTGCATTGTTTGCCGGATGTAGCGCATCTTCAAAAAATAAAAAGGTTGATAAACCAATTGTTTCAGTAAGTATTTTGCCTCAGAAATATTTTGTGCAGCAAATTGCCGGAGATTTCTTTGATATCAACGTTATTTTGCCTCCGGGTTCTGTACCTGAAGATTATGAACCAACACCACGCCAAATTGCTGATATGGCTAATTCAAAAGCCTACTTTTATATTGGGCATCTTGGATTTGAAAAGTCGTGGTTGAAAAAATTATCGGAGTCAGCAAAAGGAGTTGACTTTATTTCTTGCAGCAAAGGCCTTGATCTTTTGAGGAGTGAAGGGCATGATCAATCTCATGGAGATGAAACGAACGTTAATTTCGGAACTGATCCACATATATGGACTTCACCCGAGAATGTAAAGAAGATTTCCAAAACTATTTTTAGTGAGCTTGTTGAAAGATTCCCTGACCAAAAACCAATGTTTGAATCAAATCTTAATAATTTCATAAGCAGAATTGATACACTCGATAATTCTATCAGATATTGTTTTAGCGATTCTCTTACAAGATCGTTTATGATTTTTCATCCTTCATTGGGATATTTTGCACGTGATTATCATTTAAACCAATATTCTATTGAATATGAAGGGAAGTCTCCTAGTCCGGCTCACATGAAAAAAATGGTTGACATAGCCTTAAAGGAGAATATTAAGACAATTTTTATCCAGTCACAATTTGAAACTGAAAAAGCTAAAGCCATTGCTAAAGAAATTGGGGCACAAATAGAACCTATTGATCCTCTTTCTGAAAACTGGCTTAATGAAATGTATATAATCTCCATGAAACTGAAAAAGGCTTTAACCCCTGGATGCATTGGAAACACTATTAAAAATTAGGAATTTATCTGTTGCTCTTAACTCAAAGATTGTTCTTGAGAATGTAAATCTGGATATAATCGAAAATGATTTCATTGGGATAATTGGTCCAAACGGGGGTGGTAAAACTACTCTCCTTAAATCAATAATGGGATTAATTAAACCTATGTCAGGAGAAATAATTTTTTCTGATAAAATACGAAATAGAGGTATGGATATTGGTTATCTGCCTCAGGTTAATAATTTCGACAAACGATTTCCTATTACAGTTTTTGATGTTGTCCTTTCAGGTATAAGTTATAGTGAAAGCTGGCATAAATCAGTGTCATCAAAAGAAAAACAAAAATGCAGGGATATAATCAATCAGCTAGGGATATCTGATATTTCAAATAAACTGATTGGAGAATTATCAGGAGGTCAAATGCAGAGGGCATTTCTTGGGAGAGCACTTATTTCTAATCCTAAAGTTCTTATTCTGGATGAGCCCGGCACTTATGTCGATAATAAATTTGAAAATGAACTATATACCCGATTGAAAGTGCTAAACGAAAGAATGGCAATCATTCTTGTAACTCATGATATCGGTTCAATAAGCTCTTATGTGAAGAGCATTGCATGTATTAACAGAGAGCTTCACTATCATCCTTCAAACATTATCACTCAAGATCAGTTGCAATCATATAATTGCCCGATACAACTGATTACTCATGGAAGAATACCCCATACAGTTCTGGAGTCGCACAACGATAATCATGGAAAAAATTAATTCAGATGGCAGAACTTTTCAAATATGATTTCTTTACCAATGCCCTGATTGCATCTCTGATTACTGCTGTATCTTGCGGAATTATCGGAGCTTATATTGTTGCCCGAAGGATGGTTTTTATTGGAGGAGGTATCACTCATGCTTCTTTTGGAGGAATAGGAATTGGTTATTTTCTTGGAATAAACCCTATGATTGGAGCTGCCTTATTTGCAGTATTATCGGCTTTTGGCATTAATTATTTTACTCGGAAAGGAAATATCAGGCAGGATTCCTCAATTGCTATTTGGTGGTCACTTGGAATGGCTATAGGTATTATTTTCATTGCTTTAAAACCCGGCTATGCTCCAAATCTTATGAGCTTTCTTTTTGGTAGTATCCTCACTGTAACAAGCTCCGACCTGATTTTTATGAGTATAATCAGTCTGATTACAATATTGGTGTTTGCTCTCTTTTTCCGGTTGATTATTACTATTTCTTTCGATGAAGAATTTGCAAAAGCAAGAAATATGCCTGTAAATTTATTCAATAACCTGCTTATTATTCTTTCTGCACTGGTGATCGTCGGAAGTATAAGAGTTTCAGGTGTAATACTCGTATTATCTCTTCTTACATTACCTCAGGCTACTTCTAATCTTTTTTCCAAAAAATTCAGCAGTATTATTATTCTTTCAATTATCATTGGTTTTGCAGCTATGATATCAGGATTAATAGTTTCATATTATACAGATCTTCCTTCAGGGGCAACAATAATCGTTATCCTTACTTTTATTTTCATTATTGCTAAAGGAATTGAAGTTTTAATTTCAAGGAAGATAGAATCTTAAGATATTGAAGAATAGATTTTATAAATCAGATGTTTTCTTAATGTATTCCCCAATTACTTTGGAAAGTTTTTCTGCAGATTCCTTTTCAAGATGACTGCCGTCATATGTTTTATATTCATTTGAATTGAGGTCAATCCACTTTCCTCCATTCTTTATAAACTCTGACTTAATTAATTCGTAATCAAACAGGCCCATCGTTTTTTCTAACTCTTTCATCGGGGATGAAACCGGTGGACAATAACCAACTACCATTATCCCTTTTTCATCCCATTCTCCAACTTGATTAATCAGCTCCTCAATATATTGATTATCAACTTTATATTTTGTGAAATCATCGTAATATAAGGGAATAGCTTCCATTGTGTCCTTAGGGAATTTATCAGATTCTACATACCCATCATAATAATACTTACTTCTGTAATATTTGGTGTCAGGTTTATTTTTAATTAATCCGACAACTTGTTCCGGGGTTACAGATGAAAAGTGATTTAATATTCCATTCAAATATATTCTTTCTAATACATCTTCCCGGGGGCGTGTTTTTTCATTCATTAATTGTTCATTGCTTCTGGTAAAGCCGGAAAGAGTATTAGCAGTGATTCCAATTATTATAACCTTCTTACTATTGCTCTTTGATAGTTTTTTCTCCGCTTCAGCAAAAACAACTTTGTTCAATCCTCCATTTGAATAAGCGAAGTTTAAAATCTTCTTTTCCGGAAGATATTCAGACATAATTGTGGGTGATACACCTCTGTATGTTCTTGAATCACCAATTATAACAATATCATAAATTGCCGGAGAGAATGTCTTTTTTGCCCAGAAACGATCGCCAAGATATTTCTCCTCATTTTTGGGAAGCACAAAACTAAGTACTGTTATCAAAATAGCAGCTATAGATAGAGTGTATAGTATTTTTTTATTTACATTCATTTTAAAACTGAAAATAAATAAATTCACTGCCCGGTCCTCTAAGAAATACTATTCCGGCAATCATTAACGCTAATGTAATTATTTCTATCCATATCCATTTTTTATCAGTTCTGTCAACATATCTGCCTAATCCGGCTGCTTTTATAATTTCCCTGACAATCATAATCCCTATGAATACTGTTCCGTTTATTCCCCAACCTGTATCCAATTCTCCTTTAAAAGAAAACATTACTTTGAGAATTTCCCATGCTTGGGATATTGATTCTGACCTGAAGAACACCCAGGCTATATTTACTTGAACAAAGACTAAAACACCTCCAATTATTGTAAGGCATTTGTGTTTTTTAAACCATTCCGGCCATCCAGTTATTTTTTCTATAGATGAAAAAAGAGCATGCAACCCTCCCCATACTACATAAGTCCATGCTGCTCCGTGCCATAATCCTGAAAGTACCATTGTTATCCACAGGTTAAGATATTCACGGAACTTTCCTTTTCTGTTACCACCTAAAGGAATGTATACATAATCCCTGAACCATGTTGATAACGATATATGCCACCTTGTCCAGAATTCCCTCATGGAACCTGAAATATACGGATGATTGAAATTATCGGGGAAATCATAACCCATCCATTTGGCCAAACCTCTTGCTATGTCACTATAGCCTGCAAAATCGCAGAATATTTGAAGCGAAAACGCTATTATTGTTCCCCACCAGTAAACAGACGACTGACATATCTCAGGTCGGCTAAAAGCTGCTACAACCAGAGGAGCAATGTTATCTGCTATTACAACTTTCTTAAAATACCCTTTTACTATAAATCTGAATCCGTTCCATGCTTCTTCTTTAGTAACAGGAGTGATTTTTAAAAGTTGAGGCAGCATGTCTTTTGCTCTTAATATTGGACCTGCTACTAATTGCGGAAACATGGATATGAATGCAAAGAAATGAATTACACTTTTGGTCGGTTCTAACTTTTTCTTGTATACATCGATAGTATAGCTCATACTTTGAAAAGTATAAAAGCTTATACCAACAGGTGTTATAAGAAAAAAATCATTTATGTTTGCCGATAATGAAAATTGCCCTGTAAGTCCAAGCAGATTGTCCAGGTTTTCAGCTATAAATCCTGAATATTTGAATATGGAAAGCGCTCCTATGTTGGCTGATAATGAAGAATAAAGAAGGATTTTTTTGTATTTCTCATATTTTATCATTCCCAGGGCGGCAATATAATCAACCATACCGCTGAAAACAATTAGAAAGAGAAATCGCCAATCCCACCATCCATAAAATAAGAACGACATTGATGTGAGCCAAATAAGACGACCTTTTACATTATTGCCAATTAATCTGGAAACAATGTAAAAGATTATAGCAAAGGCTACAAATATGAGTGAATTAAACAGCATAGTTTTGTTTGGAATGATAAAAATAAACTATTTCTTCAATTCCCATTCAAAACCATCTTTTTTATCCTTTATTTCAAAACCAAGATTTGTTAATTCGTTTCTTATTTTGTCAGAAGTACCCCAGTCTTTATTAGCTTTAGCTTCCATTCTTAAATTAAGAAGAAGATTAACAACATCTGAAAGGATTTCATTATTAACTGCATTATTTTCTTCTCCCTTAAGTCCAAGTATATCAAATACAAAATCCTGATAGAGCTTTTTTAATGATTCAAGTTCTACTTTATTAATTGTTTCTTTTCCATCAAGGAGGGAATTGATAATTCTTACACCATCAAATAGATTTGCTATTGCTATTGAGCTATTAAAATCATCGTTCATAGCTTCATAACATTTTTCTATCAAAGGGGTGATTTCAACTGTAGATTTTTCAGAAATAATTATTTTATCAAGAGAGTAAACAGCTTTCATTAGTCTTTCCAGACCTTTCTCGGCCGCTTGTAAAGCTTCATTTGAAAAATCAACAGTACTACGGTATTGAGCCTGGAGAATGAAAAACCTTACCGTCATAGGGGAATATGGCTTTTCAAGCAAAGGGTGATCACCTGCAAAGAATTGGTCAAGAGTAATTGAATTTCCAAGCGATTTCCCCATCTTTTGGCCATTGATCGTAATCATGTTGTTGTGCATCCAGTACCTTACCGATTCCTTTCCTGTTGAAGCACAGCTTTGTGCTATTTCAGCTTCATGATGGGGAAACATTAAATCCATTCCTCCACCATGTATGTCAAATTGTTCTCCCAGATATTTCTTGCTCATGGCTGTACATTCAGTATGCCAGCCCGGAAATCCTTCACTCCATGGTGATGGCCAATGCATTATATGCTCGGGTTGAGCTTTCTTCCATAATGCGAAGTCAAGTCCTGATTTTTTTTCATCTTGCCCGTCGAGATCCCTGGTATTCGATAAAAGATCTTCTATCTTCCTTCCTGAAAGCTTTCCGTAGTTAAAGTCTTTTGAATATTTTTCTACATCAAAGTATACAGAGCCTTTACTGATGTATGCGTAGCCGTTTTTCAGAATATCTGAAACAAGATTGATCTGCTCGATTATATGTCCTGAAGCAGTAGGTTCAATACTGGGAGGGAGGACATTCAACTGATCCATATTCCTGTGATATGAGTTTGTGTATGTCTGCACAACCTCCATTGGTTCAATCTGATCGATCTTAGCAATCTTAGCAATCTTATCTTCTCCGCTGTCAGCATCATTTACAAGGTGGCCAACATCAGTAATATTTCTGACATAACGAACTTTAAATCCCAGGTGTTTTAAATACCTGAATACGAGGTCGAAAGTTATTGCAGGTCTTGCATGGCCGAGGTGAGCATGGCCATATACTGTTGGTCCGCAGACATAAATCCCAACTTTCCCGGGAGATACGGGTTCGAATCTTTCTTTCTTCTTTGTAAGTGTGTTGTAAATGAATATATCTTGTTCCATCTTTTTAAAGATTAATGGGCAAAAATAATTATAAATTATAAATCATCAGGTTTAAGAATTTGTAAAAGTACACCTAATAAAATTAAATGATATTTCTTCCTTTTAAATCATCTTCAAATAAACTTTAAAATATCATTTAGACACTATGTAAGTTCATTTTGTCACCAATAAATTTGTATTGGTCAAAATCTTAAATAAGTATCTTAATTACTGATATATATTGTGATAGCAGTTTGTAAATTTGTATAAGAAATGGATCGTTTAATTGATAATGGTGCATAAAAAAATACTGTCACATGAAAACTAATTACCTGATACTGTCTATTGTTTTTATCCTGTTTTCTTTAAATTTAAAGGCAGGAGGTTTTTTTCAGAAAGAGTATGTTAAGGAAATTCCCCAATCTGAACTTGAGACCCTGATTAAAATTTACGAGTGTACTAAAGGAGAAACCTGGTTGCAGAATCGTGACTGGCTTGAAACCAATACCCCTTCCAGTTGGTATGGACTAACTGTTATTAACGGGCATGTAACTTCCATCAGTCTTAATGCAAATAACCTTATTGGTAATATTCCTTCAGAGATAGGGAACTTAACTAATTTGAAAGAACTATTTCTTTACGGGAATAGGCTAAGCGGTGAAATACCTGCTTCGATTTGTAACCTGAAAAATCTGAAATTCTTTAATTGCGCAAATAACAAAATTACAGGAGTGATCCCGGAGAATATTGGTAGTCTGGCTAGTCTTGAAGAGTTGATTATCTCAAGTAATTTTATTGAAGGTACTATACCTTCTTCAATTACAAGAATTTCAGGACTGAGAGGTCTGTCTATGTGTAATAACAATATAACAGGGAATCTGCCGGAAACAATTCACCTATTAAAAAATCTTGTTTACTTATCACTCTCAAATAATAAGCTGAACGGCAATATTCCTTCAAGCCTGAGCTCTCTGAATAAAATGAAATGGTTAAACCTTTCTAATAATGATTTTACAGGAGAAATCCCTAAAGATTTTAATTCCATGAAAGATCTTACCAGAATAAACCTCAGCAATAACAAATTATTTGGTGGTATACCAGAAGAATTATCCTTTATGGAAAATCTTAAGTATATTAATTTATCAAACAATATGTTGTCAGGTGAGATTCCATCTAATCTGACAAAGAATAGAAAAACAAAGGGGCTTATTATTTACAATAATAATTTTGCTAATTCAGCAATCTAAATTTACACTACATTCTCAGGTAATAAATACTTTGAAGTTATTCAAATAGCTGCTATTTTTGTCTATTGGTTTAATAATAAGCAAAAATGGCAGTAGAAAAAACCTATAAGGAAATTAATGACAAAATAAGCAGAGGAGAAGCTGTTGTACTAACTGCAGAAGAAGTTGCTATAATGGCAATTACTGCTACTCCTGAGGAGATTGTTGAAAAAGTTGATGTTGTTACTACTGCTACTTTCGGGGCAATGTGTTCAAGTGGGGCTTTTATCAACTTCGGTCATTCCAACCCTCCAATAAGAATGGAGAAAATCAGATTAAATGGAGTTCCTGCTTATGGTGGTCTCGCTGCTGTAGATACATACCTTGGTGCTACTTCAACAGGTTCCGATCGGCCCGACTATGGTGGGGCTCATGTTATTCAGGAGCTTATCGAAGGAAAAGATGTAATTCTTGAGGCCTGGGGAAAAGGAACCGACTGCTATCCCAGAAAGCATATCCGCACTATGATTAATAAAGATTCAATAAATGAAATGATTCTTTTTAATCCCCGGAATGCATACCAGAATTATAATGTTGCCACGAATACAACAAATAAAATTAAATATACCTATATGGGTACTTTGTTGCCCAATATGAAGAATGCAACGTATTCAACTGCAGGCGAGTTAAGCCCTTTGCTTAATGATCCCGATTTTAAAACTATAGGCATTGGTACCCGAATTTTTATAGGGGGGACTACTGGGTATGTTGTTTGGCCGGGAACTCAATTCCATACAAGCAGACCAAAGGATGAAAAAGGGGTACCAGTTACAAATGCTGCTACATTGGCTGTTATTGGTAACCTGAAAGAGATGAGCAGTGAATTCATTCAGGCAGCTTATTATGAGAAATATGGAGTAAGTATGTTCGTTGGAATTGGAATTCCTATTCCTGTGCTTAATGTTGAAATGGCTAGAAGAGTTTCAATTAATAATAGCCAAATAATGACCAGTGTTCTGGATTATGGTTCTCCCGGTTCTCCTAAGTTAGGGCAGGTTACCTATGCTCAATTGCGCTCGGGAGAAATTGAAATCAACGGACAGAAAGTGCGTACTGCTCCTGTGGCAAGCCTTGCAAAAGCGAGAGTTATTGCCGATATTCTTAAGAAACAAATACAAAATGGCGATTTTCTGATTCAGGAACCTATTCAAATGTTCCCATCAAATACATCGCTGAAAAGCTTAAAGGAAATTGAATTTAAAGAAGGAGGAGAAGAATTATGATCAATTTTGTAAAAAGAAAAGTCATCCTTAGGTTTCCTTCTCAAAATGTTGATAAGCCTTTGAGTTATATTCTTGTAAAGGACTTCGATATCAGAATCAATATCCTTAAGGCTGAAGTAATGCCCGGTAAAAAAGGAAGCCTTCTTCTTGAAATGGAAGGACTTCAGGAAAATATTGAAAATGGTATAAAGTATCTGGAATCTGAAAATGTAGATTGCCAGCCACTTGAAAAGGATTTAAAACTCGATAAGGACAGATGTATTAATTGCGGTAATTGTACTGCAGTTTGCTTCGCAGGTGCCCTTACTATGAATCCTGATACATGGGAGCTTGATTTTGACAAAGATAACTGTATCTTATGCGAGCTTTGTGTTAAAGCTTGTCCGCTTAAACTTTTTGAAATAGATTTTAGAGACGAAAACTGATGACTTCTGAGCCCCGCTTTTATAGAACAGGCATGGGCAAATCAAGGTTTGAGTCGTTTGAAATAAATTATAAAGACTCTAACCTTTGGATTGGTATTGATAAACATTCTTTCGATCCTCTTATTCCTTTCTTTGCTCTGAATAAACTTACCGAAATAAGGGAAATTCTTGAGGAATATATTCAAAAGTATCCTGAATTCAAAACTTCTTTGAAACCTGTAACTTTACTCCCCGGAGCTCCCGAAATTGCATTAATAATGGCTATAGCTTCAAAGAAGGCCGGTATAGGTCCAATGGCTGCAGTTGCAGGTGCTTTTTCTGAATATATTGGGAAAACAGTTTTAAACGAGTTCAAAATAAAGGAAATTGTTGTTGAAAATGGTGGTGATATCTGGGCGAGTATTGAAAATGACTTACTGATTTCAGTTTATGCGGGCAATTCTCCTTTTTCAGAGAAGATATCAGTAGAAGTTAAAGCTGTTTTCTCTCCTTTGGGAATATGCACTTCTGCCGGTAAAGTTGGACCTTCTCTAAGCTTTGGTAATGCTGATGCTGTTATGGTTGCTTGTAAAGATGCCTCCTTGGCAGATGCCCTTGCAACTGCAATAGGTAATAAAGTTTCACAAGCTTCTGATATTGATATTCAACAGAATAACTATAAAAAATGCAATGAAATACTTTCACTGATTATTGTCTGTGAAGATAAAATAGGAGTAAGCGGTAATTTTAAAATTAAACCTGCTAATCAATAATAAATCACAATACCCGGTTTCCATGGTGTACCCCTGTATATTGCCCTTATATCGTATTTAGTTAGCTTAATTAAAATAGTAGGCTTGTAATCAGGCACTTCTTTTTTAACAAGGTCACCTATTCTGCTAAGGAAAAATTCCTTGTGGCTCATGTCTGATTTAAACTTCTTTTCAATTTCTTTTTCAGCTTCTGTTTCCCAAACGGGTTGTACCATTATAAGATTGAATCCATTGCTTAAAGTAGCTGAATAATACGCAGGCTCACAAGCTACGGAATCAGGAATGGTAAGATGTTTCAATGCCTCTATAGTGTCTTTTGGAGCTGTCTTCTTTTCTATTGGTTCTTTTATCATTGAACAGTACTCCGATACATTTGTTAATGGATTCGAAAAGTATTTATAGTAGGCAGGACCATTTATTCCATTGAATACTCTGTCTTTTTTGTAGTCTAACATCTTAGAACTGCGGATGGTAACTCCTTTCATCACTAAATTTACTGTGCTGTCCTTTAGATTGATAACTATACCAATTGAATCTCTTTTTGCTAATGAAAGCTGCGCTTCAAGAAAACTTTTTTCTTTAATCTCCGGGAGTAACTTTGGATAGTTGGCCATAGATTGATGTTTCTTCATGAAAACAGTATCAGAAGTAACACGACTGTTTAATTTACTTACAGTTATAATCGGTGCAGCAGCGTAAAAGTAAAGGTACAAACCGGCTATGATTGAAAATATTATTATTCCTATAATTTTTAATGCTTTCATAGTACTCGTTGATTGATTAGTAAATATATACGTTTGAACCTTTTTCCAGTGATTTATAAACCACTTCCAGATCTTCATCATTTAACCTGATACATCCGTGGGTAACCGGTAAACCAAGATATCTCTGCCAAACCGTTCCGTGAATCATATATCCATCACCTAAGTTTAATGCATAATCACCAAGTGTTGCTTCATCAAATCTGTCAGGATGATTGGGACCCGGAACCGGTAAGCCTTCTTCCACAAATGCCCAGTCCGGTTTTGTCCATACAGGGTCTGTCCTTTTTAGCCTTACAGTAAAATTGCCCTTAGGCGTTTTAAATAACCACTTCTTCCCTTTTTTCTCCAACAAGGTATTTTTCCCTGTAGAACACTTGCCACTCCTTACCAGTTCAAGACCCTTATAGAGATAAAAGTTATTGTCTATACTGTTTATTATGAGATAATGCGATTTTGGAGTCATTCCCTTTAGCTTTTTCTCATTTTGGGCAATTCCCTTGTCCAACGATTCTTTTGCTTTTATGAACTCTTCAGTGCCAGTGGTGGAAAATAATTTGTACTGAACTGATGATAACGGGAATACAGCACTATGTATCAGGAAGGGAAGAAATATTATTAAAATCACTATGACTATGAAAGTCAAAACTTTCTTTACTATAGAATTTCCCATTATTCTACTGAATACATTCTTTTTTGTATCCCGGGTCAAAGTGCTGTTGTTTTCTAAATCGCTCATATTCATTATACAGATTAACGGATATTCAGGTAAAAAGTTTAATTTATTATCTGATCCAAAGGTTTTAATGAACCAACTATAGTAACAGGTGTACCTACCGGACATTTTGAGTATAACCTTTCTATGTCTTTGTTTGAAAGAGCTATACACCCTTCTGTCCAGTCAGCTCCTTTGCCTCCATCTCCATGAATTTCAATAAGGTTACCAATCCCTCTGTAAGAGGAAACAAGCCCCTTTTTCTTATTCATGGCAAATCTTTTCTTGTCTTCTTCGTTCGGATAGTTTAACAATAGTGCTTTATGATAACGGCTTCTTCCATTTTCCTTCTTGTCAATTATTTTATAGTTACCTTCAGGAGTAGATTTATCACCCTGATGGTTTTTATCACCCATCCAGTTTTTGCCAAGATCTGCTTCAAAAGTTTCTTTTAAAACTCCACCATAATAAAGCATGCATTCTCTTGAAAACTTATCAACTATAATGCAATATGAATTTGAAGCAAGGGAGTTGTTGATAGCATTTTTATACCATCTTTGCCACTCAGGGTAATTCTTGAAATAATTGTTGAGGATCGTCTCTGCCTGGAAATATGTTGTATTTATTAGTTTCTTCGATTGGTCAATTTTTTCCTTTGCTTTTATTAAGTCTGACTTGTCATAGGCCAGCCGGGCTTCTTCATAAAGCAAACGACCTTTGTTATATTGTTTTTTGAAATTATCGACCTGAGGGATTTGGTCAAAATTCCTTTGGAAATAATCTATCTTTTTCTTTATGGCATCGAGCTCCCTTTTAGTCTCTCTTTGAAGGTTTTTTGAATTGGTGTCAGCTTCAGAAGCTGCTGCTTTTGCCAGACGGGCAGCTTTAAGCGATAAAGTCTTTACTTTATCATATTTTCTAAAAAGAAAAAAACGTTGATTCTCGGTCTTCCAATATACCATTGCCGAATCATAACTTGCATTGGCATTGTTGAATAATTTCTTTGCATATCTCTGGGCATTTACCTCTTTAGCCCTGGAAATGCTTTCCCTGGCATCTTTGATTTCGTTAATGGGAGGTTTATCTTTTGTAAGCAGTAGAATAACAAAAATTAAAAAAAGAATGACAAGCGGGGATAAAATTAGTATTCTTCTAAACGGTCTTTTGAGTCTTCTTCTCATTGAT
>CAYUEI010000009.1:0-29712 GCA_964443445.1 uncultured Prolixibacteraceae bacterium | reverse complement strand
CTTCAGGGTGACAATCCCGATTATTTAAAAACAGTAGCTACTCCAAAACATTATGTTGTTCATAGTGGTCCGGAAAAAGATCGACACATTTTTGATGTCGATGTATCTGAAAGAGATTTTCTGGATACATATATGCCTGCTTTCGAAGCAACAATCAGGGAAGCAAAAGCTTATTCATTAATGGGCGCCTATAATCGTTTTCGTGGGGAATCTTGCAGTGGAAGTGATACATTGTTGAATAAGATATTGAGAGAACAATGGGGTTTCGAAGGTTATGTTGTTTCTGACTGCGGAGCTATTGATGATATTTATTTAAACCATAAGATTGTGCCTACCGGAGCTGAAGCAGCAGCTATTGGAGTTTTAAACGGATGTGATCTTGAATGTGGCAGAACTTACAACTACCTGAGTGAATCTGTTGAAAAAGGGTTATTGACAGAAAAAGATATTGATGTAGCAGTTAAACGTTTATTTACTGCACGTATGAAGCTTGGAATGTTTGATCCCGTTGGTAAAAATCCTTATGACAAAATACCTTATTCAGTTAATGATTGTGAAAAGAACAGGGAATTATCGGCTGAAGTTGCCAGGGAAACTATGACATTATTAAAAAATAAGGATAATATTCTGCCTTTGAGCAAAGATATTAAATCAATAGCTGTATTGGGACCAAATTCGAATGATCCTGTCGTCATGTATGCCAATTATAATGGATTTCCTTCCAGGTATGTAACTCCTCTAGAAGGGATAGAAAAGAAGCTTGGGAAAAATGCAAAAATATTTCATAACGATGTTTCTTCATTGGTTAATTATGATCCTATACCTGAGAATATTACACGCGATAATCTTATAGCCGATGGTGTAAATGGCATTAAGGGAGAGTATTTTAATAACAAAAATCTTGAGGGAGAGCCTGTTGTAACTAGGATAGACAAAAAGATTAATATGGTTTGGGATGGTTCGGGAATTCACGAAAAGATCAACTCTCAAAATATTTCAATACGGTGGACAGGGAAGCTTATCCCCGGAGTATCAGGCAAGTATGTAATTTCTTTCACCGGAGATGACGGATACAGAATATGGTTTGATAATAAACTTGTAGTTGATGACTGGAAAGAACATGGCCCGATTGAAAGTAAGTTTACAGTTGGCTTGAAAGCAAAAACAGAATATGACATAAAAATTGAATATTTTCAGGCTGATCATGGTGCAGTGGCTCAGCTAAAATGGTTAAGATTAATGGAAGGAGCAAGAGATCAGTATTTAAAAGAAGCTGCCAAATGTGATGTCATTGTTTATTTTGGAGGTTTGTCTGCTGCTTTGGAAGGGGAAGAAATGCCTGTTTCTTTTGATGGTTTTGATGGTGGTGATCGCACAAAGATTGACTTGCCTGCAGTTCAGACAAATACATTGAAAAAGCTTAAAGATCTTGGCAAACCAGTGATACTTGTTAATATGAGTGGTAGTGCTGTTGCGCTTAACTGGGAAAATGAAAATCTTGATGCTATTCTTCAGGCGTGGTATCCCGGACAGGAAGGCGGAACAGCTATAGCTGATGTTTTGTTTGGTGATTGTAATCCTGCTGGAAGGCTTCCGGTTACTTTCTATAAATCAGTGGATGACCTGCCTGATTTTTCAAATTACAATATGGAAGGAAGAACATACCGATACTTCAGGGGAGAAGCTCTTTATCCATTTGGATATGGCTTGAGTTATACAACTTTCAAATACAGTAATCTAAAGGTACCTGCTGAAGTTAAGACATCAGAAAAAATAAATGTAACTGTTGATATTGAAAATACCGGAGAACGCAAAGGTGATGAGGTAGTTCAGTTATATGTAAAAATTGATGAAGCAGCTGTGCCTGTTCCAATTCATTCTTTGCAGGGATTTAAAAGGATAAAACTGAATCCCGGAGAAAAAAAGACAGTTAAATTTGAACTTCTTCCAAAGCAATTATCAGTAATAGATGATGAGAACAAGAGGGTAGTTCAACCCGGTAATATTTCTATTTATGTGGGAGGCCAACAACCTGACGTTAACTATGTTGGAGGAGTAATTCAGAAGGTGTCTTTAATTGGTAAAACCTACAATATTCTATAAGTATAAAACAAATAAAAACCTGGGCATCAGATTATGAAGCCCAGGTTTTATCATTTTCTTTTATTTGCAAATTCTGGATAGTAATATTTTATTCCACAGTAACTGATTTAGCCAGATTTCTTGGCTGATCGACATCGCATCCTCTATGTATCGCAAGATAATATGCAAAAAGTTGAAGTGGAATTATTGCAACAAGTGGTGTTACGACAGGATCAGATTTTGGTATTTCAAATATATCTTTAACCATTTTCCTCAATTCACCATCGCCTTCAGTAACAACTGCAATGATATTCCCTTTTCTTGCTTTTACTTCCTGGATATTGCTTACAATCTTTTCATAATATCTGTCTTTTGCTGCTACTACTATAACAGGAAGATTGGTATCTACCAAGGCTATAGGTCCGTGTTTCATTTCACCTGCAGCATAACCTTCAGCATGAATATAAGATATTTCTTTTAGCTTTAATGCACCTTCCAGGGCAACAGGAAACAATGACCCTCTTCCCAGATAAAGTGCATTAATGTTGTCAGTATATTTTTGTGCTATTTCTTTAATGTGTAAGTGAGAAAATAATATTGTCTTTATTTTTTCAGGAACATCAATAAGGTCATTTATAATTGAAAAATATCTTTCATCATTGAGAGTACCTTTCTTTCTTGCCAGTCTCATTGCAAAGAGAATGAGAACAGTTACCTGAGCTGTAAATGCCTTGGTTGAAGCTACACCTATTTCAATACCGGCATGAGTATAAACACCTGCATCAGTTTCGCGGGCAATGCTTGAGCCAACTACATTACAAATTCCCAGGACCAGGGCACCTTTTTCTTTTGCTAAACGTATTGCGGCTAAAGTGTCAGCAGTTTCTCCACTCTGGCTAATGGCTAGTACAACATCATCTTCGTTAATAATTGGTCTTCGATATCTGTATTCAGAAGCATATTCAACTTCAACGGGCACCCGGGCATACTCTTCAATAAGATATTCACCAATAAGAGCAGCATGCCATGAAGTTCCGCAAGCAATAATCACAATTCTTTTAGCATCAATAATACGGGGCATGACATCAGTAAGCCCTCCTAATACGATTTCTTTAGTTTCAGGATCAATTCTTCCCTTAAATGAATCTGTAATTGTTTTAGGCTGATCGAAAATTTCTTTAAGCATGAAATGTTCATACCCGTTTTTTTCAATCTCCCCAACACTTAATTCCAGTTTTTGAATAACAGGAGTAAGTTCGGTATCATCACCAACAGTTTTTAATGTAAAGCTGTTTTTTGTTATTATCGCAACATTATGATCGTCGAGATATACTACATTCTTGGTGTATTCAATCATTGGTGTTGCATCAGAAGCAAGGAAATATTCGTTATTGCCTATACCTATTGCCAACGGACTGCTTTTTCTGGCAGCTATCAATTGTTCCGGTTCATTTTTGCACATTACAACCAGACCATAAGCTCCGACAACTCTTGAGAGAGCCATCCTCACCGCAAGTTCAGCGTTTACATGATCACCCTTGCAATACATGTATTCTATAAGATTAGCAAGTACTTCGGTGTCTGTTTCTGTTTTAAAAGTATATCCCCTTGCTGATAGGTCAGTTTTTAGGCGATCGTAATTTTCAATAATTCCATTATGGATAATTGTAAAAAGTCCTTGCATTGAAACGTGTGGGTGAGCATTTATGTCGTTGGGTTCACCGTGTGTTGCCCATCGTGTATGCGCAATACCAATTGTTCCGCAAAGATCTTTGTCTTCGCAATAATTTTCCAGTTCACTTACTTTTCCTTTTTTCTTATAAACATCAAGTGAGTTATTGTGATAAATAGCTACACCTGCTGAGTCATAACCCCTGTATTCCAGTCTTTTTAATCCTTTAATCAATATTGGCCATGCATTTTTTGATCCGATATATCCAACGATTCCGCACATAAATTGTAAGGTTAGAGTGTTTTTAGTTAATTCTTTAATAAAAAAAAGAGAGTATAAAACTCTCTTTATTATTGGTTAATTATTTAAAATTTTATCGTAAAAATCATTGTAAGCATCAATGTATGATTCCTGATCAGTATATTCAAGAACAGGTTTTCCACACTCTCTGATAATTATTTCTACTTCAGCACTTACTTTAGGACTTCCTATAACAATACCATCAGCGTACTGAACGCCAAGTTTGTATAAGTTTGCATAAGTAGGATTTTGAAGGACTTCTACATCATCTTTTCTTATTTCTTCATTTAGAACTTTTTTCACCAGAGAACTGTCTAATGGAGTCTTAAACTCATCATCGTAAACAGAGAGTATAACTTTTGAATTAATGAACAAAGGATCATTTGCAAAAGTCTTTTTAATCAGAATTGGGATTATAGCTCCAAACCAACTGTTACAATGTATGAGATCTGGAGCCCATCTTAATTTAATAACAGTTTCAAGTACTCCCCGGGCAAAAAATATTGCACGTTCATCATTATCTTCAAAAGGTTCTCCTGTTTTATCAGTCAGAACATACTTTCGGTGAAAGTAATCTTCATTATCAATGAAATAAACCTGCATCCTGGCTGCTTGTATGGAAGCAACTTTTATAATCAGAGGGTGGTCTGTATCATTAATCACAAGGTTCATTCCCGAAAGACGAATAACTTCATGTAGTTGATTACGACGTTCGTTAACACAACCGTACCTTGGCATGAACGTTCTTATTTCTTTTCCTCTTTCCTGAATTCCCTGTGGAAGGTATCGGCCAATAAGAGATTTTTCGGTTTCGGGGAGATAAGGAGTGATTTCCTGAAAAACAAACAATACCTTTTTCTTTTCCATTTCTATATAAATAGATTTTGATTTTGCAAAATTACAAAAAATCACTAAATAATCAATCATTTAACAGTAAAGCATATTGAAGTAAAAGATAATGTTCACATTTGGGATGGTATTAAATTATTTATTTATTTTGCACTTTCATTTTTCATTATGAATGTTTTAACAAATAAAGAAGATTTAAGCAAATTTATTGGGCAGATTAAGGTCGATAAATCGGTTGTTGGTTTTGTTCCTACTATGGGGGCACTTCACGAAGGCCATATTTCCTTGGTTGACAGGGCAGGTAAAGAAAGCGATATTGTAGTTGTAAGCATTTTTGTTAACCCTACCCAGTTTAATAATAAAGAAGATTTAAAGCGTTATCCCAGAGATCTTAATAAAGATTTAGAATTACTTGAAAAGACTTCATGTAAAATTGTGTTTGCTCCGTCAGTTGAGGAAATGTATCCAGAAGAAGATACAAGGAATTTTAATTTTGGAGCACTGGAGACAGTAATGGAAGGAAAATTCAGACCTGGTCATTTTAATGGTGTTGCCCAGATAGTTAGCAAATTATTCGAAGCAGTTAAACCTGACAAGGCTTTTTTTGGTTTAAAAGATTTTCAGCAATTGGCGATAATCAGAAAAATGACAGAAATGCTGAATTTGAATGTTGAGATAGTGCCTTGTCCTATTATAAGAGAGACAAGTGGATTAGCTATGAGTTCTAGAAATATGCTTCTTTCTTCAGATGAAAGAGAGGCAGCAGCTTTAATTTCAGCTACTTTATTTGCTGCTGTTAAGAAATCAAGAAGTTTTTCAATTAATGAATTAAAAGAATGGGTAATTAATACTATTAACGCTAATTCGTTCCTTGAAACAGAATATTTTGATATTGTCGATGAGATTAATCTCCAAACTGTAAAATCGTGGGATGAGAGAGTCAACAAAATAGGATGTATAGCTGTTCAATGTGGTAAAGTGAGATTAATTGATAATGTAAATTTTTAATGTGATGTTAATTGAAGTATGCAAGTCTAAAATTCATCAGGTAACTGTAACTGAAGCCAATCTGCAATATGTTGGGAGTATAACTATAGATGAAGATTTGATGGACGCAGCTAATCTAATCGAATTTGAGAAGGTGCAGGTTGTAAATATTAACAATGGTGAAAGACTTGACACTTATGTAATAAAGGGGCAAAGAGGTTCGGGTGTAATTTGTCTTAATGGTCCTGCTGCCCGAAAAGTTGCTGTTGGAGATGTTGTAATTATAATGTCATATGCAACTATGGATTTTGAAGAAGCAAAATCTTTTAAACCTAAAATGATTTTCCCGGATACTACTACTAACAGTCTTCTATAGTATAGTTTAAATTTAAAACAATTACAAGAATTTTTAATTTACAACAGCAAACTTTTGTTTGATTGTTTGATTGTTTATTTCTATTACTCCAATGTAAATACCTTCTTTGAGTAAAATTCCCTCTAATTGTATTTTATTATTTCCCGGATGAAATATTTGAGAATTGATATTAAATACTTTTTGTCCTGTTAAGTTATATATCGCACCTCCGAATATATTATTGTCATTTTCTTGAGGTATAAACAGATCTATTATAATTTTATTAGTATTCTTATTTGAATATATAAGCATTTTAACCTGACCATCAAATATTGTTTTTACCTCAGTTCTGTTATTTTTAAAGAAGTAACTTTGGGTAGTTGTAGTGCCATAATTATTTGTAGCAGATACTCTTAGATGTAAAGTATCCGGTATACCTGGGTTACCTAACTTAGCAATTATAGATGTATCAATTTTGTTGTATGTATTGTTGAAAATTATGTTGCCCTTATTTTTTATTTCAATTTCATACTCGTATGCTCCGGCTGCATTATTCCATTCAATTTTCAATTCATTTCCTTGTGTTATTGCTCCTTTTATCGGATTGATAATTTTGAAACTATCAGGTTTATCTTTTTTAACTGCAAAATTCAATCTTGTTTTATAATATTTAATTGTGTCAGAAATTATTTGGGCTGTCAAAGAGTATTCTTTGCCTGGTAATAATTCATTTTCAATGCCACTAATGCATGTAATGTTGCTTTCAGAAGAAATATTTTGGTAATATTCCTTTCCTTTACTTTCTGCATCAATAATTTCAAAATTGTACTCTGAAGCCAAAGGGTTATTGTTTAATTCGAAACAAGGAAAGAAAGAGATATCTGTTTCATTTTCATTTGGAGATATTATTTGAGTTTGTCTGTTAATTCTTAAAGGATATTTGGAGTATTCGCTTATTGTAATATTTTGCTCAGACACTCCTCCTTCGGCAAATAAATAAAACTTATCGCCAAAGTATGGAGGAATCTTCCAATTGAGGTTTCCCTTGGATGCAAATCCGGGTTTATGTGCTTTTTTTGAAATTGTTTTAATAATATTTTTTGATGAATCGCAAAGGCTTATTTTAACAAATTTTATTTCACCTTCAGTTTCCCATTTGATATTGTATATTGAATCTATGTATAGTTTCTCTCCACTAACACCAAATATATCTGTGTAATAATCAGATGGAGAAGTAATTTTAAGTTCAGGAGAACCAAGAAACATAAAGGGTTGACATTTAAAAGTATAGACCTCGTAGTCGTAATACTTTTCCAGATTAAGTAATTGTATTGATATGAAAGCTGAATCGCTTGGAGGGAATGAACTGTCAGCATAAAAACTGAATGAATTGTAAGAATTACTAGCGGGGTATTCTTGGCTTAATACCTTTTCAAAATTATTCTTTGGATCATGATATGTTATTTTCACCTTATCTGACAAACCGTATTGATACCAAGTAATAGAATTAGTTTTTTCGGGAGCGAAGTAAGCTTTTGAAGTTTTATTTTCGAAGGCAACCTTGTTGTGATAAATATAAAAAGCATTATCAGAAACTGAAAAATTGTTATCATTAAGAGCATCAGATATTTTCACGAGGCATTTAGTAGAGTTAGTATCAGGAATAAACCAATTGTAAGACATATTTTGAGCATTAAAATTCTCCGCAATTTTATTATACGTTAGTCCACTATCAAGTGATAGCCATAAATTTACCTGATATATTGAAGATGGGCATTTCCATGTAATATTGCGGTAGTGGGAGTGTTTTAAATATTCATTTTTAACTACCGGCCAGGTTATTAACGGAGGTGCAATGTCCATTAAATCAAGTTTTAAATTATCATGAAGTTCATTTGAACCTTCAACGCCTGTATTTATTTCAGCATGGTTGTGTTCTGCAAAAAAACGAACAAGCTTAGGTTGATGACCTGCAAAAGATGAACTTGCAATAGGTACTATACCATCATTTTGAATGCCAAAGCTTTTTTCCAAAATATAAGCCCCCACCTGATACTGTTCTTTTACAGTATTTAATGGCGGCAGTTTAAATATCCCTTTTACAGTTGAAGAATAGCAAATGGTTTTTGAATCGAAGATAGTATTGGAATTCAGATTTACAAGCCAGTCATTTTTTTCTCCTGGATATTTATCATAGTTGAGAAGATTGTCGTAGTTGTCCCACCTCAAATCCGAGCGGTTGACTTCATTGTATTTAATATCCTTAAAAGCCATACTTTCAACAGTCGACAATGTTAATTTCATAATAAAATCTACTTCATTATCACGAGCTGGTCCGTTTGCCATTGGTGAGCCGTGATGGGGGGTCCCCAATGTAATAAGTAACCTGACATTCTCTCCACACTTTTTCCCAATGTTTTTTCCGGATGTGTAAGAATATTCATTCATAAATGAACGGGAAACAAGTCCACCCATACTATGTGCAATTATTACAATTTCCTTTTCATGAAACCCGGTTTGTTGAATTTTATCTCTCAACAATCCTGCTATTGCGTTTACTGGAATTGAATTTGACCAGTATTTAACAAAGTAAGGTTTATAAAATTCTCTAAGTTCAGGATCGTTAAGCAGATAATTAAGAAAGTTATTCCACTGTCCTGTAGCCGGGGGAGACGGTTTCCCATTATAATTCCAACCATGTATTAAGAGTAAAGGTATTCGTCCTTCAAGGGAAATGCCCGGTGAAGCATCTTCAATATCGAGGAGATTATCCTGAGCATTAACAGTTAATGCAATGGCAAATAGTAAAAACGAAAGTAGAAATATGAATTTATGCTTCATCTTAAAAAAGTTTTTACTAATTTAATAATTTGGAGGAATGTATAAGCTGAGATTTTAAATATCTTTGATTTTATGTCTAAAGAGAAAACTATATACGTTTGCCAATCATGCGGTGTTACTTCTCCTAAATGGTCGGGACGGTGCACATCATGCGGAGAATGGAACTCACTTACTGAGGAAATTGAAATAACAGGCAGTAAGAAAAAGATTTCAGGTGTAAACCATTCAATACTTCAAAGGCCTGTTTCTCTTGCTGAAATCCCTGAAGGGAAAATGGAAAGGTTTTCAACATGTAACAATGAATTCGACAGGGTTTTGGGAGGAGGTTTAGTTCCCGGATCAGTTATCCTTTTGGGTGGTGAACCCGGAATAGGTAAGTCGACTCTTGCACTTCAAACTGCGTTATCCTTCAAGAAAAAACTTGTTTTATATATTACGGGTGAAGAAAGTTTAGAACAAATTAAGCTTAGAGCTAACAGACTTATTGGGGAGAATGATAATTGTTTGTTCTTGTGTGAAACATCTCTTCAGAATATTCTGGCACAAATTGAAAATGTAAAACCTGATGTTTTAATAATAGATTCAATTCAAACTGTAAGTTCAGAAATTATTGACTCAGGAGCAGGAAGTGTTTCTCAGATCAGGGAATGTACAGCAGGAATTATGCAAAAAGCCAAAACATTATCAATACCTGTTATTCTTATCGGACACATAAATAAAGAAGGAAGTATTGCCGGCCCCAAAATTTTAGAACATATAGTTGACACCGTTCTTCAATTTGAGGGTGACAGAAATTATATGTACAGAATATTAAGAGCCAGTAAAAACAGATTTGGGTCAACAAATGAAATGGGAATATTTGAAATGTTGCATGACGGACTACGGCAAGTATCTAATCCATCAGAGTTATTACTGAATTCAGAGCATCAGGAATTAAGTGGAACTGCGATTGCTGCTGCAATAGAAGGAGTCAGACCTTTTCTTATAGAAGTACAGGCTTTGGTTAGTTCTGCTACTTATGGTAATCCCCTGAGATCTGCAACCGGTTTTGACTTGCGAAGACTTAATATGCTTCTTGCTGTACTCGAGAAAAGGGCAGGGTTTAAACTAATTACAAAAGATGTATATTTGAATATCGCGGGCGGAATAAAGATTATTGATCCTGCAACAGACCTGTCAGTTATATG
Source organism: uncultured Prolixibacteraceae bacterium (assembly GCA_964443445.1). Classification (GTDB taxonomy): domain Bacteria; phylum Bacteroidota; class Bacteroidia; order Bacteroidales; family Prolixibacteraceae; genus CAYMTR01. The sequence continues at coordinate 19,439 of CAYUEI010000009.1, read as the reverse complement.
TTCAGTATTGTCTTCTAATTTTGATATTTCCATAAATCCAAATATTTGTTTTGCAGGAGAAGTCGGATTGACGGGGGAAGTAAGATCTGTAAACAGAGTCGAACAAAGAATTGCTGAAGCTGAAAAGTTGGGATTTTCTGAAATATATATACCATATTCCAACAAAGGAATTGATCTTAAAAAGTATAAAATAAAGATTAATAGAGTTAAAAATGTTTCCGAAACATTGAAAACATTATTCAAGAAAAATTGAAGCAGATGAAAGTTAAATATTTAGCAGGATTATTTGTGATTATTTTATTATTTCAGGGATGCAAAAGAGACCCTTTACCCGAAGGTGCACTTGACAGAAAAACCTTTATTAATGTCTTAACTGATATTCATATTGCCGAGGGAATGTACTCTGAAAGACATCGATTGAAGTTGGACAGCTTGGAATCTAAATCAGCCTATTTATCTGCACTTAAAAAATACAATGCCACTGAAGAAGAAATGCTTGCTACTACACTATACTATTCGAGACATCCACGGGAGTACGATAAAGTATTCACAGAAGTGCTTAGTAAGGTAAGTGTTCTGATTGAAGAAAACAGTCAGACTCCAGGCTTTCAAGATAAAAAATGAAACTAAGAAAGATTTCTTCCCGATATATTTATACTTCTAAAGGAGAGGTTTTAGAAAACGGTATTGTAATTGTAAACAATGAAGGAATTATAGTTGATTTAATTAATACTAATGGTTGTATTTTAGAAGAAGAAGGATTGGAGTATTATAGTGGGATAATTTGTCCAGGTTTTATTATTTCATGCAAAAATTTATTATTAAACGATGCAAAGGAAGCCAGACAACTTGATCTTTTTTTATTTAAGAGGGGAATTGTATCAGTTGGAGACTTTTCTTTTAAAAATAATATAAAGTACTATAACGATGGTAACAAGGTCATTTATCAGGATGTTTCTTCAATATTTGAATCGTCAACTTTTACCCAAAATGAAATTGTTAAGCATAATAGTGAAGGAGAAAATATTTATTGTTTAGGTTTTAGTTCTAATTATTCAGTAAATAGTTTTTCATTGAAATCAATATTATCTGATTTGCTTGAATCAGGTATTATTAATTCTTTTAATGATATCGTTGAATTGCTGTGTGTTAAAGGAGCAAAATATTTAGGAATTGAAGAAAGTTATGGTACTATTGAAAAGGGTAAAAAACCCGGTCTGAATCTTATATCCGGATTAAATTTAAGTAATATAAAAAGCACCTCAGACTTACTTTTGAAAAAGCTTTTATAAATTGGGACAGTTTAATAATCTTATTTAAAGATGTCAACATTTTTATTCAGCAGCACTGTTTTTGGTCCTGTAAAAAGCAGGAGGCTTGGAGTATCTCTTGGTATTAATCTTTTGCCGAACGACAGTAAATTGTGTTCTTTCGACTGTATATATTGTGAATGCGGATGGAACCCTGATTATCGTGAGGTAAAACTAAAATTTCCGGAAAGAGATGTAGTTAAAGAATTACTTGAGAGAAAGCTTAAAGAAATGAATCAAAAGGGTGAACTTCCTGACGTGATTACATTTGCGGGAAATGGTGAGCCTACTTTGCATCCTTATTTTCCGGGCATTATCGATGACACAATAGTGTTGAGAAACACATACGCACCCAATGCAAGGGTCGCAGTTTTGTCAAATTCAACGATGTTGCATAAAGCTGAAGTTGTTATAGCTTTAAAAAGAGTAGATGATAATATTCTTAAACTAGACTCAGCAATTTTATCAACAATTGAAACAATGAATGTCCCATTTAAGAATTTCAATTTTGATTCCATGATTGACCATTTGATTAGCTTTGAAGGTAGACTTACTATTCAGACTATGTTCCTGAAAGGTAATTATAATGGCAAAGATTTTGACAATACTTCTGACAGTGAAGTTTTTGCATGGTTAGAGCTGCTAAAAAAGATAAAACCAGAGAAGATAATGATTTACACCATTGCAAGAGATACTCCTTTATCTACTTTACAAAAGGTATCTCTGGAGGAATTAACCCGGATCGCATCTTTAGTTAAAAAAATTATTGGTATTGATGCAATTGTTTCAGAATGAACGTGATGCTATAATAACTTTATCTTGATTTTTTTCCCTTTATAGTAAACATCCTGACATATTTCTGAAGGTTTTATTCCATAGCCGTTTTTATCAGAAACAATAACTACCTTGAATAGTCTTTCAGTTATCATACCTTCGTACGAACCTTCAATATTGTCAATATTCAATGTTTTATCTTTTTCTGAATAATCAAACTTGATGTTGGTAAATTTATTGTTAAGGTACTCGTGTCCGTCATTGTTATCTTCATATAGAGAAAAAGAAGCATCCTTCCCGGGATATATTCTTAATTCCATTGGCGACTTAAGACTATCAGAAGAATTATTCCCTATAGTAGCAAAAGGGATGATTGAACCTGATTTAACAAATAGAGGTATGTTGTCAATTGTGGTTTCAACTAAAATGTCGGCATTTCCAGTGAATTGTTTTCCTGACCAGAAGTCGAACCAGTCATCTCCTTCAGGAAGATATATTTTTGCTTGCTTTATGCCATAATCAGTGATTGGACAAACCATGATATTTAGTCCTAAAAGATATTGTGAATCAATGTCATGGACTTTTTCATTTTTCTGATAATCAAATAGTAGAGAACGCATGAAAGTTCTGCCTTCAAACACAACATCACTTGCAGATGAGTAAATGTAAGGCATCAGATGGTATCTTAGCCTGATTGCATCAAGAACAGCCTTAAATTCATTACCATTTTTGTTTAAAGTCAAAATATCACGGTCAGGCTTAGTCCCTCTGAATATTGGTGTTAACGATGAAAATTGGTACCATCTTACCATTAATTCATTTAATGTTGATTGTTCACATTCATTTTTGGAAGATGATCCTCCAAGGTTTGAGCTCCAGTAAGGTTGTCCGGAAAGGGATAAGTTTATCCCGGCTGTTACCTGACTTTTTAATGTCTCCCAACTAGTTGGTATTTCACCTGCTATGACAAAAGTCCCATATCTTTGTATTCCGGGAAAATTGGTGTGAGTAGGTATACATAATCTTCGGTTTATTGAAATGTTTAACAAATCAGTATATCTGCCTTTGAGTTGAGAGTATGCTAATGCACATCCAAGTCTGTTATTTGTCATTAGGGCATTCTCTGTAATATTTTTCTCATCTTCAATAAAATTAAAATCTTCAGTAGTTCTTTGCTCTACAGGGATACCTTCACTTTCAAACAATTTTATTCTTTCATTTAAAGCATTTATATCAGAAAAGTTGCCCGGATATAACCAATGACCAAAAGCCCACCGGGGTAGCATTGGCACACTACCAGTAAGTTTTCTTATTTCTGAAATCACTTTTCCCCATCCAGGTCCATATACAAAGAAATACTGAATTTCATCAGCTACATCAGATGTAATTTCCAGCCCACTTTTGGCATCATTAAAATGGGTAAGTGAATAATTATCCCAAATTAGCGCGTATCCCTTTTCAGAAAACATAATTGGAGAAGCAATTTTACTAACAGTTTGCTCGTGTTTGAAATTTTTATTGCGGATATTATATCTTTTTTCTTTGTCATCCTGTCCAAATCCATATATGTGTTCATGAAATGCAAGGAAATATTTTTGTCTTATTTTATACTCCCCGTCATCAGACGCACTTGGTTCAAAAAGTCTGTCCGATTCTATTAAAAGTTTATTGCCGTCTCTGTTGAATATTCTGACTAGTCCATCTTCCTGAACGCTAACAAGAATTTCCTTCGTTACAATTTCAATATTGTTTTGAGCATAACTCACTTTGAATTTAACTCCTTGTTGAGGTTTTGAATATGGTATGAGGCTTTCAAATGAAGAAAAATTAACTTTCATTCCGGATATAATCTTAACGATGTTATCAGACCATATTTCAACTTTTAGAATTCTTGACTTTAATCCTATTCCTTCTAAGTCTACAATTACATTGTTGCCTTCAATTTTATAAACTGATCTGGCGATTGCTGCTGAAGAAATTGACAGCAGTAATATTATCCATATTAATCTTTTCATATAGTAGCGGTTAAAAGTCAAAACCTATTTTTAAAAATCCCCTTAATCTGATAAAGATATTAAAACAAATCTCAGACCAAATATATTCCTAAAATAATAGTTTTTTTGCAATAAAAAAAAGCTTGTAAAGTTAAACAATACAAGCTTTTTATATTATCGGGTAAATTTTAAGTCTATAACTTCTTAGCTACTTCTACTTCCTTGAATGATTCGATTAAGTCCCCAGCTTTTAAGTCATTGAAATTTGAAACATTCATACCACATTCATAACCATGTGTAACTTCCCTGACATCTTCTTTGAAACGCTTAAGAGATCCAAGTTCTCCGGTATAAATAACAATACCGTCACGAATAACTCTAATTTTGTTGTTTCTGATTATTTTACCATCACGGACTATGCTACCTGCAACTGTACCTACTTTTGTTATTTTGAAAACTTCTTGAATTTCAGCAGTACCTAAGATTTCTTCTTTTATCTCAGGTGACAACATTCCTTCCATAGCAGCCCTTATCTCTTCTATTGCATCATAGATAATAGAATAAAGTCTTATATCTATTTCTTCTTGTTCGGCCAGTTTCCTGGCAGCTAATGATGGTCTGACCTGGAAGCCTAGAATGATAGCATCTGATGCAGATGCAAGCATGACATCTGATTCAGAAATCTGGCCAACAGCCTTATGTTTAACATTTACCTGAATTTCAGGGGTTGAAAGCTTAATTAAAGAATCTGATAATGCTTCTATTGAACCGTCAACATCACCTTTAACAATTACGTTTAGCTCCTGGAAGTTGCCAATTGCAATACGACGCCCGATTTCATCGAGGGTTATATGCTTCTGGGTTCTCATTCCCTGTTCCCTTTGCAACTGTTCTCGTTTATTAGCAATGAGCCTCGCTTCTCGTTCACTGGCCATAACATTGAATTTATCACCAGCCTGTGGTGCACCATTCAACCCAAGCACCAATGCTGGTTCTGCAGGTTTAACTTCTTTTATTCTTTGATTTCTTTCGTTGAACATTGCCTTAACGTGACCCATGTGCGGTCCTGCAAGAATTACGTCACCTTCACGTAGTGTTCCGTTTTGAACTAATACTGTTGCCACAAATCCGCGACCACGATCAAGCGATGATTCTATAACATTGCCGATCGCTCTTTTATTTGGATTAGCTTTGAGATCAAGCATTTCTGCTTCAAGTAAAACTTTTTCAAGCAATTCTGCAATACCAATACCTGATTTTGCTGAAATATCGTGAGACTGGTATTTACCACCCCATTCTTCAACAAGATAATTCATTTGAGCCAATCGTTCTTTTATTGCTTCAGGATTAGCTCCATGCTTATCAATTTTGTTTATGGCAAATACAATGGGAACGCCAGCTGCTGCTGCATGATTTATTGCTTCTACTGTCTGAGGCATTATATTGTCATCTGCAGCTATTATTATAATAGCGATATCTGTAACCTGAGCTCCACGAGCACGCATAGCTGTAAAAGCTTCGTGACCAGGAGTATCTAAGAAAGTTATTTTTCTGCCGTCAGCTAGTTCAACATTATATGCTCCTATATGCTGGGTTATCCCTCCTGCTTCACCTGCAATTACATTTGAACTTCTTATATAGTCGAGTAATGATGTTTTTCCATGGTCGACATGTCCCATAACTGTGACAATTGGAGGGCGAAATATTAATGATTCTTCTGTATCAACTTCTTCTTCAATTGCCTGCATAACATCAGCACTGATGAATTCAACCTTAAAACCAAATTCTTCAGCAACAATTGACATCGTTTCTGCATCAAGTCTCTGATTTATGGATACAAACAAGCCAAGGGCCATACAAGTCGATATAACTTGCGTCGCTGTAACATTCATCATATTGGCAAGTTCGTTGACCGATACAAATTCAGTAATCTTAATTATGCTTTGATTTTCTTGTGCTACTGCTTCCTCATGGGCAAGTCTTTCACTAAAAGCAGCTCTTTTTTCACGACGATATTTTGAACCTTTTGATTTAGACTTAGTGGTTAATCTTGCTAATGTATCTTTTACTTGTTTTTGAACATCTACTTCAGATACTTCCTGATGTACTGGTCTTTTTCTGGTGCGTTGCTGCTGTTGGAACTTATTAACAGGCCCTTTTTTGGCTGCTAAGTCTTTCTTTTCAGCCGATACTACCGGATTGGCAGTATTGGTTGTATTACTGCTAATATCTACACGCTCTTTCTGGATTCTTTTCCTTTTTTTCTTTCTGGCAGCATCATCCAACCTTGGTGGCCTGTTGTCTCTCGATTCAGGAGATTGAGGTTTTACTTGTCCAGGTTGAGCTCCTTGTCTTTCAGGACTGGCATGATTAACTGTAGTTCCAGGTGAATCCTGCCTTTTCTGATTGTCTCTTGCTCTGCGTTCATCTTCTTTTTGTTTTTTAGATTTCTTTGGAGGACGAGTCCTTTGATTCAGAGATGTAAGGTCAATCCTACCTACAACCTTAAGGTCATTTTCAACCTTTGGAACATTTGTTATTATTTCGTTTGAAGGAGTTGTAGTAACTACTTTTTCAACTTTATCTTCTGAAATAGAAGGTTTAACTTCTATCTTTTCAACCGGTTTAGGTTCTTCTTTGATTTGAGGAACAACAGGTTCAGTCTTCTCTACTGTCTTAATTATTTCAGGCTCAGGCAATTTTTGTTCGACAGGTTTTACAGTTTCAACTTCTTTCTTTTCTATGGGCTTCGGTTCAGGAATGCTTACTGATTCAGGCTTTGGTGCCGGTTTTTTTTCAAGGTCAATTTTACCAACAACTTTAATCTCTTTTTTTGGAGTAAATGTCTTGATTTCTTCAACTTCCTTTTCACGCGGGATTATTGGAACAGCCTTTTTGGTGCTGTGGTCAGTAATCCTGAAGACTTCTTCATCTTCTTTTTCTTCAGACTGTTCTGATTCAGTTTCATAAATATCATCTATCGTCAGCGATTCATTTTTCTGATGCCGATGAGTTCTTAAATTTAATTTTTCCGATTCCTTTTTTAAATCAATGTCCTTACTATACTCCTTTTGAAGTATTACATATTGTTCATCATCGATTTTAGCATTGGGATTCGGATCAACTACATGACCTTTTTTGTGCAAAAATTCAACCATTGTCTGAATTCCAACGTTGAATTCCCGTGCTACTTTTCCAAGTCGTTGTGTTCCTGTGCCTGATACCATATTTAACTTTTCGAATATTTTTAAAAACTGACTGAACTTAGATTGATTAATCGTCACGATTCGAATTCGGATTTAAGGATTTTTAATACTTCGTCGATAGTCTCTTCTTCAAGGTCTGTACGCTTGATTAAATCTTCACGTGAAAGGCTTAATACATTCTTCGCTGTATCACAACCTATAGCCTTGAGTTCATCGATTACCCAATCTTCAATTTCATCCGAGAATTCATCTAAATTCACATCTTCATCATCAGCATTCATTTCACGGTATACATCAATTTCATATCCCGTGAGCTGACTTGCCAGTTTGATGTTCAAACCTCCCTTACCAATTGCCAGAGATACTTCTTCAGGTTTGAGATATACCTCAGCTGTCTTGGTCTGGTCATTGTATTTTATACTTGTAATTTTTGCTGGATTTAATGCTCTTTGTATATAAAGCGAAACGTTAGTGGTGTAATTTATTACATCAATATTTTCATTTCTAAGCTCGCGCACTATTCCATGTATCCTTGAACCTTTCATCCCAACACATGCTCCTACAGGGTCAATACGTTCGTCGTATGATTCAACGGCAACCTTTGCTCTTTGACCCGGAACACGAACAATCTTCTTAATTGTAATAAGACCATCGAATATTTCAGGTACTTCTAGTTCAAAAAGCCTTTCAAGGAAGGCAGGCTGAGTCCTCGATAATATTATTAACGGATTATTGTTCCTGAGCTCAACTTTATAAACTACCGCACGTACACTGTCTCCTTTCCTGAAATAATCAGTTGGAATTTGTTCTGTTTTTGGAAGAATAAGTTCGTTCCCCTCATCATCCAATACAAGTATTTCTTTTTTCCAAATCTGATATACTTCTCCGGTAACTATTTCTCCGATTTTGTCTTTGTATTTTGTGTAAATGCTGTCTTTTTCCAATTCAAGAATTCGGCTGGCCAGATTCTGACGAAGATTCAATATTGCCCTTCTTCCAAAATCAAGAAGCTTAACTTCATTGGTAACCTCTTCTCCGACTTCATATTCAGGATCTATTTTCTTTGCTTCAGTGATTGGAATTTCCTTATTGGGATCCTTGAATTCTTCATCTGTTACTACTGTTCGGTAGTGCCATATTTCAAAGTCTCCCTTATCGATATTTATAATTATATCGAAATTTTCATCACTTTCATACTTCTTTTGAAGTAAGTTGCGGAACACATCCTCAAGTACACTCATCATTGTTGCCCTGTCGATGCTTTTCAGATCCTTAAATTCGGTAAACGTTTCGATAAGATTGACGTTATCCATCTTAAACTATTTTTTTATTTGAATGATATTATGTTTCTTACATCAGGATTACTCTCAAAAGCTATCCTGTAATTTTTTACTACTTCAGTTTTCTTATTGCTGCCTTCAACCTTCTCTTTTGTTTTTACTTCAAGATTGAATCCGGTTTCATCAACATCCTTAATTATCCCTTTAAGGGCCTTTTCATTTTTTACTGTAACTTCTACTTCCGTGCCTTGATTTTTAAGATATTGCCTGTAAACTTTAAAAGGCTGTCCTAGTCCTGCAGAATATACACTCAGCTCAAAGTCATCTTCATCTCTGTTCAGACCTTGTTCTATGTGCCTGCTGACATCAATGCACTTCTGTATGTTAACTCCCTTGTCACCATCGATAATTACATCAATGCTGTTTCCGGGACTTACTGATATTCCTACAATGAAATACTCATCCGTCAGGCACTCAAGAGTTAATTTTTCTACTTGTTCTTTTTTAATCATAAACTACGGTTAATAAAATAGGGGACTCGGGTCCCCTATAATTTAACTTACAGAATTGTTGCAAAAATACAAATAATAATGATTTCAACAAAATCAGACACTTAAATATCGAAATATTATAAATGTTTTATCTGATTATTTATTATACGCTACATTTTTATTTCTTTGTGATTATTATTTTTGACCCTTCGTATTTTTAATCTGGAAATGAAAATAAACAAACGAAAGATTATTAACGATCCTGTTTTTGGATTTATAAGCATTCAGTCCGATCTTGTCTATGACATTATTGAACACCCTTTTATCCAAAGATTAAGGAGAATCAGACAATTGGGTTTTTCATCACTGGTTTTTCCGGGTTCAAATCATACCAGATTCGAGCATACCCTGGGGGCAATGCATTTAATGAATTCCGCGATTGAAGCCTTAAGAATGAAGGGTATTGAAATTTCAGAGGAAGAGGCTGAAGGCGCTATTATTGCTATTCTTCTTCATGATATCGGGCATGGTCCATTTTCTCATGCTCTTGAATTTTCACTGGTTTCAGGATTTAACCATGAAACCTTTTCTTTGATTATGATGGAGCAAATGAATCTCGAGTTTAATTATAAACTTTCTACTGCTATTGCCATTTTTAAAAACGAATATCATAAGAGTTTTCTCCATCAACTTGTGTCCAGCCAGCTGGATGTCGATCGGCTTGATTACCTTAGGAGAGATAGCTTTTATTGCGGAGTGGTAGAAGGAAATATAGGATCCGACAGAATTATCAAAATGCTTAACGTTAAAGGTGATAAACTGGTCGTTGAAAAGAAAGCAATATATTCTATCGAAAAGTTTCTTATAGCCAGAAGATTAATGTACTGGCAGGTTTACTTGCATAAAACTGTCATTGCTGCTGAATACCTTCTTGTTAAGATTCTTAAAAGAGCAAAACTGATTTTTGGCCAAGGCAATGATCTGTTTTGTCCTCCGCACTTGAAATGGTTTCTTAAAAATGAAGTTTTATCCGAAAATATTCATGACGAAAAACTTAAAAATGAATTAATAAGAAATTTTGTCCTGCTCGACGATACTGATATAATTTCTTCAGTTAAAGTTTGGTGCAATCACCCTGATCCTGTTCTTTCATTTTTATCAGATTCTATTATTAACAGAAAGCTTTTTAAAATCAAGATATCAGATTTTGAATTTTCTGAAGAAAAAATTAATCAATTAAAAATTAATGCAATTAATCAATTTTCTATTTCGGAAGATGATGCTGATTATTTTGTTTTCAGCGATGTGATTTCAAATAGTGCTTATGAGTCCGGATCAGAAAATATTCTGATTTTATCCGGAAACGGAAGTACTCTCGATTTTAGGAAAGCATCTGATATCAACCTTGATGCTTTGACTAAAACCGTGAAGAAACACTTTTTATGTTATCCCAAGGAATTAGATATAAACTGATTTTTTTGTTTATTTGCAGCAAAATATTTTAAATATGGAATTTACCGCATTAGAAATTGCCACGTACCTGAAGGGCGAGGTAATTGGAAATCCGGCAGTGAAAGTAAACACTGTTTCAAAAATTGAGGAAGGAAAACCCGGATCCTTGTCTTTTCTTGCAAATCCCAAGTATATTCACTTTATTTATGATACAGGTGCTTCAGTTGTTCTTGTTAATAAAAGTTTCATTCCTGAAAAAGAAGTACAACCTACACTGATAAAAGTTGATGATGCCTATGTTGCCTTATCTCAGTTGTTAGATCTCTATGTTCAGTCAATTCCGGTAAAAAGAGGAATTGAAAACCCAAGTTTTATTTCTCCTTCTGCACAATATGGAGATAATATTTACGTTGGAGCTTTTGTATATCTGGGTGAAAATGTAAAGATAGGTTCCAATGTAAGAATTTATCCTCATACCTGGATAGGCGATGGATGTTCAATCGACGATAACACTGTCTTATTTTCAGGAGCAAAAATTTATCCTGAAACCAGGATTGGTAAAAACTGTATTATTCACGCAGGTGCTGTAGTAGGTTCTGATGGTTTTGGTTTTGCCCCACAAACAGACGGGACTTATAAAAAGTTACACCAGATAGGAAATGTTATTATTGAAGATGACGTTGAAATCGGAGCTAATACTACCATCGATTGTGCTACAATGGGTTCTACTATTATTAAAAAAGGTGTAAAGCTTGATAACCTTATTCAAATTGCCCATAATGTTGTTATTGGTGAAAATACTGTAATGGCAGCGCAATCAGGAATTTCAGGTTCTGTAACTATTGGCAGAAGTTGTGTTTTTGGCGGACAATCAGGTGCAGCCGGTCATATTTCTATCGGCGACAATGTTACGATAGGCGGTAAAACTGGTGCCTCAAACAATGTTCCCGATGGTAAAATAATGATGGGAGAATGGGGAATGGATGCTTCAAAGTACAGAAGAGTGTATGCCGTATTCAGAAATTTACCTGAATTAGCTGCCGAAGTGAACCATTTGAAAAAAGAAATTAGAAATTTAATGACCAAATAACACTGCTTTTTAACGACTTAACTATGATCGAAAGACAAAAAACAATTTTAAGGGAAGTTACTATCTCAGGGAAAGGTCTGCATACTGGCCTGGCGGTTAATATGACACTCAAACCTGCTCCTGAAAACCACGGTATTATTTTTAAACGTATTGACCTTGATGACCATCCAATTATTGAAGCCGATGTCACCAACGTAGTAGATACTTCCAGAGGTACTGTTATTGAAAATAACGGAGCCAGAATTGGAACGATTGAACATGCCCTGGCTGCTTTATCTGCCCTTGAAATTGATAATGTCCTTATTGAAATTGATGCCCCCGAAGTTCCCATAATGGATGGAAGCTCTTTGTTGATTTATGAAGCTATCGGAGAAGATAATATTAAAACTCAATCAGCTCACAGAGAGTATTTTGAAATAAGAGAAAAGATTGTTTATGTCGATCATGAAAATGATATCGAACTTGTCGCATTGCCTGATAATGAATTCAATGTTAATGTGATGATTTCTTTCAATTCTACTGTCCTGGGAAACCAATTTGCCAAGCTTAAATCATTGAAAGAATTCAGAAGAGAAATAGCCCCTTGCCGTACTTTTGTTTTCCTGCATGAGCTTGAATTTCTTTTAAATAACAATCTTGTGAAAGGTGGTGATGTCGATAATGCAATAATCATTATGGACAGAGATATTACTCAACAGGAACTCGACCGTATTGCCGACCTGTTCCACCATGAGCATGTTAAACTTAACGGACAAAAAGGTATCCTTAATAATCTTCAGCTTCACTTCAATAATGAACCTGCTCGCCATAAGCTGCTGGATATTGTTGGAGATCTTACTCTCGTTGGAAAACCTATTAAAGGAAAGATTATTGCTACCCGTCCCGGACACAATGCTAATGTTCAGTTTGCAAAGCTTTTGCAGAAAGAAATGAAGAAACAGTTTTCTGTAACCACAGCTCCTGTTTATAATCCTGACGTAGAGCCGGTAATTGATATTAACAGAATTAAAGAACTCCTGCCCCACAGATACCCTTTCTTAATGGTTGATAAGGTTATCGAAATAAAAGATAAAAGCATTGTTGGTATTAAGAATATAACTTTCGACGAACCAATTTTTACAGGACATTTTCCTCAGGAACCCGTTTTCCCTGGTGTAATGCAGATTGAAGCAATGGCTCAATGCGGAGGATTGTTCGTTCTTAATCAAATGGACCCGAATAAAAGCTATTCTACTTATTTCATGAAAATAGACGGAATAAAATTCAGAAAGAAAATTATTCCGGGCGACACTATGATAATTAAAGTCGAACTGCTAACCCCTATCAGAAGAGGAATAGCAACAATGAAAGGTTATATTTTCATTGGAAGCCAGCTTGCCTCTGAAGGAGAATTTATGGCACAAATTTTAGAAAATAAATAATACTTTTTTAACTGAATTGACTCAATGAACCGGAACCTTTCTAATGTCCACCCTAAAGCCAAAATTGGTGTAAATGTTAAAATAGATGCTTTTGTTACTATTGAAGAAGATGTTGTAATAGGCGATAATTCATGGATAGGCCCTAATGCCGTTATCATGAACGGAGCCAGAATAGGGGAGAACTGCAAAATATTTCCCGGCGCTATTATTGCCGGTATTCCTCAAGACTTAAAATTCAAGGGCGAAATAACTACTGCTGAAATAGGTAATAATTCAACTGTCCGCGAATTTTCTACGGTCAACAGAGGAACTATTGCTAAAGGTAAAACCGTTGTTGGTGAAGATTGCCTGCTTCAATCATATAGCCACGTTGCTCACGATTGTATCCTCAAAAGTAATGTAATCCTTGGAAGCTTTGCAGGATTAGCAGGTGAAGTAGTGGTTGAAGATCATGCTATTATCAGCCCTTATACTGCGGTACACCAGTTTGTAAAAATTGGAATACACTCTTTTATCGCCGGAGGAAGCCTTGTCAGAAAAGATATCCCTCCATATGTGCTTGTGGCTAATGAACCTCTTGCTTATACAGGAGTTAACTCTGTAGGACTTAGAAGAAGGGGCTTTTCAATTGATAAGATCAACGAAATCCAAAATATATACCGCTATATTTACCAGAAGGGTCTAAATAACTCTCAGGCTCTTGCTCTTATTGAAGAAGAACTCGAAAAGACAGAAGAAAGAGAAATCATCCTGAATTTTATTAAAACTTCAGAAAGAGGTATTGTTAGAGGTCTTCAGGATTAATCGCTTATTTTCTTTCTGCTTTTATCAGAAATCTGGCGATTGTTCTTGTCTTTTGCTCTACGTAAACAATCTTTCCGGCAATCTCTTTTTCTATTGCCTCGGGAGTGTAATGCCTTATTGTTAAAAGATTTAAATTATCATTGTACTTAACTTCAAATTGCTCTGCAAGCCTTTCAATCAGCTCAAGTACCCCATGCTCAGGCTGGTCTATTGATACAGATAAGTTTAATGCTGATTGTTGTATTAAATTGATTTTTGCTCCCAGATCCTGAAAGATACCAAATGCCCAAACCATGCTTTCTTCATCCATGAAGGAGAAGTCGGGCTGAGATATTGTTATTAAAACCTGTTTTGGTTTCATAACAAAAACAGGTATTGTCTTTTCATATTTCTTTTCCTGTTCAGGCCCAATGATCGTACCTTTGGAACGTTGATCGAGAAACGACTTTACATGTAAGGGAATCTTTGCATTGTATAAAGGCTTGATTGTCTTTGGATGTATAACTTTAGCTCCGAAAAAAGTAAGCTCCACAGCTTCTCTGTAGCTCATTTCATCAATCTTGACAGGATCCTTGAAATATTGAGGGTCTGCATTTAGTATTCCGGGTACATCTTTCCAGATTTCAACTTTTTCTGCTTTTAAAATACTGCCAATGATTGCTGCAGTATAGTCAGATCCCTCACGGCCAAGTGTAGTTGTCAAATCAGACATTGTTGCTCCGATGAAACCCTGAGTCAGATATATCCTTTCTTTTTCAAAATTGAATGCTTCATTTATCAAAGGTGTACTTATTTCCCAGTTAACCGACGAATCTCTCCATTTGTCGTCAGTCTTCAGGTAAAATCTGATGTCAAGCCAGTTGTTTTTTATTCCTTTCTTGTTTAAATAGGCGCTTACTATCTTGGTCGATAATAATTCGCCATATCCTATTATCTGATCGTATTCATAGTTGAAATCCATAGATGGAATCCTTTCCATACGATCTTCTATGCGGAAATATACAGAGTCAACTTCAGTGAAAACACTGTCGTTTGTGTCAAACAACTCATCCATTATCTTGTCATGATAACTTTTTATGGATTCAAGCTGCTCCCACTTCTTTTCATCTCTTCTGAAATAAAGCTTAACAAGCTCTTCAAGGGCATTGGTCATCTTACCCATTGCCGATACTACTATGACAAGGTTACCTTCACTTTTTGATACTATTGAGGCCAGATTCCTGACACCTTCTGCATCCTTAACCGATGCTCCCCCAAACTTGAAAACACGCATAATCCCGAGATTTAAATTTTTCGCAATTTAATTACAAAATAATATTAAAATTTGATTTTTGTCATTTACTTAATGAAATCTTGAGTGCTGTTTTAAATCACTAATGTAAAGTGCTATCTTTGTAATAAAGCATCGATTATGGTAAAAATGTTGAATAGAAATAATTGCACTGAAGTAGGATTTATTAAGAAAACTCATGGTGTTAAAGGAGAATTGCTTGTTTTCTTTGAAGAAGGTCTTGATTCTGTAATTGAAAACTCTGATTATTTGTACTTTGAAGTTGAAGGACTTCTTGTACCATTCTTTATTGAAGAAATTGAAATCAGAGATAACTCAAGTGCCGCTATTCTGTTTGATACTCTTGATGTAAAAGAAAAATCTACACAATACATCGGATGCAAAATATTTATCGATAACGACCAGCTTGAAAATCATAACGACATATTGAACCCGGTTTTGATAAAGGGATTTACTGTTGAAGATAAAAAGATTGGACTCATTGGTGAAATCATTGAAATTGACGACTTCGGCGGCAATTTGGTTCTTACTGTTAAAAAAGGAAAGAAAGAAATACTTATTCCATATAACGATAATCTGTTGATTAATTTTAACGAAGCCCAAAAATGTATCATTCTTGATTGCCCTGATGGACTTCTGGAAATAAATGATTGATAGTTTATTGCGTAATTTTCTAAGTGCTCTTTTTATTTTTTATTAAAAATTTTTCCTGCAATTTGCAACTGTTAATTTTTCTTCATGTCATTTAAAATTGTAAAACCCTGAAGGGTAATTGTTCAGTAAAATCAATTTTAAAAAATAAATAGCCATGAAAAAATTAACACTTATCACATTGTTTGCTTTAATGACAGTCGGAATGACTTCATGTTTCTTTGACCACACTCCTTTTTGTATGACAGGCGGCGGCGCTATTGTAACCAAAGAATTTGACCTTGAATCTTTTAATTCTATTTCTGCTGAAACAGTTTATGATATTGAAATTGTTCAGGGAAACGAACAAAAGGTTATTGCTGAAGGACATGAAAACATGATGAGCCAGCTCGATCTGAGAGTTATAAATAATCACCTTGGTTGTGATTTAATCAACGACTGTTATTCTTCTTTTAAAATGAAGCTTTATATCACTGTTCCTGAAATTAAGAATGTTGAAGTTACAAGCACAGGCGATATAAACATTAAAGAATTTAAAGGGCTGAAATCTTTAGATCTTACTTCAACAAGCACCGGAAACATAATTGCTGAAGGCAACTTCAAAATTGAAGATAACCTCGTTATCAAATCAACTTCAACAGGTGATATTGAAATAGATGTTGAAACTGATGAAATTAATACTTACATGTCAAGTACTGGAAACGTAAGCATCAGCGGCACTTGCAATGTCCAGACAATCGATCTTACAAGCACAGGTGATTACAACGGCTACAACCTATATTCAAAAGACTGCTCAGTTGTAAGCAGCGGAACAGGCAATACTTATGTATATGTAGAAAATAATCTCGACGTAGTAATCAGCAGTGTTGGCGATGTATTATACAAAGGAAGTCCTCGTGTTCACGTAAGCGACAGCAGTGTTGGAAGTCTTATTAGTGTAGATTAGATAATAGATTCAGATTGAAGATCATTAAAAAAGCCTTTTCCTTTATTGGGAAAGGCTTTTTATTTTCATTTTAGTATTCTTTTTCATTAAGGCAAAATAAAAACCTTCCCACTCTGTACTTCTCCACAAACATTTATAAACCTGAACTACAATAAGCCCTCAGATGTCACGCAAATCTCTGTTTTCCTTTCCACAATTTTGCTCTTTAACAGCTGTTCCCCTTCCATTGAGAATAATGATAGCTCACCTTTTTTATCATTCAACAAAAAGCCTGGAGCAAATACAGAACGGGGAAATTGAATGTCGTGATTATTATGAGGTATTAAAAGAACTCGCCAACCATCAAATTGAATTCTATTTAGAAAATGTTGCAGATGCAAATTATACCAACTTTGAAGGCGCGGTTGCGATCATGTATTTTGTTTTTTATAAATTTATTTTATAAATTTGTTGGGATATTCTAACATTATACAAATATAAAGCGCTTAATGATGGTAGACACTAATATAGAATGGATAAAAATGTCTGATTCAGCCATTGTAAGGCAATTGGGAGCTTTCATTAAGCATACCCGGATGCAACAAGATATAACACAAGCACGCTTGGCAGAGATGGCAGGATTAAATCGCTGGACAATTAGCCAAATCGAAAATGGCGAATCGGTAACTTTAACCACTTTAATACAAGTATTACGGGCATTGGATGTATTGTATGTGCTTAATCCATTTGAAATAAATAATGAGATCAGTCCTATTGAATATGCAAAGTTGCAAGAGAAAAAACGTAAACGGGCAAGTTCAAAAGGAACAAAAAAAGACCAAAAAGAAGAATTAGGATGGTAGATTATGCTTATGTTAAAATATGGGGGCAATTAGTTGGAGTGGTTCGTTGGATTCCTGAACGAAACCTGGCTTCATTTCAATACGATAAAAGTTTTCTGTCAAGAAATTGGGATTTATCACCCATTAAAATGCCCATAAGTAATGGCGACCGCACTTATAGCTTTACTGAATTAATAAAAGATAAAGATAGTGCCAATGATACATTTAAAGGATTGCCCGGATTATTGGCTGATTCATTACCCGATAAATACGGGAACAAATTGATAGACCAATGGTTGGCTCAAAATGGCCGCCCTATGGGAAGTATGAATCCTGTGGAGAAACTTTGCTTTATTGGCAGTCGTGGAATGGGTGCAATTGAATTTGAGCCAGCACAAATAAAATCAGGAAAAAACACTTTTGCTATCGAAATATCCGGTTTGGTAGATATTGCAAAAAAAATGCTTTCAGAACGGGGAAAGTTTGAAACGAATTTCGATAAAGACGAAGGACGTGCCATACATGAAATTCTAATGATTGGTACGTCTGCCGGGGGAGCTCGCCCAAAAGCACTTGTAGCTTATAATAAGAAAACCGGTGAGATACGTTCCGGACAAACCAAAGCACCTCAGGGATTTGAACACTGGTTGCTTAAACTGGACGGTGTTAGTGGGATTCAGTTTGGCGAAAGTCATGGGTGGGGTAGAGTGGAATATGCCTATTATTTAATGGCAAAAGAGTGCCAAATTGAAATGATGGATAGTGAACTGCTTGAAGAAAATGGCAGAGCACATTTTATAACTAAAAGATTCGACAGGGAAGGAAACGAAACAAAGCATCACATTCAAACCCTTTGTGGTATTCAACACTTCGACTATAATGATATGTTTGCTTATAGTTACGAACAACTTTTTCAAACAATGCGTCAACTAAAACTTAAATATCCTGAAGCAGAGCAGATGTTTAGAAGAATGGTCTTTAATGTACTTGCCACCAATTACGATGACCATACAAAAAACTTTGCATTTCGATTAAAAAAGGATAGAAACTGGGAGCTGGCACCTGCATATGACCTTTGCTATTCTTATGACCCTACAAATCATTGGGTAAGTCAACAAACTTTAAGTGTAAACGGAAAAAGATTGGGTATAACTCAATCTGATTTAATGACTATTGCTAAAGCTAATAACATTAAAAAAGGAGAAAGTATTATCAACGAAATCAATTCAATTGTTAAAAAATGGGATGATTTTGCAAGTAAAGCAAGAGTACGAGATGATTTATACAAACAAATTAAAAGCAATCACAATACTATCTAGCGAAAATTTCCTTAGTAAACAAAATTCGAAATATAATTAGTCAGGATATAAAAAAGTTGATTTTTTTACTTCGATGCTGATAATTCTTTTCAGGAAAAACTGTCTTGGTGTCATTTTTCAATTCTATGCACATTACTGATTTGTAGCGTTATTTTTGGCGGTAATAATATTGGTGTAATTTAAATAATTTATTCTGAACAAGTTAAACAACATTTATGTTGTTTAAAAATATTTTAAATGAATGTCATATTTTAACCTCTGAATGTATCATTTCAGCCACTGAACAATAGATTTCAACCAATTCTCTTTGTTTATAACACTTCTTATTAAAAATATAACCCGGAACAAAATACTGCTCCGGGTTATATTTTATGTATCAATTACAACACAATCTTCTCTGTCACAACTTCATTGTTATCAGTCTTTATCCTTAAAAAGTAAACACCCCCTCTAATCCCTTCTGATGGAATATCAACCTTTGAAGATTTAATATTCCTCCATTTTCGGATAACTCTGCCTTCAGAATTGATAAGGGATATTTCCATAACCACATCTTTTGATTGAATATTAATGTTCTTAGACAGCCCAT
>CAYUEI010000008.1:0-32237 GCA_964443445.1 uncultured Prolixibacteraceae bacterium | reverse complement strand
TTTGAGTTGCCTCGAAGACCACATACTGTAAATGAGGTTTATTATTCCGGAAGAGGGTGATCATTTTATTTTCAGGTTATTGCGGCTGACAATATAATTTTCGAAATCATTTTCTGCTGAGGATATATTTAAGTAATAATCTCCTTCATTTAATTTGCTATCGAGGATGATTTTAATTTTTTCATCATCACCATCAAGTTTTCCATCATCAGGGATAACATTTCCAGTTTGAACAACAGCTGAGTCAGTAGTTGTGATTTCAAAATAAAAAGCTTCAAAGTCAGGAAGGATAACCCTTCCGGTTAAGACTGAATCTTTTGGAAGATCAGCGACAATAGCGTTTTCATCATAGTTAACCGAATCGAACTGGAAGAAGTTGTTCGGGACTGGGTCGTAGCAAGTAACAACCGGAGGGCAGCCGGTTGTTATCCCTGTAATTGTAAGAATTGCTGCTCCCAGTTTCATTTTATGGGATATCCATTTCGGGCTTCTTCCTTTCTGCAGAAATACAATAGCAGTAATTACTGCAAAGGCTATGAATAGCAGTATTAAAGCAAATGGTGAAATGACTCTCCGGAATTCCATATTATTAACGATTTAGAATATATTACTTGTTCTTTGACGGATCGAAAACTCTTCCTATGAAAAGAATTGAATTAGTGTCATCTTCAACTATTGCAAACAGGAATGAACGATTGATCATTATTCTATCATCAGGACCAACAGAAGTAAAGTTGACTTCAACTGAAGTGGCAGCAGCAGCCTCACTGCCTTCCTCGTCGGTTTTAATGTACGTTTTGTGGTTAACCTTTGAAATGTAAAGGCCAATATCTGAAATGTTACCAAAGTCGGCAGCCCCTGAATCAAAAGCATCAGACATACCAAGAAATATAAGTTCATCGTTAAGTTCGTTTTTATATTCGAACTCGAATTTAGGTAGCCAGATTTCACGTTCTGTAGGGATTGACTCTTTAAGTGATTTGAAGTTAGTGTTTTTCACTTCAGAAGCAATATCCTTTGTAGTATAACCTTCTTCCGGGAGGAATATGAACATATTGAATTTTCCTGAGCCATAAGGGAGTTTAATAACAGATAGTTTCTCATCGTTATAATAAGTCAGGTCGACTTTCCCATTCATTGTTTCCACATTAACTTCAGTGCCATTATCGAGGGTAAAAGGAAGGCTTTCGGTTTTTGATTTTTTAAACTGTGTTTTCCAAATACCTTTAAAGTAGACAGCATTTATAAGGAACATAACATGTTCGGGGTTAACGTTGTCAATAATCTGATCAATCTTTCCTTTGGTTTTATCTTCAACCCAATTGTTCATCATTTTTTTAGCATCTTCAGGTTTTGAAGGGTCATATTGATTTACTTCGGCATTGTAATAACTTTCGTTTGCAGTTACGAAATCTGTTTTAGGGGTGAAATCATTTCTGTACCAAATAGAATTGGCAATTTCCATTTTCACTTTTGAATCGTGAGAAGTAAGAGATTTGACCAATAATTGATTGCTGTAATTGATGTCTTCAGTTTGGATATTTTCAAATCCGAGAATATTCTGCATTTGGGTTAAAGTGTTTTCTTTAGCACCGTTGAGAGTCATAGAAAGAGCCTGGCTGATGCTCAGAGGAGATATCATGAGATTCTTTTCAGCTTCCTCATTGGACATTATATTTTCAAAGAGGTTAAAACCGAAAGTATTATTGCTTTCGACAATCATAGCAGATTTGTCGTCAAGGACAACATCTTCAATTTCTTTTTTAGGATTAATCCAGTCACAGGAAGTAAATGCAACCATAATTATTAATGTAGTTAAAAAGAGTTTATTTTTCATTGTAGTTCATTTTTAGAATTAATGATTTTTTCTTAGACGTTCAATAAGCAAAAAAAGTTGCGTCCACGCAACCATTTGTTTAAATATATCATCTCAGATAAAAAATTCAAACGATGAAACGAATATTTCCGGTATTGGCAGTTGTTTTAATCCTTTCGGGATGTGATAATTTATTTGATATTAAAAAAGTTGAAATGGAAGTAACATCGGCTGAATATCGTGGGTGTAAAGGATTGAAAAGTGCTGAATTGACTGATAGTACTGATTTGGTAATTATAACATCTTTAGCAGACAACAATTATATGATTACGCACTATGATGCAAGTTTTAATTGCTGTTTGCCTGAAGGAATTGGAATTGAAGTCAGTTTGAGCAAAGACACATTGTATTTCAGCGAATATGAAAAAGTCAAAGGTAATTGTCGGTGCATGTGCAGATATGATGTGGTAGCCGGTATAAGAAATTTAAATGAAGGAGAATACGTTCTTTGTATGATTAAAGATTATAATATTTTGGGAACAACTACAGTGTTTTTTAAAGAGGGAATGAAAGAGGAATTTTATGTTTCAGAATTAATTGAATAGCTTTAACTTTATCTTTTAATTAAGATAAATAGTTGTTGCAAAATATTAAAGGCAGTTGGAAGACCTTGAGAAATTGATAAATGATTGTAAAGCGGGGAAACGAGAGGCACAATCCCGTTTATACAAATTATATGCTCCTAAATTGTATGGAGTATGTCTCAGGTATTCCCGTGATGTAACTGAAGCGGAAGATGTATTGCATGAAAGTTTTATCATTATTTTCAACAAAATAGGGCAATATTCATTTAAAGGTTCTTTTGAAGGCTGGATGAGAAGGATAGTAGTGAATAATTCGTTTGAAAAATGCAGAACCCGGTTTAAGATGCAAGCTGTTGAAGATATAAGCATCTACGAATCAAGAAGGGTTGAAAACGATTCATTGGATGATATGAGTACAGAGCAGTTGCTGGGAGTAATAAGAAATTTGCCTCCACAATACAGACTGGTTTTCAACATGTATGCAATTGATGGGTATACACATAAAGAGATTTCAGAGATACTTGGCATTGCTGAGGGGACGTCAAAGTCAAATCTGGCAAGGGCAAGGAAAATATTACAGGATAAGGTGACAGAATTAGGATATATAGGGAAGGTATATGAATAGTAATGATGGAAATATAGATCGTTTATTTAGGGATAAGCTAAATAATCATGAGGTAGTTCCTCCCGGTTCAGTATGGGATGGGATTATAAATGAGATGGATTCCGGAAAGAGAAAAAGAAGGGCTTTCTTTATTCTGGGATTATCTTCAGCAGCATCATTATTGTTTGCATTTATTGGCGGATGGTATTTCTCTCAAAAAGATAAAGATGTAGTTAATTATACTTCAGAAGCTAGTGTTGAAGAGAAGAATGTTACAGTTAATGTAAATGGATCAGAAGGGGCAAATGAATCAGAATCATCAGAGGATTATCTTACAGCAGATAAAAGAATTAATAAAACGATAAATAATACTATTGCTCATAGCTCAGTTAAAGTAAAAGCTTTTAACGAGGTTGAAAATGGCATTATTTCAAGTGATAATGTGTCAGGAGAGTCTAATTTCATATACAAACTTTTAATTCCCAGGAAAGAAAAGATAAAGTCAAACAAAAAGGATGATTACACTTTACTTGCAATTAACACTAATGATTTATCAGAAGAAGATAAGTCGATTATTGAAATGAACCTGAGAAATATAAAGGAGAAATCGGGTACAAAGAAAAAAGGGGAATGGGCAATAGGCGTTCAGGCTTCTCCGGCATACAGGTTTGATGGTACCGAAAAATCCTTCAATGATTATTATGAAGAAGATCAGACCTATTACAATTACTCTATGAACTATGTTACCAATTTAACCGGCGGGTTAGTTGTAGCCTATTCTATAGATAAAAAGTTAACTGTCCAGAGTGGAGTGAATTATGGAGAGGTTTCGCAGGTTGCCAATGATGTCAATGTTACTTATACCGGACAGAATTGGTTGAATGACAGATTTGGAGTGATGAGCGATGAAAAATATGCCGGTGGCAATAAAGCGGGGGAAGTTGACAATGAAGTAGAGTTAAACACCCTAATTGGAGTAGCCAACGTTTCAATGCAGGAAGGGACTCAAATAAAAGCAAAGGGAGAAATAAACAGCTTATCTCCTGAAGTGATAAGGAAGTATGAATTGAATCAGGATGCCGGTTATGTTGAAGTGCCTTTATTGATAAAGTATAATATTTTAGACAGCAAATTTGGAATACAAGTATTGGGTGGAATAAACACTAACTTTCTTGTAATTAATGATGTACGTATTTCTAATGATGATGGATTAATTGCTAAAGGAGAAATAGAAGGTTTAAATCCTGTGACATTCAGCAGCAGTTTAGGATTGGGATTCAATTACTCTTTTACCCGCAATCTAAGGTTCTCCCTAGAACCTACAGTGAAGATGCAGTTAAACTCACTTAGCAGTGTATCTGAAATAAATTCCAGACCTTATATGTTTGGAGTATTTACAGGTCTTTCCTATAAATTTTGATTAATTGATTTAACCTCAACTTAGTTTTAAGTATCAATCTTATAATTGATTTTTACAATCTATTTAGTTTTAAACTGTTACTTTTGCATATTTGTATGTAAATGTAAATGAAATGAAACAAAAGACTTTATATCTGATTATTATATCACTGATTATCTTACTAACTGTATCTTTAGCTTTTACCGGTCCTTCGGATCCTTCCTCGGGTGATAATAAATCATTTTTTCAGAAGATTGTTTCACCACCTGTTCCTGAAAAAGTAACATTTGCAGGAGAGAAGGTTCCAATAGAGGAATATGATATTTTTGAAAGGCTTGACAGAGAAATAACTGTTAACAGCTTTTTCCATTCACAGACGATAAGATATTTAAAGCTCACAAAGCGGTATTTTAAAATAATAGAACCTATATTAAAGAAGAACAATATTCCTGATGATTTTAAATACCTTGCCCTGGCAGAAAGCGGATTTGACCCTAAAGTTGTTTCTCCTTCAGGGGCTGCAGGTATCTGGCAATTCATGAAGTCGGCAGCAAAAGAAAACGGGCTTGAAATATCGGATGATGTTGATGAAAGATACAACATTGAGAAGGCAACAGAAGCGGCATGTTTATATCTTAAAAAATCACATTCTGTTTATGGAAACTGGACAATGGTGGCAGCTTCATACAATACAGGGAATGGCAATGTTACAAAGCAGATTCAGAATCAAAAGGAGAATGATTATTATAACTTATTATTTTCTGAAGAAACTAACAGATATGTGTTCAGGATTCTTGCCTTAAAATATATAATTGAATCGCCTGAAAAGTATGGTTTTTATGTAAAGGAGAGTGAAGTTTACCCTGAGATAAGATTCAGAAATATAGAATTAAAAGAGGGCATACCTGATTTGGCAACCTTTGCAAAAGAAAAGGGGACCAATTATAAGATGTTGAAGGTTTTAAATCCATGGCTCAGGAGTACTTCATTGAAAAATGAAGCCAAGAAGAGCTATTTAATTAAGATACCTGAAAAATAGTACATTTATTAATTACTAAATTCTAAACATATTCAATGTCAGAATATTTAAAAGAAGATACTGAGCAGGAAGTAATCAGAGTCAGGGGAGCAAGGGTAAACAATCTGCACAATGTAAATGTAGATATCCCCCGAAATAAATTTACGGTTATAACGGGATTAAGCGGAAGCGGGAAATCTTCTCTGGCATTTGACACTATTTATGCTGAAGGACAGCGCAGATATATAGAAACTTTTTCAGCGTACGCTCGTTCATTCCTGGGTAATCTTGAGCGTCCCGATGTAGATGAAATTTCAGGGTTAAGTCCGGTAATTTCTATAGAACAAAAGACTACCAATAAGAATCCCAGATCGACAGTAGGAACTGTTACCGAAATATATGATTTTCTTCGACTTCTTTTTGCACGAATAGGTGAAGCTTATTCATACAATACCGGCGAAAAGATGGTTAAGTATTCTGAACAAAAGATACTTGATTTAATCAGGGAAGATTTTAAAGGTAAAAAGATAACGATACTTGCGCCTTTGGTTAAAGGGAGAAAAGGTCATTACAGAGAGCTTTTCGAGCAAATCAGAAAGAAAGGTTTTATATATGCCAGGATTGATGAAGAAATAAAAGAGATTGTTCATGGGTTGAAGCTTGACAGATATAAAAATCACTTTATTGAAATAGTTGTTGATAAGCTTATTGCTGATGACTCTTCTGATAAAAGGCTTAGGGAATCTGTACAGGCAGGTATGAAGCACGGGCAAGGTATTATTATGATACTTGATAATGAAACAGGATTATGTAAGTATTTCAGTCGCCATCTTATGTGCCCTACAACCGGAATTTCTTACAATGAACCTGCACCTCACAACTTCTCTTTTAATTCACCCCAGGGGGCATGTCCTAAATGTAATGGACTGGGAATGATTCCTCAGCTTGATATGGAAAAGATTATTCCTGATAAATCGTTATCTATTTTTAAAGGAGGGATCACACCATTAGGACCTTATAGAAATTCAATGGTCTTCTGGCAAATAGAATCTATTGCTGAGTCTTATGGTTTTGATCTTAAGACCCCTATTTCTGAAATACCGGATGAGGCTCTTGATAAAATATTGTTTGGTACAGGTGAAAGAATACAAATTAAGAATTCTCCTCTTGGTGAAAATATTAACTATTTCATGACCTATGAAGGGATTATTAAATATATAGAAAGTCAGCAGGAAGAGTCAACTTCCCAGAAAGTACAGAAATGGGCAAATCAATACATTAAGGAGACTGTTTGTCCGCTATGTAAGGGGCAAAGATTAAAGAAAGAATCCTTATGGTTTAAGGTTGACGGATATAATATTTCTGCGGTTTCAGGGATGGATTTAATACAACTTGGCGAATGGCTTCAGGGACTTGATAATAAGCTGTCTGACAGGCAAAAATTAATTGCTGTAGAAATTATTAAGGAGATGCGCGACAGGTTAGGGTTTATGATAGATGTAGGTCTTGAATACCTTGCACTTGACAGAGCTGCAAAAACATTATCAGGAGGAGAGTCACAAAGAATAAGACTGGCTACACAAATCGGTTCTCAACTGGTAAATGTACTTTACATTCTTGATGAACCAAGTGTAGGCTTGCACCACAGGGATAATATCAGACTTATTAATTCTCTTGAACAGTTGAGGGATACAGGTAACTCTGTTATAGTTGTGGAGCACGATAAAGATATGATGCTGAAAGCTGATTATCTGATTGATATTGGTCCTTATGCAGGAATACTCGGAGGAAGAATAATGGAAGCCGGAACACCGGATATTATTCTTAAAGGTGACTCCCTGACTTCAAAATATTTAAGGGGAGAAAGGAGAATTGAAATTCCCGTTAAGCGAAGAAAAGGAAATGGGAAAACAATCGAATTAAAAGGTTGCACAGGTAACAACCTTAAAGAAGTTGATGCTAAATTTCCTTTAGGAAAATTTATTTGTGTTACCGGAGTATCGGGCAGTGGTAAATCAACTTTGGTCAATGAGACCCTTCAGCCAATATTAAGTCAGCATTTTTATAACTCTCTGCATGATCCTTTACCATACGAAGCTATTGAAGGACTTGAATATATCGACAAAATAGTACAGGTTGATCAGTCTCCTATCGGAAGAACTCCAAGATCAAATCCTGTCACATATACTGGTGTGTTTTCTGATATTAGGGATCTTTTTACTCTTCTACCTGAATCGAAGATAAGAGGATATAAACCGGGCAGATTTTCTTTCAATGTTAAAGGAGGGCGATGTGAAGAATGTCAGGGAGGAGGCATGAAACTTATTGAGATGAATTTCCTTCCCGATGTGTATGTTCATTGCAATAAGTGTAACGGGAAGCGTTATAACAGAGAAACACTGGAAGTAAGATATCGCGGCAAATCAATCAGCGATGTTCTTGACATGACCATTAACCAGGCTGTTGAGTTCTTTGAAAGCTATCCAAAGATTCTGCATAAGTTAAAAGCCCTGCAGGAAGTTGGACTGGGATATCTGACATTGGGACAATCATCTACTACAATATCAGGGGGTGAAGCACAAAGAGTAAAACTGGCAACTGAATTATCAAAGAAAGAAACAGGCAAAACAATATACATCCTTGATGAGCCAACAACAGGCTTGCATTTTGAAGATATCAGAGTTTTGCTTGATGTTTTAAACAGATTGGTTGAAAAGGGCAACACCGTAATTGTAATTGAGCACAATATGGATGTCATAAAGGTTGCTGATTACATAATAGATATTGGTCCGGAAGGAGGAAGAAACGGAGGAAAGATTGTTGCAACAGGTACTCCGGAAGAAATTGCAGTAAATAAAGACTCAATAACCGGGAAATATCTTAAAGAAGAATTAGATTTATGGAAATAAAAAAATAAAGTGATGGCGGAAATTGAAGTATTTTGTGAGAATAATAATGTTTATAAAGAGTATCCTTTAGGAATTACCCTGATGGAAATTGCTGAGGATATGAATATAAAGACTGATTTCCCGATATGCGGGGCTTTGGTTAATAATAAGGTCAGGGAATTGTCTTTTTGTATTGTGAAACCTAAAAACATTCGGTTTATTGATTATTCCAATAAAGATGGCAAGAGGATGTATATCAGATCATTATTCTTTTTGTTATATGTGGCAGTCAAAGAATTGTATCCTGAATTAAGCCTGAAAATTGACCACTCAATTTCAAGAGGGTTTTATTGTGAACTTGAAGGACTTGAAGGAAAGCTATATAAGAGTTATATAGAAAAGATAAAGGAACGGATGGAAGAATTGGTCGAGGATGATTTACCTTTTGTCAGACAGGAGAAACAACTTGAAAAGATTCTTAAAGAATATGAAGAAAATAAGCTTTATGATAAGATAAGGCTTTATGAAGATTCAGGATTACTTTACACAAACATTTACTATCTGAAAGGATATGCCAATTATTTTCATGGTCATTTACTCCCTTCGACTTCCTATTTGAGAAAGTTTGATCTTGTCAAGTTTGATGATGGAATGCTTTTAAGATTGCCTAGCAATGAAAGCTTTTCACAGCTGAGAAGTTTTATCAGGGAAGACAAGTTATTTGAGATATTTCAGGAACATAAAGAATGGGCAGAAATTCTTGGAGTAAACGATATCGGCAGATTAAACTCTTTCGTAAATAAAGGAATGGCAGGCGAGGTGATAAAAATTTCCGAAGCCTTGCACGAAAAAAGGATTGCCAATATTGCAACTCTTATATCAGAAAGAAAACCTAAGGCAAAGCTTGTTTTAATAGCCGGGCCTTCTTCTTCAGGGAAAACAACGTTTACAAAAAGATTAGCTGTTCAGCTGGCTGTTTGCGGCATAACGTCAAAGATGGTCTCTTTGGATAACTATTTTGTTGACAGGGAACACACACCAAGGGATGAGCACGGTAATCTTGATTTTGAAGCTTTAAATGCAATTGATATAGAATTCTTTAATGAGCAGTTAAATCAAATGCTTGATGGCAAAGAAGTAGAAATACCAAAATTCAGTTTTACAACAGGCAGCCGATCCTTTGATGGTTCTTTTATAAAGCTTGAAGATAATCAGGTTTTAATTATTGAAGGAATACATGGGTTGAATCCTGATTTATTGCCACATATTGATCCTTCACTTACCTATAAAATATTTATTTCTGCTTTAACATCAATCTCGATAGATAATCATAATCCAATTTCACCAACTGATAACAGATTGATAAGAAGGATGATCAGAGATAGTCAGTATAGGGGAATTACGGCTCTTGAGACAATAAGGAGATGGCCAAGTGTGAGAAGGGGAGAAGAGTTTAATATTTTTCCTCATCAGGAAAATGCTGATATAATGTTTAACACAGCCACACTTTATGAACTTGGCGTTTTAAAAAAATATGCTGAACCTTTATTGAAATCAGTACCTGAAAATCAACCGGAATTTGCTGAGTCACTAAGAGTATTGAAATTATTAAGCTATTTTAAAGATATTGATGGTTCTGAAATTCCTCCTACTTCACTTGTAAGAGAATTCCTTGGGGGAAGCAGTTTTAGTTATTAATATATTTGGGGATTGTAAAATGGAAACTACTTCCTTTCCCATTTTTACTTTCCCCCCATATTTTCCCCTTGTGAATTGAAATAAAATCACGACAGATTATTAATCCTAATCCTTTACCTATATCATTAATAATGCCATCTGTAACTGAACTATTTTCATCTGGATTAAAAAGACCATTTATTTGCTTTTGATCTATTCCTGAGCCATAATCTTCAACAGTAAACTTAAAAAAGTCTTCCTTCTCATCAATGATGACGTCAATTTTACTGTCCTTGTCTGAAAATTTAATAGCATTTGAGATAAGGTTACGAAGTACGGTGCTTATCATATTGGGGTCGAGGAATATTTTATTCTTTGTTTTTATTTTATAGTTGATGGTAATGTTTTTGTTAGCAGCAATGTTTTTCATTAAGTCTACAAACATAAGAAGGAGCTCTTCAAAACTAATTAATATAGGATTGAAAATCAGTATTCCACTTTGAGATTTCGACCAGATTAAAAGATTCTGAAGAAGTTCATATATTCTTCTGCCTGTCTGATCAGTTATCTCTGCATAGTATTTTGCAGTTTCATATTTCTTAGAGATTAAGGATTCATTTAAAAGTCCTGAGAATCCCATTAATGCGTTTAAGGGGTTCATCAGGTCATGTGCTATTATAGAAAAGAACAAGTCTTTTGTAGTATTCAATTCCTTGAGCATTTTTTCAGAATCAACAAGTTTGTCATGCTGATTTTTCTTTTCAGTTATATTTTCTTTAATAGCAACGAAATGGGTAATTTGATCATAATCATCTTTTATTGGTGAAATGGTAGACATCTCCCAGAAATATTCACCGTTCTTTTTACGATTATATAACTCTCCTGACCATGTTTCTCCGTTAAGAATTGTATCCCACAAAATTCTAAAAAACTCCTCAGAATGATATCCGCTATTTAAAATCGACGGTTTTCTGCCAATAACTTCATTTAATGTATATCCGGTTGTAGAGATGAAACTATTATTTACATATTCTATTATTCCTTTTTGATTAGTTATAATTATAGAATTGGCACTTTGATCAATAGCCAGAGAAAGTTTTTTTATCTCCTGCTGATTTTTCTTGAACTGAGTTATATCCGAAACAATTGCAATTAATTTCTTCTCTTTATGCAATTCAATTATCTGGGCATATACAAGACATGTAATTGTTTTATTGTTTTTTAACTTGAATACATACTCTTCGCCTGATATAAGATTATTCCTGAATA
This sequence comes from uncultured Prolixibacteraceae bacterium, assembly GCA_964443445.1. Lineage (GTDB taxonomy): Bacteria > Bacteroidota > Bacteroidia > Bacteroidales > Prolixibacteraceae > CAYMTR01. Next base: position 20,982 of record CAYUEI010000008.1, on the reverse strand, counting down.
AAGATTCAGCGAAAGAGTTTTTCTCATTTTCATCATAAAAAATCAAATCATTTAAATCAAGTCCGATACATTCAGCTTTGTTTAATCCAGTTATTTCAAATAGCTTAAAATTTCCATCATCTATAATATTTTTTTCATAATCGGCGACCATCACAGGCAAGGGGATTAAATTAAAGAATAGCCTGAATTTTTCTTCACTTTCCCTTAGTGCTGATTCTATCTTTTTCCTTTCTTCAATTTCGTTTTTAAGGTGAGTATTGATTTTCTCGAGATATATTGATCTGTCTCTCTCAGCTTTAATTGCAGTGATTTTTTCAACAAGTCCTATTGTTAGAATTATTCCATATAAAGCACCTGCAAACATTATTATATGAAGTGTGAAGAAATTAAAGACAATAAAATCAAATAGGACCAGAGTATATATTGTTGTAGACATTAAAAATGTGCTGAAAGAAATCAAATAATAGTAAGAAGTTTTGTGCTTCATTTTGAAAGAAAAAATTCCAAAGGCAAAGCAAATCATTGTACCTATTAGAAGTAATAATGGAGCAACTTTAGAAATGACAGATAAGGGAATTATTTTAAATACTACAATAGCGATGAGTAATAAACAAAATAATATAAGAAACCTGTAAGTATGATATATTACCTTGAACTTCTTTAGGTCAAGATAGTTGATAGTGAAGATGAGGAAAATAATGGAAGTAATGCTAAATAAAATCTGTCGCATTGCAGTTTTAAGATAAGGGCTCAGATTTGGAGAAATTTCAATTCCATATCCAAACAGATAAAATGAATTAATCAGTAATGAAATCAGAAATAAGCCTAATAACAAATAATTAATTTCCCTTGTTAAGACGAAGAAAATGAAGTTTAATAACATTACTGCAACTAAAAGGCCATATAGCAGGAATACTAATCTGTTTATTGATTTATCCTTCTCCAGATAATCATGAATAGTTGAAATAGCAATAGGAACTATGATGAATGATTGAGTTTCAATTCTAATATAAATGGAATATAACTCTCCCTTTTTTAGATTAATATTGTGATATATACTGTAATTATCCAGGAACCTGTTTTTTGTTTTATTATTTATTCCTGAATAGAAAACTGTATCTGTTTTATCTTCTTTATCTATTAAGTATATTCTTACATCATTGAGCGTAGGATAGTCAATACTTAATATCCATTCTTCTATATTTGATATGTTTTTTAAATTAAATTTGAACCAATAAACATTTTCGCTCGTTCCAAGGTTTATTGTATTTGAGTTCTTTCTTTGTTTTATGTCATTGAACTTAAATCGGGAAATATCATCAATTGAAATATCTGCTGATTCAGTTTTAAAATATTTGACATACTTGAAAAGATCTTCGCTGTTTGTTGTTGCAGATAACACAAGGGTATCGTTGACAGCAAAACATAAAAAAGGGGTAATAAATAAAATAGATAAGAGTAAAAATCTTTTCATTGGAATAGTATATAACGTAGGGTGCAAATTACAAAAAAGAGATAATAATGACTAATTCCAGAATATTAATAGTTGATGATGAACCGTTAAATCTTTTGTTATATACTGAAATTTTAAAATCTTCAGGATTTTCGGTAATTCAGGCAGAAGATGGTCTGGGTGCTGTTAAAACTGCGGAGGAAGAAGTTCCTGATTTAATTCTGCTCGACTGGAATATGCCTAATCTTGACGGATTTGAAGCTTTAAAGATTTTAAAAAGCAAAGATTCAACTAACGAGATTCCGGTAATAATGATAACCGGGGTTATGACTTCTCCTGACAATTTGCAGCGGGCAATGAACGAAGGTGCAAGTGATTTCATCAGGAAACCTTTTGACCGTATCGAATTGAATGCCAGAATCCGTTCATTATTGTCTCTTTCAACGTCTATGAAAGAGATTAAAGAAAAGTATCAGATAATTGAAAATAAAAACAAGTTTATTGAAACCCTTATTGAAAGTGTTCCCCAACCTTTGGTTTACTATACGATAGATGGCATCATTTCAGGCTATAATATCCATTTTTTAAATATGTTTGACCTGGAGGATCAGCATATTGATGGTACTCTTATTTACCGTTATTTCAACGAATCAGAAAGGAATCAATATTTTAATTCTGATATGGCCCTAATCAATAACCGGAAGGATATTGTTTATGAATGTAAATTAGGCCGGGAGCAAAAAGATTACGTAGTTTCTAAAACTTCATTTAGTGATTCTGCTGGAATTTTAAAAGGTATTCTGGTTGTAATGACTGAAATCTCTGAATTGAAAAAAGCTCATAATGACTTGATGGAAAGTAAGAAAAGAGAATTGACATCAAGTGCATTACGTTTGATTCAGATAAGTGAAATGAACAACAATCTGATAACAGAACTTGAAAATGTATATGAACATACTTCTCCTAAGGGAGCTGAATTGTTAAAAAGTATAATCAGCCAGTTTAATATTAACTCAGGGATAAATGTCTGGAAGGAATTTGAAGCACGGTTTGAAAATGTATTTGAATCCTTCTATGACGGACTGAATAGCCGGCATCCTGACCTAACTCCGGGTGAAAAGAAGTTATGTGCTTTATTAAGATTAAATCTTTCTTCTAAGGATATCGCCGCATTAACTTTTCAAAACTCACAAAGTATTGATATGGCTCGCTACAGGTTGAGAAAGAAATTAAACCTCAATACTGAAGAGAATCTTGTTGACTTCCTAATGAAAATCTGACATTGTTATTTTTTTCAAATATTATTTATACAATCCTTGTATAGATAATATATAGATGCTTGTTGTGATAATGTAAAGATAGATTTTTAGGTTATTGCTTTGTTTTATACTTACTTTGAGTATGTAAAATATTTTTCATTGCAGATATGAGATCAAAAAAGTTATTGAATGATTCGGAAGTAAAAGAAATAGTTACAAGAAATCAGGAAGTAATTGAAGCAATGAAAGAATTTAGCAGAAAGATTCAAGTAGAAGTTACAAATAAAAAAGCGTATACAAATAAAAAGATTACCGGCGATAATGATGGAAAGCTTAATGCCTTTTAATTAAAGGTTATCACGTGCTTTTGGGGTTTATTTTAAAAAGGGGAAAACAGGAAAGAGGATGAAACACCATGCAGAACAAAACTGCATGGGGTTTACATCCGATTTTCTTTTTCCCTTATATATTTTGTAATTATTTCTATCTCGTTGGCATCATTTTTCTCTCCTTAAAATTTAATTGCTATTTATTAAAAAAGGGTTGCAGATTTTATTCAAGCAAAATCTGTCCTTTTTAATAGATGCCTTTTCTGTACTTCATTCGCCCCAAATACCACAAACCTACCTTTCTTATGGTGTTTGATCCTAATGAGGTACGGATGAGGTCCCTATCTGAAAGGAATATGTCTTACTCTAAAATTGGTACATACTTTTTTAAATTTCACCAAAAAAAACATATCATATTTTTTTAAAACAAACAATAAATAAGATTTATCGTTATAATAAATAAAAAGAAGAATTTATATCTTAGGAATTAAATATAAAAATAAAATTATGAGTTTCGAATTACCAAAATTAAGCTATGGGCTTGATGATTTAGAGCCTATTATAAGCAGGCGCACGCTGGAGTTCCATTATGGGAAACATCATCAGGCGTATGTAAATAATCTCAATAATCTGATTATTGGAACTGAATTTGAAAATTCTACTCTGGAAGATATTGTGTTGAAATCTTCAGGTGGTATTTTCAATAATGGTGCTCAGGTCTGGAACCACACTTTCTATTTTAATCAATTTTCGAAAGATGGATGTAAAGAACCTAAGGGCAAATTGAAAGAATCTATTGAAAATGCTTTTGGTTCTTTTGAATCTTTTAAGGAACAGTTTTCAAAAGCCTCTGTTACTTTGTTCGGATCAGGGTGGTCATGGCTGGTAATTAATAAAGAAGGTAAGCTGGAAATAGTACAGACTCAAAATGCTGGTAATCCGATGACAGCAGGTTTGAAACCTATAATGACATGTGATGTTTGGGAGCATGCATATTATTTGGATAAGCAAAATTTACGTCCTTCTTATGTTGAAGATTTTTGGAAGATACTTGACTGGCAAATTATTTCTGAACGATACTTAGCATTAATTTAAAACTAAATTGCTATGAATAATAAAGAGAAAGTGCTGGAGGCATTAAAGAATGCAGGAAAACCTTTAAAAGCAGCAGAAATTGCTGAGATAAGTGCTTTAGATAAAAAGGAAGTTGATAAAGCGATGAAATCTTTAAAGGATGAGGGATTAATTATTTCACCTAAGGTTTGTTTCTGGCAGCCAAAATAAAAAAAGGGAGAATCTTCTCCCTTTTTTTATCGAATATTATTGTGTTTTTGCCTGTACATCTCCGGTAATCCTGAAAGTAATAGTTGAATTATTAGGATCATTTGTAATTACTGTTATGGATTTATTCTGACGACCTTTCTTTCCTCTGGAATTGAATTTCACATTGATGTCTGTTGTTTCTCCTGGTTTAACCAAATTGCTGTGTTTTACTGCAGTACAACCGCAACTGGCTTTAACATTTCTTATAATTAGATCTGATTTACCATTATTCTTTATCTTGTAACTGTGTTCAGCAATATCTCCTTCTACTAAAACGCCAAATTCATAGACATTATTTTCAACTACAGCAACCGGAGCATTAGCTTTTTGTTCTTCCGTAAGTTTTGAAAAATCTTCAGCTATTGATAATGAAATTCCAACAGAGTATTCATTACTGTTTTTATCATTGATATTCAAATATAGTCTGTCGGAAACATACCCATATGCATTTCTTTGGCTTGCATCATACTTAATGAACAATTTTCCATATTCTCCCGGTTTAACATTCTCCGGAACAAGAGTGATATTCATGTGAGACGGTACTCTGTATACTCCAATCTTCATCGGTTTATCAGAACTGTTATAAAATTCAATAGAATCGGTTTTAATCTGATTATTGAATACTGTTCCTAAAGAAATATAATTTGATTTGAACCTTAATCCGTCCATTACTCTTGGGAATTTTTCTTCCATAGTCAGCTCCCGAGGTTCAACAGTTCCCTTAATTGTAAGATTTATTACGCTTGGGTCAGTATTCGAGTATACGTTGATGCTTTTCATGAAAGCACCCGGTCTGTTTTGTGGATTGTAAGCAACTTTTATTGTTCCTGATTTACCGGGAGCTATTGGTTCCTTATTCCATTCCGGAGTTGTACAACCACACGAAGCCTTTACGTTGTTTACTATAAGAGGTTGATTACCCGTGTTTTTAAAATCAAATTCAGCTGTTGCAATACCCTTATCTTCTTTAATGTTACCAAAATCAAAATCAATCGTTTTGAAAGTAATTTTTGGTTGAGCATTTGCAAATAAAACTGCTCCTAAAAAGAAAATTAAAATAAATCGTTTCATATTTTTAAAATTATTTGTTTCTAATACTTATCTGTTTTAACTTTTTTTACAAAACTAGTAATTACAACGTTTAATGTAAACACTTTGTTTTTTGGAATTTATAATTCAGTCATTATTTTTTAGACGAATAATTATCCTTTTTATATCAACTTCCTTGCCAAAACTTTATAAGGGGTTATTTTTTAAATAAATCGAGATAAACGGCATTTTAATCTCCAAACGACACCCCCATATTACGGCACATTTTTATTAAGGGAAGGGTTGGAGAGACAAGGTTCAATTTGTTTTCAACTTCAGTTAATGGTATAGTAGTCAGTTTATTTTCTTTCAATGCAACCATAACACCATAATGTTCTTTAGCAATAGTTTCAACGGCATAGGAGCCATATCTGGTAGCAAGTATTCTGTCCATCGGAGAAGGACTTCCTCCCCGTTGTACATATCCGAGTCTTGTTTCTCTGGTTTCCACACCTGTAATTTCAGTTATACATGATGCTATGTAATTTCCGGCAGTTTTATCGGGAGGAACAACAATCCCTTCAGCTACAACGACAATAGAGTATGATTTTTTTACTGCAAAACGATCTTCAACCTTTTTGCAAACGGATTCAATGTTATAATTAATTTCAGGGATAAGAATTATATCCCCTCCTCCGGCCATACCAGCAAATAATGCAATCCAACCTGCGCTATGGCCCATAACCTCCATTACCATTACTCTCTGGTGAGAGTTGGCTGTTGTATGCAAACGGTCAACAGCTTCGGTTGCAATGCTAACTGCTGAATCGAATCCAAAGGTTATATCAGTTCCCCAGACATCATTATCTATAGTCTTTGGAATTCCAATAACATTCATACCAAGCTCGTACATTCTGGAAGCTGTTTTCATCGTTCCGTTACCGCCAATGCAAACAATGCAGTCGAGTCCCAGATCATTATATGTTTCCTTCATTTGCTCGGGCTTATTTACATCACCATCCTGCTGACTGCTCTTGAAAGGTTTCTCCCTCGAGGTGCCAAGTATTGTGCCACCTAAAGTAAGAATACCTGATACCATAGACTCATCGAGCTTTGTATATTCTTTTTTAATAAGACCGGTATAGCCCAAAGCAAAACCATAAACTTCCATTCCATATTCAAGAATAGCAGTTTTGGCAACTCCTCTGATTGCTGCGTTCAATCCCGGACAATCTCCTCCTGCAGTAAGAATACCTATTCTTTTCATTTCATTTATATTTTTTCAGATATTACAAATTTAATCAATATGATTACCATTAATAACTTATTATTAAATCTATTTACTTTTATTCAGGAAAGTATCCCGACATGTTAAGTATCTCCTGTGAGTTTTTTATAGTTAACAATTGGGGGAGGGTCATTTCAGAGTTTTTTTCCATGAACGACTGAACAATTCTCCAGCCTAACCATACTCCTGTTTTTCCGGGAGATTCATTTGAAAAAGTATTTGTGAAAGGAGCTTCTCCCGTGTACTTTTGAAGAGTTAACCTTTCAACATCGTAAAGCAGCTTATTTTCAACCATAAATGTCCACATTGATGCTTCGTTATTTTTACACCATTTAATTTGCTTGGCGGTATAACCAATAATTACTGAATCAGGTGTTTCAGGAAGCATTGCCTTGCTGAAATACATAGCTTTCCCCTGATAAATAATGTTTGAAAGAAGATTGTCGGATAATTCGCTGTAAGGATAGTTAGTTACAAACCAGGAATAGAAAAGGTCGGCTGCAATCTTATCAGGATACATATTTGCACTTTTATATTGAGGTATACCTAAATATTCATAAAATGGACAATCAGCTCCCAGGTATTTGTCAAGACTGATTCCTATGATATCATCACTTGTAAAGATTGACTGATTAAATCCTGATAAGCAAGTGTAAATATTTGGTATTTTGTTATTTGGGAAGTAATATTTATAATGTCTGAATCCCTTTTCAATACTATTTTCTATTTTGCTGAAATCGCTGAATATCATTACGGCAGTATCAGCAACCCTGCTGATAACGGTATCTCTGATAAACAATTTTAAGTAATTTTCATAGTCAGGAATATCTGTCAATCCTATATTTAGAACATAGTTGCTATAAATATCCATGAAATTAGTGTGTTCCTTTTTCAGAAAATCAATATTTTCATTCAGTTTGACCGAATCAGAAGTGAATAATAATTGTTCCGTTCTTGTGATTTCCAAATCCAGCTTAATTTCGGATATATCTACATTGTCTTTGCCTTTTATGCAGGAATAAAACAAGATTACCAACGTTATATAGTACAGATACTTCATCATTTTTTAATTTTTAATTTTATAACGAAAATAAAGTTAATGTATTCTGTGCAAAATTATAATTAATCAATTAAAGAGTTCATAGGCTTTATGTCCAAAATTCATCATATTTTTGTCATATATTTAATAGTTAACAAATGCGAAAAACTAATTTAACGGGAAAGGGTTCTCTTTTATTCTTTTTTCTTTTTGGTGTTTTGTTTTCTTACGGGCAAAACTTCAGATTAGGATTTCAGGCAAGTCCTCATTTAACATGGATGAATTCTTCATCGAAGACTGTTACATCGGATAAAAGCAGAGTTGGGATTAAATATGGTGTTGAAGCAGATATCTTTCTGGCAGGTCAGCCCCGGTATTCATTTAATACCGGATTGTTTGTTTCACATCATTCTTTTAGTACTTTATACAACTCTGACAAACCTTTTGTCATTGAGGGAAAGGTCTTTAATAAAGATGCCGGGGTTATGTACAAGCTAAATTATATAGAGATACCAATTAACCTTAAATTACGTTCAGACCAGTTTTACAGATTTACCTACTACGGGCAGTTCGGAATTACTAATTATATGTGCGTAAGCACAGCAGCTTATTCTGACGATTATCAGCTTGACGGGTCTAAAGTTCCCAATGCTTTTGGATTTTATAATTTCGGTTTAATTATGGGGGGAGGGGCAGAATATGATGTAGGCGGGAACACTGCTTTAAACTTTGGGATTCAATATACCAATACTTTAATCGATTATTCAACTATAGAGCAATTGGCGGTAAGTAAATTTCATTCAATAAGGCTGATATTAGGGGTATTATTTTAAAAACTGTTTTTATGAAAATTGCTTTGGCACAACTTAATTATCATGTTGGGAATTTTGAAAAGAATGCTGAAAAGATCATTAGTCATATAAATAAGGCAAAAGAAGATTCAGCCGACCTTATTGTTTTTTCCGAATTATCTGTTTGCGGATATTCTCCCTATGATCTTCTGGAGAAAAGTAATTTTATAGATCTCGTAAATGACACAGTTAGAAAAATTGCTTCTGTTTGTCAGGGGATTTCTGTTATCATTGGGGCTCCAACTATAAATGAAAGTCAAAATGGTAAGAAGCTTCATAATTCAGCAATATTTATAAAGGATTGTGAAATAAAAGATACTGTTCATAAAACGTTATTGCCAACCTACGATATATTTGATGAATACAGGTACTTTGAACCGAATACTGAATTTAAGGTAATTGATTTGAAGGGTAATAAAATATCTATTACAATCTGTGAAGATTTATGGGATGATCAGCCGACAAGCAACAGTTTTGCCAAAAGCAAGCTATATATAACTTCTCCTTTGGATGAACTTGAAAAGCTAAACCCAGATATTGTCATTAATATTGCAGGTTCACCTTTTTCATATAATCAGAAATTATTCAGGAAGGATATACTTGTTAAGAATGCAAAGGAACATCATGTGCCAATTGTATATGTGAATCAGGTAGGTGCTCAGGCTGAACTGATATTTGACGGAGGGTCAATGTTTGTTAACCATGAAGGCAGGATTTTGCATGAGCTTGCTTATTTTAAAGAAGATTACAGGTTGATAGATACAGAATCAAATGAGATTGACTCAGTTCAATCTGAACAATCAATGATTGAAAAGATACATGATGCCCTTGTTCTTGGCATTAAGGATTACTTCCTTAAAATGAATTTTTCAAAAGCTGTTATCGGCTTATCCGGAGGTATTGATTCAGCCATTGTTGCTGCTCTTGCTGTTGAAGCTTTGGGAAAGGAAAATGTGCATGGTTTGCTCATGCCATCAAAGTATTCTTCCGAACATAGTGTTGAAGATGCAATTTCACTTGCAAAGAATCTTGGAATAAAGTATGACCTGATCAACATTCAATCAGTTGTTGACAGTTTTGAGGAATCGCTATCTCCTATATTTGAAAACCTTAATCCGGATGTTACGGAAGAAAATATTCAAGCACGGTCAAGGGGAATATTCCTTATGGCTTTATCCAATAAATTCAGGTATATCTTACTGAATACGTCAAATAAAAGCGAATGTGCTGTAGGTTATGGTACTCTTTACGGTGATATGAACGGAGGGCTTTCTGTTTTAGGGGATGTTTACAAAAGCGATTGTTATAAACTGGCAGGACATATAAACCGGGAGAAAGAAGTTATACCACAAAATACAATTACAAAGCCCCCTTCAGCAGAATTAAGGCCCGGGCAGAAGGATTCGGACAGTCTCCCTGAATATGATATACTGGATAAAATTCTCTTCAGGTATATTGAATTGAATCAATCGGCTGAAGATATTATCAAGGATGGATTTGATGAAATAATAGTAAGAAAGGCCGTTCGCCTTGTCAATATTAACGAATACAAAAGATTTCAGGCACCACCTGTTTTACGTGTTTCTTCAAAAGCATTTGGTTTTGGGAGGCGTATACCATTGGTGGCTAAGTTTGATATATAAATTCTTTAATTTGGAAGCTTTAAAAAAGCTTGTTGTAAAACATTTTTGTTATTAAAAAAAGATTAACTTTGATGCTAAACAACATAGATTTTTCTGCAAATGCTTTCAACTGACTCAGATAATAATCATTCACCGGAAAATAAGAAATCAATATATAAGTTTCTTACTCCCGAAGAAAAGGCTGAGCTTGAAGATCATATAACCAGGGTTGAAATAGCCAAGAATAATTTCATTTTTAAAGAAGGTGATAAACCTACTGGTTTTATTACTCTTGAAGAAGGGAAAGTTAAGATTGTAAAAGAGGGAGTTGGTGGAAGAGAACAAATACTCCGGATGCTTAAGCCCGGTGGGTTTGTTGGATACAGAGCTCTTATTGCAAATCAAAATCATAACGACACAGCTGTTGCATTAGAAGATTCTGTGATTTTTATTATTGATACTGATTTCTTTTTCAGCCGCTTATTAAAAAATCACAATATTGCTCTTTTACTACTTACTAAGCTTGCAAAGGAGCTTGGATTTTCAAACTCGCGTACCGTAACTCTTACGCAAAAGCACATCAGGGGACGTTTAGCAGAATCAATTATTCTTCTTAAAGATAAGTATGGTATTGAAAGTGATGGTTCTACAATTAAAGCTTATTTATCGAGAGAAGATCTGGCAAACCTTTCCAATATGACTACTTCTAACGCTATTCGTACTCTTTCAAGCTTTGTTACTGAAAGAGTCATTGTTATTGACGGCAGGAAATTAAAAATTCTTGATTTTTCTAAACTAGAAAGAATTAGCAAACTTGGTTAAATCTAAACTTTCTTTTTGAGTTTAATATCTTACTTCTAATTTTTTATGCAGAAGTAATCTTGATTTTTCACTTTTACTTTATAAACTCTACTGCACCTAGATCAGGCATTCCATCATTTATCCTGCTGTTTCCAAACAAATCTTCAGGAAACAACATACCAATATTAATACTCCCTTTATCAATAAATGATGAAGTGGTGTCAGGAAAATAATTGAAAACTGAATCAAAATCAATTGACTCTTCAAATATAAGATCAGTATAGTCTAACTTGAAAAGAAGAGAATCAGGACTTCCTAATTTCATCATACAATGATCTAAAGTACATGGTACCTTAGGATTTGAGATGTCATATTTATCAACTTCAAATTCATTGTTACGATCACCATAAATGATTGAATTACCAAAGAATATACTTTCAAACTGTCCTAAATATGTTTTAACATCATCAATGTAATAATCCTTTATTAACACTGATCCTGTTTGACGAGGATATTGATAGTTGAAGTTGTTGGAAATTGTAATATGATTAAAAGTATACTTGCCAGAATGACATAAAAAGATACAAGTCCTGCTATTGCTAAAAATTGTATTGTAACAGTCAATATTTGCACCAAAAGATATCAATCCTGAAAAACTGTTATTCTTGATTATTGTATTATAAATTTTAACAGAGGGAAAGATAGGGTCGCCAAGGCTTCCTGTCCATAAACCCAAAATTGAATTCTTTATTTCAGCATGATTAAATGATGATTTCAATGTTGAGGGAAGAACATATATTCCATACCACTGCCCCGGAATATCTTCGTATGAATCACCTGCTGCATTCTCATCAAAACGGTCATTCATAAATATAACAGGCTCTTCCTTTGTGCCATTTACAATTATATTACCAAGAACATACATTTTAGCATTATTATGGAAGAAGACCTTACATCCTTTTTCTATTGTGAGCGTTTGTCCTTCATCAACCATTACAGAATCAAATACCAAATAAGGCTTTTTGCTGTTCCATGTTTGCGTATTTAGCCACTCATTTTTGAGGAATGTAACATCTTGCGACCATGACAGCAGCTTAACGCTTTGCATCCCTGCATCGCTCTCTATTATTATTGAATCAAGACGGTAGCAAACAGAGTCAATATTGAACTCAGGGAATGTTGCTTCAACAAAAATAAATAAGCTGTCGCGACTAAGGATTTGTATATCATTGATAGATTTACAAGGGATACCGTCAACATTCAGCCTGAAATGAGAATCTTCTCCTCCGGCCAGTCTGATTGTTTTGATTTCCAATGGAGAAAAACTTTTGTTTATTATCCTGAAGTTCTGAGTAGGTGTTCGGTATGTAGTTATTATCGTGTCGAATGAAAGGGTGTCTGTTGAAACTAAAAAATCACCGGTGTTGTCAATATCCATATCATTCTTTTCACATGAATATAAGAAAAGAATAAATACAATTGATGCACTGAGTAAGCTCCGTATTACAGACTTCATACTTTTAAATGGTTATTAATACCTGTGAGTTTTAAAACGCAGTGCGAATTTATAATATTGTTTCAATAAACAAACAATTACTATTCCTGGAAATAAACTCTTTTAACTCTTTGAGAAACGGATGTAAATATTTCGTAAGGTATGGTATCAAGACTTTTTGCGATTTCAGTGACAGGATATTCTTTTCCGAAAACAATAACTCTGTCTCCTTCTTTAGCTTCAATGCCGGTAATATCAATCATACACATATCCATACATACATTTCCTATTACAGGAGCAAGACGTCCGTTTATCCATACTTTTCCAACGCCATTGCCTAATTTACGGTTGAATCCGTCAGCATATCCTATTGGCAATGTTGCTATTTTAATCTCATGCGTAGCTAAACCCCTACGTCCGTACCCAACTGTTTCTCCTTTATTTACAGTTCTTATCTGAGATATGGTTGTCTTCAAAGTACTTACATTCTGAAGTGCTTTAAGATCATTAGAGCTGTATCCATATAAACCTACTCCAAGTCTTACCATCTCATACTGGTAGAAAGGGAATCTTTCAATACCTGAAGAGTTAAGTATATGCCTGATAACTGAATGATCACATCCATGCTGAATGATTTTTGCCATTTCATCAAAGCGGTTGACCTGTGTTTTAGTGAACTCATCTTCAGTAGGCTCATCGCTTACAGCCAGGTGTGAGAAGACAGAACTAATAAACAATTCGTCGTTCTTATTTACTTTAGAAAGCAAGATTTCAATATCTCTTTTTGATTCAAAGCCTAAGCGTTTCATCCCTGTATCAATCTTGATGTGAATGGGAAAATTATTCACAGCATTTCTATGTGCAGCAGGAATAAACTGATCAAGAATTCTCATTGAATAAATTACCGGTTCAAGCTGATGCTCAATCATAAGATCGAAGCTGTGTTCTTCGGGATTCATTACTACAATTGGCATTTTTATGCCTGCCTTCCTCAATGCTACTCCTTCATCAGCAATTGCTACAGCTAAATAATCAGCATGGTGGAATTCAAGCATTCTAGCTATTTCTGCCAATCCGCTGCCATAAGAGAAAGCTTTCACCATTACCATTATTTTTACATCCGGGAATAGCTTACTTTTAAAAAAGTTGAAGTTATGAATTAATGCAGAGAGGTCGATCTCCAATACTGTTTCGTGGGCTTTATGTTGTAATACCGTTGCTATTAGATCAAATTGGAAATCCCTGGATCCTTTTAACAGGATTGCTTCCTGCTTGAATTCAAGATTAGGCATATCATTCAAAAACTCATATGTAGATTCGTAGAATTTAGCATTATCTCCAAACAGATTAGACTGTTTTGAGATGTTGGGACCAATTCCAATAAACCTTTCCATCATCCTCAATCTTATAAGCTCAGCAACTTCAGCATATAATACTTCATCAGGTTTTGGTGAGAAATATATGTCAGACAGGATTAAGGTCTTTGTAAGAAAATCCTGACTGGCCTGCTGATCTAAGGTGTCAAGTGCTATAGTAAGAGAATTAAGGTCTGAGTTATATGAGTCATTGATTACTATACATTCGTTATTGCCCTGTTTTATTTCAAGCCTCATGGCAACAGGCTGAAGAGAACTGAACCTGTTAAGGACATGATCCTGATCCTTGCCAATTGCAATAAGCGCAACTAAGCATGTACAGGCATTTTCAACAGAAGCATCATCTGAAAAAGGAATTGAAATTGCATATTGCTTTTCACCTGATTGAGCAATAATTCCACATCCTTCAGGTACTTTCTGTACAAAATATACAAAAAGGTCGGCAGTTTCATCCATCATCGACCAGGTGATTGAACATAGTGGCTTATGCTCAGCAAGCTGTTCAATAGCGTCAGTTATGTTCTGGTAATCTTTATGATATATTATTACATCAGTTCCTTTGAATAGGTTGAGCTTCTCTCTAACCTTTTCTTCCACAGATATAAAATTAGACTGGTGTGCTTCACCTATATTAGTAAAAATCCCTATATCAGGTTTTATTATTCTTTGCAGATGGTCCATTTCGTCGGGCTGTGATATCCCTGCTTCAATTATTGCTATGTCATGTTCATCTTCCATAAGCCAAACTGAAAGAGGAACTCCAACCTGTGAATTATAGCTCTTAGGACTTCTTATAACGTTATACTCATCTGCTAAAAGATAGCTAAGCCATTCCTTAACTATAGTCTTTCCATTACTCCCTGTTATGCTTATTACTTTCCCCTTGAACTTGTTGCGTTTTATTATTGCAATATCCTGTAATGCTTTCAGCGTATCTTCAGTGAGGATGAAGGTAGCCTCAGGAAATTTATGTACCGAATAATTAGGATTTGATATTATAAAATTTCGTACCCCCTTGTCGTATGCATGGCGAATAAACTGATGGCCATCATTACTTTTGGTCTTTAATGCAAAAAACAACGTTGAGCTCCCTGAAACAATTGTCCTTGAATCAGTCGACAGATATGCAATCTGGGTCTCTTCTCCCGTTTGAAGGAACTCGGCACCAATTTGCTCTGCAATACTAAAGTTGGTTGACACATTCATTTTCTTCTATTTTTGAGAATTTTTAAAGCATTCCCGGCATAATGGTTCATATTCACTTTTTTCACCTAAAACAACTAGCTTTTCTTCAGGCGTTAACCTGTGTGAAAAATTTGCCAGACTACCACATTTCATGCATATAGCATGAACTTTTGTAACATATTCGGCAGTTGCCATTATCTTAGGCATCGGACCAAAAGGCTTGCCCCGGAAATCCATGTCCAAACCTGCTACAATTACTCGTATTCCCATGTCAGCAAGCATTCCGCATACATCAACAAGAGAATCATCAAAGAACTGGGCTTCATCGACTCCTATTACATCAACATCTCCTGTTAGCAACAATATGTTGGATGCAGTTTCAACAGGGGTAGAACGTATTGTATTTTCATCATGCGATACAACTTCAGTGATAGAATAGCGGGTATCTATTGCAGGTTTGAATATCTCAACCCTTTGCCTGGCTATCTTTGCCCTGTTCAACCTCCTTATCAGCTCCTCGGTCTTCCCCGAAAACATCGAACCGCAAATAACCTCTATCCATCCTTTTTGTTTGGGACCTCTTAAATCTTTTTCAAGAAACATTTTATACTATTAAACCAAAAAAATTAATTTTACAACTTATTGACAATTTTAACGTTCTGAAAATTGTAGTCTCAAAAATTTATTTTTTGAATATACTACATTTCATCAAATAATTAAATATTTCATTTAGCTTTACTGTAAATAAATGAATTTTAAACGTATATGGACAACAAAATTATACTTGAACTGATTAAGAAAAACCTTGAAGAAATAAATTTATTGGTTGAAGACCTCTATAAAGGAGGAAAATATGATCAGGTTCTTATTGAAATCACTATAGCTAAAGCTAAAATTCTTTATCAGGAATTATCATTGGTTAAACCTGATACCAATTCTGACGTTGAACCTACTATTCAAGAAGAACCGGATGCAGATTCAGAACAAGATGAATCTGATGAAGGAGCGATTACAAATCAGGATACAGAAAATTATTTTATTGAACCTCAAGCATCAAATGTTGATGAAATTAAAAGTGACTTTATTTTATCTGAAGATAATGAAACTCTGGATTTCCTTGACGAGCCTGTAATTATTGAAGTTGAAGAAACAAATCAAAATACTGATGCCCGGAATCAAATTGAAGATTTCGCAGAAACAGCTAATGTTATTATTAAAGAAGAAACTTCTGATATAATAGCAGATGAAAACAATGAAGTACCAAAAGAAGTCATAACTAGTATTCCTGAAGAAGTAATTCATATTACTGTTGAAGAATCTGAACAGTCAATCGACCAACCCGATACTGACAAGCTGATCGACAAAGTAATTGAGGTTACCACTGAGGCTTCTGAAAAAAAGGTTTTTGGTGAGAAATTTCATAATGAACCTTCATTGAATGATCGACTTGCTGCCACGCAAAGTACTGAGCCAAAAATAAAACCAATGCCATTAAACAACCTCCGTGCTGCTATTGGTATTAACGATAAATTCCTTTTCACAAGAGAACTTTTTAATAACAATTCATCTGATTTTGAATTGACTGTAAGTAGAATCGATAATATGAATACTTTTCTGGAAGTTATTGAATTTCTGGAACAAAACTATAAGTGGACTAAAAACTCAACCAGCTTGAAGTTCATGAATCTGGTCAAAAGAAGATTTGAAAACTAAATCCTGATGGGAAAACTTTTTATTGTACCTACACCAATAGGAAATCTTGAGGATATGACCCTCAGGGCAATCAGAATTCTGAAGGAGGCAGATATTATACTTGCTGAAGATACGAGAACTTCATCTGTACTTCTGCACCATTTCGATATTAAAACACGACTGCAATCTCACCATAAATTCAATGAGCATAAAACATCCGAACATATAGCCGACAGAATTCTGGGAGGCGAAAACATAGCTCTTATTTCTGATGCCGGTACTCCGGGTATTTCCGATCCCGGGTTTTTACTTGCAAGAACATGTATCGAAAAAGGAGTAGAAGTTGAAACACTACCCGGACCTGTTGCTTTTGTGCCGGCTCTCATTAATTCCGGATTACCCTCTGATAAGTTTTGTTTTGAAGGTTTTCTCCCTCAAAAGAAGGGAAGGCAAAAGACAATTAAAGCTTTAACTGCTGAAAGCAGGACAATGATCTTTTATGAATCTCCATTCCGCTTATGCAAAGCCCTTGAACAATTTATTACTTATTTTGGTCCCGATCGTAAGGTATGTGTAAGCAGAGAGTTATCCAAACTTTATGAAGAAAACTACAGGGGAACGTTAAAAGAGGCTTTTGATTATTTTTCAGAAAAGGGAGTGAAAGGTGAAATAGTAATTATTGTTGCAGGGAATAAAGATAATAAGGAAGAATTAGATACAGAAGATTGAATTATTAATACAATTTATAATTAAAAATAAAGGGTGTCTCATTACGAAACACCCTTTATTTATATATAAAAGTTAGATAGTTATTC
Organism: uncultured Prolixibacteraceae bacterium; assembly: GCA_964443445.1. Taxonomy (GTDB): domain Bacteria; phylum Bacteroidota; class Bacteroidia; order Bacteroidales; family Prolixibacteraceae; genus CAYMTR01. Next base: position 3,425 of record CAYUEI010000008.1, on the reverse strand, counting down.
TACTATTGCTTTGAACTTTGGATTTTCAAAATACTTTGCAAATTCAAGATCTGTCTTAGCACAAGCTTTGAATTTAGCATCTTTAGCGATTGCTTTTTCAAGGCTTGACATCAGCAAATCTTCTTTAGCTGTTTTTGCAGCAACAACTGCTTTAAGATAAGGAACCATAGGGCTGTCTGATGTGTTGGCATCAAGAGTCTTTAATGCTCCGTTATAGTCTTTGGCAAGTATTTTAGCTAAACCTGCATTTGCAGAATTTGAATCACCAAAATATTTAACTGCTTTGTCGTATTCAGCACGAATGATGCTTACAATACCCATATTGTTGTCAACTTCTTTACCTAAACCTGATGCTGCAGCAAAATATTCTTTTGCCTTATCAGTTTTGCCTTGATGCAAAGCTGCAACTCCAAGATTGTTCTGGATAATTGGATTTCCAGGGTTAAGCTGATCTGCCTTTTCAAAGTTAGAAGCTGCTTCATCCATTTCACCTGCTTTCACCTGAGCCATTCCTAAATTATTGAAGCCTCTCCAGTCTTTTGGAAACTGTTTAGTAAATGATTTGAAGAACTGTAATTTCTTTGCATTATCATCAGTTAAAAGAGCTGCTTTGATAAGTTCAGCCTGATTTAATTTTTCAGGATTCTTCTCTGCATCAGCAAGCAATTCTTCATCTGTTCTGCCAATAAGGTTAATATTAGCATAGAATTTTGCACGACGTAATTCAGGAAGTACTTTGTCTGCAAGAGCAGTAAATGCTTCAGAAAGATTACGGATTTCTTTTTCACGAACTTCAGGATCAGTATACATAGAAAGTACACGAAGAATTAATTCTTTATCCTGAATGTTAGATGATGAAACAAGTTTCTGGAAACCTTCCCAGTCTTCAGCTGTGTTTTTAGCTTTAATGTTTGCTGAAAGGTTTTCAGCTTTCATTTGCTTGTTGAGATAATCAGTTGCTGATGTTTCACGTTCTTTAGCAAGTTTTGCATTAAGATCTTCCTTACCGTCAGGTGAAGCATATGCTGATATCTGAAGGTCTTTCAATTCTTTGCGATCATTCTTAACTGCATCTTTTGCATATGATTTGAATGAGTCAAAATCTTTGGCTCCAACTTCTTCATCACGTACTTTTGCACTGTTGATGAGGTAATGGATGTCTGCCATAAGTTCGTCAGGAACGACCCTCTGGAAAGGATCAATTTCAGGATTGTATTTTCCTGTTGTATTTTTTTCTCTTTGAATACCAATAATTGGCTCTCCGACTTTATTTACCAGTTCAGATGTTGAGATAACACCATCGGCAATTTTAATAGGATCAAAATCAAGTGATTTCACACCCTGTGAAGCCACAATCTTAACCTGAAGTTCAGACATTCTCATTGCTGCTTCATAAGGTATTGCTCCCTTAACTGAAAAATTACCACCCTCTTTGTAAACAACAACCTGATTGTTGGCTTTGACTTTTTCTCCCTGGAGTTTTATTTCAGGATAAGCTTTGTCAACTAAAACGTTTTCAGAATTTGTGTACCTGATTACCGGTGTAAGAAGTAAATTTGCTTTTTTTGCAAAATACTTTTCAGGAATCTGCCCTTCAACAGCTACAAGAACTTGTCCTGCATGTGTTTCCAATACTTCAGGTGTAACGTTCCATTTGATTAGGTCAGCCTCTTTTTTCATCTTCTTGATGCTGGCACAGCTGCTGAACAGCAACACAACAATCGCCATAGAGACTAAAACTTTTAAATTGAATTTTTTCATGATGGTCACATTATTATTATTTTATACATTATTTCACTTATTACTACAAAAATAAGAATGTTTTTTAATCCTGAAAGTCAAAATTTGAAAATTTTATCATAATAAAACCCTCGTTATACCTGAATCATAGGTATTTTGAAAAATTGTTTCGCATAATTTCAAATAATCCTTTTTGTTCACTACAAAATCAATCTCATTGGTGTCTATTATAACAATCGGAAAATCAATTTGTTGCTTAAAGAAATTGAAATAAGCCTTGGTTACTTTATCTAGATAATCAGTTTCAATCGACTGCTCGTAATCCCTTCCTCTTTTTCGAATATTGTTTAAAAGATTTGTACCATTTTTATACAAAAAAACAAATAAATCAGGTTTGGGAAGCCGGGGATATATGATATTAAAAAATTTCCTGTAAAGATTAAATTCATCATCCGACAAGGTCACACTTGCAAATATCAGAGATTTCATAAAATAATAATCCGATACAGCAAAATCCTTAAACAAATCCCTGTGTTGTAGTTCATTTACCATCTGGGTATAACGCTCCGACATAAACGACATTTCAAGTGTAAATGCATAGTTTACCGGATCGTTATAGAATTTCTTAAGGAAAGGATTGTCTGCAAAGTTTTCACTTACAAGCTGTGCATTGTAATCTTTTGAGATCATTTCGGCCAGAGTGGTTTTACCTGCGCCAATATTGCCTTCAATAACAAGAAAATTCATTCCGGAATTTTTTAATCCTTTTGAACTACAGTGTATATTCTCTTTTGCGCTCTAAAAATAGTAATTCTTTTTTAAACTAAACAATATAGGGCAGCTTGTTGGCTGCCCTTATATTTTTATATTAAAATGATTCTTTTATCAATGACGATCTCTGCGATCATTATTTCTGTTACCATAGCCTCCGCGATCACCTCCGCGATCACCACGATTTCCTCCACGGTCGTTCCTGTCACCACGGTTTCTGTCATATCCACCACGGTCAGGTCTGTCGCCCTGTGGACGTTTTGGTGGTTCAACATAACCTTCAGGCTTTGGAAGTAGCACCCTGCGTGAAAGTTTCAACTTGCCGGTTTTTTCTTCTACACCAATGAGCTGAACATCTACTTTCTCACCTTCCTTGAACACTTCATCAGCTGTTTCATGACGCTGCCAGTCAATTTCTGATATGTGCAGCAAACCATCCTTGCCGGGAAGTATTTCAATGAAAGCACCAAAGGCAACTATCGATTTTACAGTTCCATTGTAGATTTTTCCTACTTCAGGTACTGCAACAATATTCCTTACTCTTTCAAGTGCAGCTTCAATCGCTTCTTTGCCTGTCGATGATATCTGGACTACTCCTGTGTCACCAACTTCTTCAATTGTAATAACTGTGCCTGTTTCTTCCTGAATCTTCTGAATTATTTTTCCACCAGGTCCAATAACTGCTCCGATAAATTCTTTAGGAATTATTATTGTTTCCAAACGAGGAACGTTTGCCTTGTAATCTTCACGAGGCTCCGGAATTACTTCAAGTATCTTACCCAGAATATGAAGACGTCCCTGACGTGCTTGTTCCAATGCCTGGGCAAGCACTTCGTATGAAAGTCCTTCAACTTTTATATCCATCTGTGTGGCTGTGATACCGTCTCTTGTTCCTGTAACTTTGAAGTCCATGT